>CAYZPM010000004.1:0-139777 GCA_964480365.1 uncultured Gallionellaceae bacterium
AAATCAACCGCAGAAGCAGGTTCGGAGTGCCCCTACCGCGAAGCGGTTTAGTCCTTTGGCAGCTAACTGCCGCCAAGTGCCCGAGCGCGTTAGCCGACTGTTGCAGTTGCAATCCAGCTACAATTCATTGTGCTATTATCGTCAGCGTGCATATAACGCCGTGGAGATATCATGCCTGATACTGCAACTCTGACCGTCCGCCTGAGCCGTGAGACCAAGGATGCTTTAGAGAGGATTGCCGATGACACTCATCGTTCAAAATCCTTTGTAGCAGCGGTTGCGCTCGAATCCTATGTCAAACGTCAAATCTGGTGGCGCGAAAAAATAGATGCCGCACGCCAATCAGACCTGGTGCCAGAGGATGAAATGGATGCTTTTTTTGCAGCCAGGAGTGACACGGCATCGTGAAAGTCCGCTGGCGCAGAAATGCCCAATTGGACTTGGCCGAGATTGACGCCCATATCCGGCAAGAAAATCCGCAAGCCGCCAATCGTGTTGTTTCCGCCATCCGCAGGGAAACCGTGCAGCTTGCCCACACCCCGCTGGTAGGCAGACCGGGGCGTGTTGGAAACACCCGCGAACTGGTCATAACCAAGTTCCCTTTTATTGTCGCCTACCAGATCACGCCTTCCGCTGTCGAAATTCTTGCCGTGATCCATACCGCCCGACTGTGGCCGGAAAATTTCGCGGAATAAATAATAGGTAAGTGGTGGGTTCAATTTTTTGCCCGCCCGGAAATAACTTTCGTTTCCCGCGTGGGCACACAGACGTGCCCACCCTACATGAATTTAACAAGAAGGAGTAATCTTTGATGGACAAAATAACCTGGTTCACCCTGCTTTCCACCGGCGGCGCGCTCGCTGCCATCGCCATCGGCGTGTGCTTTCCGGCCATCGCTATGGGGCGCGCCATTTCTCAGGCGCTGGATGCGCTGGCGCGCCAGCCCGAGGCCGAGAAGGCGATCACGCGCACCTTGTTCATCGGCCTGGCGATGATCGAGTCGCTGGCGATTTACGTGCTGGTGGTCGTGCTCATCGTGCTGTTCCGCAACCCGTTGCTCGAATATATTTTGAAGTAGCCGCGCCATGGAATTCGATCTGACGACCTTCGCCCTCGAAGTGTTGAACTTCCTGGTGCTGGTGTGGCTGCTGAAACATTTTTTCTATCGCCCGGTGCTGGCTGTAATCGAGAAGCGCCAAGCCGGGACGGCGAAGATGATCGCGGATGCCGAGACGGTGCGGCGCGACGCAGAAGGACTGAAAAGCGAATACCAGACGCGTCTGGCGGAAGTGGACAAGGATCGTGCTGCGGCCAAGGCAGTGCTCGATGAGGAAATCGCCGCCGAGCGGTTACGGCGTCTGGCCACCGTGGAGGCTGAAGTTGACGCTGACCGCCAGCGCCGACAAATGCTGGAAGTGCGCGAAAAAAATGAGCGCGAAGCGGTTCTGGAACGTGAAGCGCTAACCATCGCCGCCCGCTTCGCCAGCCGCTTTCTGGAGCATCTGGCTGGCCCAGAGCTGGAAACGAAACTGGTGGAGCTTGCCCTGAGCGAACTCGACACCTTGGCTCCGGAGAAGCTGAAGGCTCTGCGCGAAGGCGGGGTGAGCATCAAGGTGGTCAGCGCCTATCCGCTAGACGAAGCGCAGCGCACGGCCTTCACTCAATCCCTTGGACGTTTGGCGGGACGGACGCTGGCACCCGAATTCAGTGTAGACACCATGCTCAAGGCGGGGGTGTGCATCATGGTTGGCTCCTGGGTGCTGATGGCCAATCTGCGAGACGAACTCGGTTTCTTCAGCGAAAGCTTCAATCATGACGATTGAAGCCGGGTTACTCGACCGCTTGGCGCAACGGGTAGACGACTACCGCTTTACCCTGCGGCTGGGCGAGCAGGGGCGCGTGACCTCGGTAGGCGACGGCATCGCTTGGGTGCATGGCCTGCCCTCGGCGGCGGCGGAAGAAATCCTGCACTTTGGGGACGGCAGCCGGGGCATGGTATTCGAACTGCAACAAGAGCACCTCGGGGTGATCCTGCTCGACCCGGAGGCGAGTGTCGCTTCCGGCTCGCTGGTTTCCCATACCGGCGAACGGCTCGAAATCGGCGTCGGCGACGGGCTGCTCGGGCGCGTGGTCGATCCGCTGGGCAAACCACTCGACGGCCTGCCGCCCTATGATGCCGACGGATACGCCCCGCTGGAGAATGCCTCGCCGCCCATCGTGGCGCGCGATTTCGTCAATCGCCCGCTCTACACCGGCAGCAAGGTAGTCGATACGCTGATCCCCATCGGTCGCGGCCAGCGCCAGCTAATCATCGGCGACTCCGGCACTGGCAAGACTTCGCTGGCACTGGATACCGTAGTGGCACAGGCCGGACAGGGCGTTAAATGCGTTTATGTGATGATCGGGCAGAAACGCTCCGAGGCGGCAATGGTGATCGACCTGCTGCAGCGCAACGGGGCCATGGCCTATACCACTATCGTGGTGGGCGAGGCTACGGCCACACCGGGCATGAAGTATCTCGCTCCCTTCGCCGGGTGCGCCATCGCCGAGGGCTGGATGCGTCGCGGCGAGGACACGCTAGTGATCTACGACGACCTTACCACTCACGCCCGCGCCTACCGCGAACTGTCGCTGTTGATGCACCGCCCGCCGGGGCGCGAAGCTTATCCCGGCGACATCTTCTACCTGCACGCGCGCCTGCTCGAACGCTCCACCCGGCTCGCGAAGGAACACGGTGGCGGCAGCCTCACCGCGCTGCCTCTGGTGGAAACCGAGGAAGGAGAGATCGCCGCCTACATCCCCACCAATCTCATCTCGATTACCGACGGCCAGATTTATCTCGACCGCCGCCTGTTTGCCTCCGGTGTGCTGCCCGCAGTGGACGTGCCGCTGTCGGTGTCGCGCATCGGCGGCAAGGCGCAGCACGCGCGCATCCGCGAAGAAGCGGGCAGGATGAAGCTCGACTACCTGCAATTTCTCGAACTGGAAGTCTTCACCCGCTTTGGTACCAAACTGGAAGCGGGGGCCGAGGCCAAAATCCGGCGCGGACGGCTGCTGCGCGAAATCCTCAAACAGGATCGACTGACGCCGATGTCCGCCAACTTCCAGCTTGCCTGGTTAATCGCCTTCAACGCCGGGATGCTCGACAGCTTCGAGTTGAAAAGTTTGCCCGGCACTCTGCAAAAGATGCGGGATGGGTTGGAGCGCGAGCCGTTGCCGCTGGATACGACCCGTGATGAGTGGCTGGTCCGGCTGCATAACTGGCTAGTCGATGCATTATGAGCGGTCAGGCCGAACTCGCGCAGCGCTTCGCTCGCCTCAAGGAAATCAGCGGCATCATGACGGCGATGAAGGGACTGTCGCTGGTGGAGACGCGCAAGCTTGCCCGCTTCATCGGCCACCAGCGCCGCATGAAGGCCAACATCGAAGCCGCCGCCGCCGACTTTTTGAATTTTTTTCCTGTTGCAAACACGGATGAGACGCAGCCCGCAATCCTGTTGCTGATCGGTTCGGAACGCGGTTTTTGTGGCAACTTCAACGAACGTGTGCTGGCTGCAATGGCAGCACTCCCGAACAAGAATCCCCCCCCTGCCCTGCTGGTGCTGGGCCATCGTCTGGGGTCGAAACTTGAAACCCACCCCGACGTGCTCGCCAGGCTCGATGGCCCAACCGTGACGGAAGACGTGCCTGCCGTGCTGAATCGACTGATGGATGCCTTGCATGCTGCGAGCCGACAGCTTTCCGGAACTGGCGCGGCACTGTTTTGCTTGGCTCACGGCAGCGAGGGAGAAGGTGGGGGCGAACCTGAACTCAAGCGCCTGCTGCCGCTAGAACTGCCGCCAGCCCCCCATCGCGCGCATCCGCCGGGTCTGCAAATCGCGCCTCCAGAATTCTTTGCCGAACTGCTCGACCAGTACCTGCTGGCGACGCTATACGGCCTGCTCTATGAATCGCTGGCGGCAGAGAACCGCCAACGTATGGCGCACATGGGAAATGCCCTGGATCGCCTCGACGAAACCATCGCGCACCTCGCGCTTAAACGCAACGCCTTGCGCCAGGAAAAGATCGTGGAGGAAATCGAAGTAATCCTGTCCAGCCAACAGGCGTTCGCGGAACATAAATGAAACACAACAGCCACGGAAAAACGTCCAAGGTTCGGTTCAGAAAAAAGAAGGTTGATAGCAGGAAGATTTTTGAAGTAACATCACGCCCCGGCGCAGCCAGATACGAGGCTTTAATGGCGCACGACCAAGTACAAAATTAATTCATAATTCTAGAACAATTTTATTGAAACGGAAGACCACATGCCTTTGATGATAGGAGTTCCACGGGAAATAGCCGCAGGGGAAAAGCGCGTTGCCACCGTACCGGATGTCGTTGAAAAGCTCATCAAGCTGGGTTTTACGGTTGCCGTGGAATCCGGTGCCGGGGATGCAGCGAATTTCAGTGACGATACCTACCGCGCCGCAGGCGCGGAGATTATAGAAGGAGCGGCCAAGCTGTGGGCTGCATCCGACATCGTGTTCAAGGTATGCGTACCGACGACGGAAGAAGTCAGTCTCCTGCGCGAAGGCGGCCACTTGATCGGTTTCGTCTGGCCCGCGCAAAACCCGGAATTGATGACTCAGCTCGCCGCCAGGAAGGCAACTGTGCTGGCCATAGACTGTCTGCCGCGCATGTTGAGCCGCGCGCAAAAGATGGACGCGCTGACCTCACAAGCGGGGGTAGCTGGCTACCGCGCCGTCATCGAGGCCGCCAATGTCTTTGGTCGCTTCTTCAACGGCCAGATCACGGCTGCGGGCAAGGTTCCGCCAGCCAAGGTCTTCATCGCCGGTGCGGGCGTGGCCGGTCTGGCAGCTATCGGTACCGCCGCTGGTCTGGGCGCTATCGTGCGCGCCAACGACACCCGTGCCGAAGTGGCCGACCAAGTCAAATCTCTGGGCGGCGAATTCGTGAAAGTCGAGTATGAGGAAGAAGGTGGCGGCGGCGGTGGCTACGCCAAGGTGATGAGCGAGGGCTTCCAGCAGGCCCAGCGCGAGATGTACGCCAAGCAAGCGAAGGAAGTGGACATCATCATCACCACCGCATTAATCCCAGGTAAGCCCGCGCCCAAGCTGATCACCGCCGACATGGTGAAGAGCATGAAGCCGGGTAGTGTCATCGTTGACATGGCGGCCGAACGGGGTGGCAATTGCGAACTGACCGAGCCTGGTCAGGCGGTAGTGAAGCATGGCGTGACCATCGTCGGTTACACCGATCTGAATAGTCGTTTGGCCAAGCAGTCTTCTACCCTGTATGGAACCAATCTGTTCCGTCTGACCGAAGAGTTGTGCAAGACCAAAGACGGCATCATCAACGTCAACATGGACGACGACGCCATTCGTGGCCTGACGGTCATCAAGGATGGCGTGGTCACCTGGCCTGCGCCTGCCCCGAAACTGCCGGCAGCTCCAGCTAAACCTGCGGCCAAGCCGATTACAGCTCCTTCTGCGCACGGTCATGGCGGCGGTGGAGCACCGGCTTCTACTGGCAAAACGGCGGTGATCTTCGGCGTCGCAGCGTTGCTGTTCCTGTTCGTCGGCGCCTATGCACCCGCAGCGTTCCTCGGTCACTTCACCGTATTCATACTCGCCTGTTTCGTCGGCTACATGGTAGTGTGGAATGTCACGCCGGCCCTGCATACGCCGCTGATGAGTGTCACCAATGCGATCAGCAGCATCATCGCCATCGGTGCTCTGGTACAAATCGCTCCGCCGTTGATGGGAGGTAATGCCCGGCCTGATGATCTGATACGCTGGCTTGCAGTGGCGGGTATCGCGCTCACCTCGGTCAATATGTTCGGCGGCTTCGCCGTCACCCGTCGCATGCTGTCGATGTTCCGTAAATAAGGTAAATAATTATGTCTGCAAGCTTGGCAACCGTCTCGTATATCGGCGCGACTATTCTCTTTATCCTCAGCCTCGGCGGACTCTCCAATCCTGAGAGTTCACGGCGCGGCAATCTCTACGGCATGATAGGCATGACCATCGCCGTACTGGCTACGGTATTCGGCCCGCGCGTCACCATGGCTGGCCTTCCCTGGATCATCGGCGCCATGGCGGTAGGCGCCTCGGTCGGACTCTACGCCGCCCGCAAAGTGCAAATGACACAAATGCCGGAACTTGTCGCGCTGATGCACAGTCTGGTCGGCCTTGCCGCCGCGTTGGTCGGTTATGCGAATTACATTGACCCGGCAGCTGCGGCCCAATTAACCAGCGCAGAAAAGTCCATCCACGAGATTGAGATATACATTGGCATCTTGATCGGCGCAGTGACTTTCTCCGGCTCCATCATCGCCTTTGGGAAGCTCTCGGGAAAAATCGGCGGCAAGCCCCTACTGCTGCCCGCACGTCACTGGATGAATCTCTTGGGGCTGCTGATCGTCATACTATCCGGTTGGCAGTTCCTACACTCAGAATCGGTGAGCGCAGGCATGATACAGCTGACCGTGATGACCGTGATCGCGCTGCTGTTCGGAATCCATATGGTGATGGCCATCGGTGGTGCCGACATGCCGGTGGTGGTGTCCATGCTGAACAGTTACTCCGGTTGGGCGGCGGCGGCGACAGGATTTATGTTGAACAATGACCTGCTGATCGTCACCGGCGCACTGGTTGGTTCCTCCGGTGCCATTCTTTCCTACATCATGTGCCGCGCGATGAACCGAAACTTCATCAGCGTGATTGCGGGCGGCTTCGGCACTGGCGGCGGAACCCCTGCAGCGGCCAGTGGCGACGTGCAACCGGTCGGTGAAGTGGTAGCGATCAGTGCGGTCGATACCGCCGAACTGCTGCGCGAAGCCAAGAATGTCATTATCGTGCCGGGTTATGGCATGGCAGTGGCACAGGCTCAACACACAGTCTACGAGATCACCAAGCTTCTGCGCGAGCAAGGCGTCAATGTGCGTTTCGGCATCCACCCGGTCGCCGGCCGCATGCCCGGCCACATGAACGTGCTGCTGGCCGAAGCCAAAGTACCCTACGATATCGTGTTCGAGATGGACGAGCTCAATGCGGACTTCCCTAATACTGATGTCGCCATGGTGATCGGTGCCAATGACATCGTGAATCCCGCCGCGCAGGACGACCCGAATAGTCCGATTGCCGGAATGCCGGTGCTGGAAGTATGGAAAGCCAAGACCTCCATCGTGATGAAGCGCAGCATGGCTTCCGGCTATGCGGGTGTCGACAATCCGCTCTTCTACAAAGAAAATAACCGCATGTTGTTTGGTGATGCCAAGAAGATGCTGGACGAGGTGTTTGTTGCGCTGAAAACGTAAGACGCCAACCGCAGGAGGCGATGAGCGTAGCGTATTGCACCAGAGGTTTTATGTTATGCCGTAACTAAAACATGGTTCATGGTAAGGCGATGCCGCTATAATACTGAAAACAGTCGCAGAAACACACAACCCAGCCATCCAGCCGGATTTAGGATAATTCGTGATTAAAAAAATACTCGTCGCCAACCGTGGAGAAATTGCGGTTCGCATTGTACGTGCGTGCTCTGAATTGGGCATCAAGTCGGTCGCCATCTACACGGATGCAGATCGCCATGCGCTGCATGTAAAGAAAGCGGACGAGGCCTACCATATCGGCTCCGAGCCGGTCACCGGCTATCTTAACGCGCATAACATAGTCAATGTCGCGGTAACCTCGGGATGCGATGCACTGCATCCGGGCTATGGATTCCTGTCGGAGAATCCCGAACTGGCGGAGATTTGCGCCCGTCGTGACATCAAGTTCATTGGCCCGAGCGCGGACGTAATCCGTCAGATGGGTGATAAAATTCAGGCGCGCAATGCCATGATAGCCGCCGGTATCCCCTGTGTGCCGGGCAGCGACGGTAACCTTGTTGATGTAGAAGAAGCGCGCGTGCTGGCGAACAGAATCGGCTACCCCATCATGCTCAAGGCCACCAAT
Source organism: uncultured Gallionellaceae bacterium (assembly GCA_964480365.1). Taxonomy (GTDB): domain Bacteria; phylum Pseudomonadota; class Gammaproteobacteria; order Burkholderiales; family Gallionellaceae; genus CAIQPV01. The sequence continues at coordinate 7,959 of CAYZPM010000004.1, forward strand.
GGCGGCGGCGGACGTGGTATTCGCCGTTGCGATAGCGATAAAGATCTACTTAGCAATTACGAACGAGTGATCTCGGAAGCCAGCAAAGCTTTCGGCAAGCCGGAAGTCTTTCTGGAAAAATGCGTGGTCAACCCACGGCACATTGAAGTGCAGGTACTGGGCGACAGCCACGGCAACACGATCCATCTATTCGAGCGCGACTGCTCCATCCAGCGCCGCAACCAGAAACTGATTGAGATCGCTCCATCGCCGCAGATTACTCAGGCGCAACGCGAATATATCGGTGACTTGGCCGTCAAGGCCAGCCGCGCCGTAGGTTATGAAAATGCGGGCACGGTCGAATTCCTGCTCGATCAGAACAATAATTTCTATTTCATGGAAATGAATACCCGCATCCAGGTTGAACACACCGTGACGGAAAGCATCACCGGCATCGACATCGTGCAGGAGCAGATTCGCATTGCCGATGGACTGGAACTGCAATACAAACAGGAAGAAGTTAAATTTCGCGGTTATGCCATGGAGTTCCGCATCAATGCGGAAGACCCTAAGAATGGCTTCTTGCCCAGCTTCGGCAAAATCACACGGTACTATGCGCCGGGCGGCCCCGGTGTGCGCATTGATGCCGCCATGTACAGCGGCTATGTCATCCCGCCCTATTTCGACTCGATGTGCGCCAAGCTCACCGTTTGGGCGCTCACATGGGAAGGGGTCGTCGAACGTGGTCGCCGAGCACTGAGCGACATGGTGGTCTATGGTGTCAAAACGACCATTCCGTATTACCAGGAAATCCTGAAACACCCCGACTTCAGGAACGCGGACTTCAATACCGGCTTCGTGGAGTCTCACCCGGAACTGATCAATTACGTCACCAAAGTTCCGCCGGAACTCAGGGCAGCCGCCATTGCGGCTGCCATCGCGGCGCACGAAGGCATTTAATTCAACCTAACAATTTAGTTAACAACATGGCAAAAACACTTATTTCCGAATTAGTCCTGCGTGACGGCCATCAATCCATGATCGCAACACGCATGCGCACCGATGACATGCTGCCTATCTGCACCAAGCTGGATAGCATAGGCTTCTGGTCTCTGGAAGCTTGGGGCGGCGCGACCTTTGATTCTTGCGTGCGCTTTCTGAAAGAAGACCCGTGGGAACGCCTCAAGAAACTGCGCAAGGCATTGCCGAACAGCCGCATCCAGATGCTGCTGCGCGGCCAGAACCTGCTCGGCTACCGCCACTATTCCGATGACGTGGTGCGTGCATTTGTAAGCAAGTCCGCAAACAACGGGGTGGACGTGTTCCGCATTTTTGATGCGATGAATGACATGCGCAACCTGCGTGTCTCTATCGAAGCGGTGAAAAAAGCCGGTAAAAATGCCGAGGGCTGCATCAGTTATACCACCAGCCCCGTGCATGACATTCCTCAATTCGTCCTGTTGGCCAGTGAACTTGAAGCCTTGGGTTGCGACGCCATCACCATCAAGGATATGGCCGGACTGCTCACGCCTTACACTACCTTCGAACTGGTAAAGGCTTTGCGCGCCGCCATCAGCCTGCCAATACACTTGCACAGCCACTCCACTTCCGGTTTGTCCGCCATGTGTTTCCTCAAAGCCGTGGAAGCGGGCGCCACCATGCTGGATACCTGCAACTCTTCCTTTGGCGAAGGGGCCAGTCATTCCTCGACCGAGAGCATCGTAGCCGCACTTCAAGGCACTCCATACGACACTGGTCTGGATTTGGGAGCACTACAGGAAATCACCGCCTATTTCACCGAGGTGCGTAAAAAATACTGGCAGTTCGAAAGCGCTTTCACCGGCGTGGACACGCGTGTGCTGGTCAATCATGTACCTGGCGGCATGATCTCCAACCTGTCTAACCAACTCAAGGAACTGGACGCGCTCAGCCGCATGAACGAAGTGCTGGACGAAATCCCGCGCGTGCGCGAAGACATGGGCTACCCGCCGCTGGTTACGCCAACCTCGCAAATCGTCGGCACCCAGGCCGTACTGAATGTACTGACCGGCGCGCGTTACAAATCCGTCACCAATGAAGTCAAAAACTACCTGCTCGGCCACTACGGCAAAGCACCGGGAAAGATTAATGAACAAGTCAGAAAAGATGCGGTCGGCGATGCCGAACTCGTAACCTGTCGCCCAGCGGATTTACTGGAAGACGAAATGAACCGGCTCAAAGCCGAAAGCGAAACCTTTGCCCAGAGCGAGGAAGATGTTCTCACTTACGCCATGTTCCCGGAACTGGCAAAAACTTTCCTGCAAGAGCGCAACGCCAACACCCTCAAGCCTGAACCGTTGCTGCCCAAGGAAGCCGCTACCATCTCCTCCGAACGCTATGCGCCCAACGAGTTTAAGGTCACGCTGCATGGCGAAACCTTCCACATCAAACTCACTGGCAGCGGACAATATGGAGAAGCCCAGCGTCCATTCTATGTTTCAGTGGATGGCATTTCAGAGGAAGCCATCGTCGAAACCCTGAGTGAAATCGAGGTTTCCGGCGGCAAGAGCAGCGGCAAGAAAAAGGTCGCCGCAACAGCAGCGACCTCCAGCCGTCCACGCCCATCCCATCAGGGCTGCGTGACTACCGCCATGCCCGGCACCATAGTTGAGGTCAAGGCCAAAGTCGGGGATCAAGTCGAAGCGGGCGACGGTGTGCTGGTCATCGAAGCCATGAAGATGGAAAACGAAATCCAGGCACCGCAAAGCGGCGTAGTGATTAGTGTCCATGTCAAGAAAGGCGACAGCGTAGCGCCGGACGAGACTCTGGTCGAGATTCAATATACTTCTGAATGAACCGCAAGCGCTTTAAAATTCGTCATTCCCGCGAAGGCGGGAGTCCAGCGGTTTAATTCAATATGCCTTTAAGGATTGTCTTGCTATGCAAGGGGATTTTTTCATTACTGGATTCCCACCTTCGCGGGAATGACGTTAAGTTTTTAGAGGTACTCCTGCCTTGACTAACCTCCTCCACCCATCCGCCGTGCTCTACGCGGGCAGTCGACCATTTCCCCGACTTGCTGCCTGCGAACATTTTGCCGGCAGCGAAAAGATGCTGCTTAAGGCGCTCCACATTCAGGCCGAATTATCGGTCAACGAACTGCCAATCTTCGATATCACCGCCGACTGCGAGGACGGAGCTCCCGCTGGCAAAGAATTGGAGCACGCAACCATGATCACCGAATTGCTGCATTCCGCCGAAAATCGCTTTGACCGCGTCGGTGTCCGCATCCATGACGTCAGGCATCCGCATTGGCGCGACGAGTTGGAGATCATCATCAGCCGAGCCGGGAAGCGCGTGGCCTATGTCGTATTGCCCAAGCCGGAAATTGCCGACGATGTCCTCACCCAAATCACCGCACTCGACGAACTGAGACGCCTCTACGGCATTGCCCGCGAAATTCCCGTCCATGTGCTGATCGAAACACCCGGTGCGCTGCATGAAGTCTGGGAGATTGCCCGCCTGCCCCATGTCGAAACCCTAGACTTCGGCCTTATGGACTTTGTCTCCGCCCATCACGGCGCCATTCCCGCCACCGCCATGCGTTCGCCCGGCCAGTTCAGCCACGCGCTGGTCGCGCGCGCCAAGTGCGAGATCGCCGCCGCCGCCCTGGGCAACGGCATCGTGCCCAGCCACAATGTCACCACCGAAATCCGCGATGCCAACGTAGTGAGGGAAGACGCACGTCGCGCCCGGCTGGAGTTCGGTTTCCTGCGCATGTGGAGCATCCATCCGAACCAGATTCAGCCCATTGTCGAAGCCATGCGCCCAGATTTCGCTGAGGTCAACGAGGCCGCAGCCCTGCTGCTCACCGCCCAAAATGCAGCCTGGGGGCCGATCCAATTTGAAGGCAAACTGCATGATCGGGCCTCATACCGCTATTACTGGGAATTGCTGCAACGCGCACAATCCACGGGAATGGACATCCCGGACGATGCCCGCCAGAGTTTATTTTCCTGAGCCGTTATCGTCCCTCACAAGAAAAAATCAAGCATAGCCCATGCGCAGAAGGATGAAAAACTGGTAGCATTAGAACCCGCCCGCTGAAAGACAAAAAACCGGGGAGACTCAAGTTTCTAATGGAACGCATTAGAAATTCACACGACTAACCGTTATGTCATCGGAGCGTAACCGCCCTAATGGACAATCCGGAATTAATGCAGACTGCAAGGAGTTTTTGATGCATCAAAAGAATATGGTTACCCTCGACGGAAATGAAGCCGCCGCCTATATTGCCCATCTGACCAACGAAGTAATCGCGATTTATCCAATCACACCGTCCTCGCCGATGGGTGAATATTCTGACGAATGGTCGGCAAAGGGCGTCAAGAATTTGTGGGGTACTGTTCCGGAAGTAATTGAAATGCAAAGCGAAGGCGGTGCTGCAGGTACGGTGCACGGGGCGTTGCAGACCGGCTCGCTAACAACCACGTTCACCGCCTCGCAGGGCTTGCTGTTGATGATCCCCAATATGTACAAGATCGCCGGCGAGTTGACGCCATTTGTCATGCACGTAGCGGCGCGCTCGCTGGCTGCTCAGGGCCTGTCAATTTTCGGCGACCACAGCGACGCGATGTCTGCGCGCTCGACCGGCTTTGCTTACCTCTCCTCCAATACGGTGCAGGAAGCGATGGACATGGCGCTGATCGCCCAAGCTGCGACGTTGGAATCGCGCGTGCCTATCCTGCATTTTTTCGATGGTTTCCGCACTTCTCACGAGGTTGCCAAGGTCGAACAGGTGCCGCTCGAAGTCGTGCGCGAGATGATAGACGACAAGCTGGTGTTCGCCCACCGTGAACGCGCATTGACGCCTGATCACCCAGTGCTGCGCGGTACGGCGCAAAATCCGGATATGTATTTCCAGGCACGCGAGACGGTCAATTCTTTTTATGACGCCATGCCCGGCATCGTACAAAAGACGATGGATAAGTTTGCCAAGCTCACAGGCCGTCAGTACCAATTGTATGAATATGTTGGCGCGGCAGATGCTGAACGTGTGATGATTCTGATGGGCTCTGGCGCAGATGCTGCGCAGGAAACCGTAGAGCATATGACCTCCCACGGCGAGAAAGTCGGCATCGTGAAAGTGCGCCTGTATCGACCCTTCGCCGCCGCCGAGTTGCTCAAGGCTATTCCGGTCACGACCAAGCGCATTGCCGTTCTTGACCGCACCAAAGAACCCGGTTCGGATGGCGAACCGCTGTACAAGGATGTGGTGACTGCATTTGCCGAATCCTTCACCTCCGGTGCATGCAAGTTTGCTGCCCTGCCCCGTGTGGTCGGCGGACGCTATGGCCTGTCTTCCAAGGAATTTACACCCGGCATGATCAAGGGAGTGTTCGACGAACTGAAAAAAGACCAGCCGAAAAACCACTTCACCATCGGTATCCACGACGACCTCACCCACACCAGTCTGGAATGGGATGAAAATTTCCGCAACGATGCCGGCAGCGGCGTAACTCGCTGCATATTCTACGGCCTGGGCTCGGACGGCACGGTGGGTGCCAACAAGAACACCATCAAAATCATGGGCGAGGAGACAGAGCTATACGGCCAGGGCTATTTCGTTTACGACTCGAAAAAAGCCGGTGCAGCGACCATTTCCCACTTGCGTTTTTCGCCCAAGCCCATTCACTCCCCTTACCTGATCGGCAACAACGATGCGAATTTCATTGGCTGCCATCAGCCGATATTTCTTGAACGCTACGAGATGCTGGATTCCGCAGCCGAGGGCGCGGTATTCCTGGTCAACACGCCGATAGCGGCGGATAAAGTATGGGATTTGCTGACGCACAAAATGCAGCAGCAAATCATCACCAAGAAGATCCAGTTCTACGTGATCGATGCCATTACCATCGCCAAGGCGACCGGCATGGGCAGCCGCATCAATACCATCATGCAGACCTGTTTCTTTGCCATTTCCGGCGTGCTGCCGCGTGATCTTGCAATAGAAAAGATCAAGTATGCCGCCGAAAAATCTTACAGCAAAAAAGGCAAAGCGGTCGTGGCCGCCAACTGGAAGGCGATCGACGAGACCGTTGCCAACCTGCACAAGGTGAATGTACCGTCGGTTGCGAGCAGCACCCGCAAGATGCCCGATCCAGTGCCGAGTTACGCGCCCATCTTTGTGCGTCATGTCACGGCCGAAATCATGGCCAATCGCGGCGACCGGCTGCCGGTAAGCGCGTTCCCCAACGATGGCACGTGGCCTACCGGCACTTCGATGTGGGACAAGCGCAACCTGGCTCAGGAAATCCCGGTATGGGACGAAGAGTTGTGTATTTACTGCGGCAAGTGCCCGTTCGTATGCCCGCACGCCGCTATTCGCGCCAAGGTATTTCCAGTTGGATTGACCAAAGATGCCCCGACCACCTTCAAGCACATTCAGATAAAGGGCAAGGAATTCGAGCAAGGCATGCATGTCAGTTATCAGGTGGCACCGGAGGATTGCACCGGTTGCATGCTGTGCGTGGACATCTGCCCGGCTGTGTCCAAGGTTGACGGACACAAGGCGCTCGAAATGCATCCGCTGCCGCCATTGCGCGACGCCGAGCGCGAAAATTTTGAGTTCTTCCTCAAGCTGCCGGAATTCGACCGCACCCAGTTGCGCACATCGACCATCAAGGGTGCGATGGTGATGCAGCCCTTGTTCGAATTTTCTTCTGCCTGCGTCGGTTGCGGCGAAACAGCCTACATCCGCCTCGCCACCCAGTTGTTCGGCGACCGCATGGTGGTGGCCAACGCCACTGGCTGTTCCTCGATCTACGGCGGCAACCTGCCCACCACGCCCTACAGCAAAAACGCTGAAGGACGCGGTCCGGCCTGGTCAAACTCGTTGTTCGAGGACAATGCAGAATTTGGCTTAGGCTTCCGCGTCAGCATAGACAAACATGCCGAGCAGGCGCGTGAATTGCTGGTGCGCATGAAGGATGCAATCGGCGCAGATCTGGTCGCAGCCCTTATCAATGCCGATCAGTCCACCGAAGCGGGTATCTTTGCCCAGCGCGAGCGCGTCGAGGCTTTGCGTCAGGTGCTGACTGGGATAGCCTCCGATGAGGCGCGCAATCTGGCAAGCTTGGCCGACTATCTGGCGAAAAAGAGCGTGTGGATCGTCGGCGGCGATGGATGGGCCTATGACATCGGCTTCGGCGGAGTGGATCATGTTCTGGCATCGGGCCGCAACGTCAACATCTTGGTGCTCGATACCGAGGTTTATTCCAATACTGGCGGTCAAATGTCCAAGGCCACGCCGCTCGGTGCCATGGCTAAATTCGCCGCTGGAGGCAAACATACCGGCAAGAAAGACTTGGGGCAGATCGCTATGAGTTACGGCCATGTGTATGTCGCGCATGTCGCCTATGGCGCGAAGGACATTCACACGCTGAAGACCTTCCTCGAAGCCGAATCTTTCGACGGGCCGTCGCTTATCATTGCCTACAGCCCCTGCATTGAGCACGGCTTCGACTTGAGCAAGCAACACCAGCAACAAGAATTGGCGGTCAGCACCGGTCACTGGCCGCTATACCGCTTTGACCCACGCAACGAGGAGCAAGGCAAGAACCCGCTCACACTGGATTCGGCAAAACCCTCCGTGTCTTACAGCGAGTTCATCCAGAAGGAAGCGCGTTTCCGAGGGCTGGTGAAGGAAATGGGTGCCGATAGTGGGAAAATACTGGCATCCTACGACGACGAACTGCAGAAGCGCTATGCGCATCTTCAGCGGATGGCAACAGGAACAGATAGTGACTACAAAAAAACCAGTTGATGTGTAGGTTGGGTTAGCGGCTTTATCGCGTAAACCAACAACAAAATGCAAATCTTAAACAGGGGATGTTATGACTGATAGCAAGCAATACATTTACGAATTCGAACAAGGTGATGGCAAGAACAAGATGTTGCTGGGCGGCAAGGGCGCGAATCTGTGCGAGATGACGCAGATCGGCTTGAATGTCCCCCCCGGTTTCACCATCACCACCGATGCGTGCACTGCCTACCTGGATAAAAATAAACTGCCCGACGGCTTGATGGAGTCTGTTAAGACACGTATGCAAGCTCTTGAAAAAAAGACTGGAAAAGGATTCGGTAGCGGCGAGAATCCTTTGCTCGTCTCGGTGCGTTCCGGTTCGTCCATGTCCATGCCGGGCATGATGGATACCATACTCAATCTCGGCCTCAACGAAACGTCATTGCAAGGCTTGATCAAGCAAACCGGCAACACGCGCTTTGCCTACGATACTTATCGCCGTTTCATCCAGCTATTCGGCAAAATCGCGCTCAACATCAGCGACGAACATTTTGACGAACGCATGACCGCGATCAAACGCAAATATGGCGCGCCTCAGGATCTTGATTTAAGCGTCGAGCACCTGAAGGAATTGGCGGGAGAATTCCTTGCCATCGTGGAGCGCCATTGCGGCAAACCCTTCCCGCAAGACCCATACGAACAGCTGGAAATTGCGATAGGAGCCGTATTCGGCTCATGGATGGGCAAGCGCGCGGTGGATTACCGCAGACAGTTCAAAATCACCAAGGATCAAGCCAGCGGTACGGCGGTGAGTGTCTGCACCATGGTATTCGGCAACATGGGCAATGATTCCGGCACGGGCGTGGGCTTCACGCGCAACCCCGGCACGGGCGAAAACGTAATTTACGGCGAATATCTGGTCAATGCGCAAGGCGAGGACGTGGTGGCGGGAATCCGCACACCCAAGGCCATCGCCGAAATGGAACAGGAAATGCCGGAGATTTATCTCCAGTTGATGACGCTGCATAACCGCCTGGAATCGCATTATCATGAAGTACAGGATTTCGAATTCACCATCGAAAAAGGCATCCTGTATTGCCTGCAAACGCGCAACGGCAAGATGAACGCACGCGGCATGGTGCGCTCTTCGGTAGAAATGTTTCATGAGGGACTGATCTCCAAGGATCGCGCCCTGTTGCGTCTCGAACCTGCAGTGCTGGAGCAATTGCTGGTTCCGCAGTTGGCGCCAAATTTCCATGGCAAGTCATTGGCACAGGGACTGCCTGCCTCGCCCGGCGCGGCCTCAGGCAAGATCGTGTTCGATGCCGATACCGCCGAAACGCGCGGTCGCGCCGGTGAGAAAATCATTCTGGTACGCGAGGAAACCAAGCCCGAGGACATCCACGGCTTCTTCCAGGCGCAGGGCATCCTGACCAGTCGCGGGGGTAAAACCTCGCACGCCGCCGTGGTAGCGCGCGGTATGGGCAAGCCCTGTGTTTCGGGTTGTGAGCAAATCGTCATCAACGATGTGCTGCGCAGTGCACAGATCGGCAGCACCACCCTGCAAGAAGGCGACATCATCACCATAGACGGCGGCACCGGCCATGTTTATGCGGGCGAAGTGCCCACAGTTGAAGCGGAGTTTTCCGAAGAATTGGCCACGCTTCTGGCATGGGCGGACGATGTGTCCAGGCTCAAGGTAATGGCGAATGCCGACACGCCTCATGACGCCCAGCGCGCGCGCGAATTCGGCGCAATGGGCATCGGCCTGTGCCGCACCGAACGCATGTTTAACAGCACCGATCGCTTGCCCATCGTGCAGGAGATGATCCTGGCCGAAACGCAGGAAGCCCGCCAGGCGTCGCTGGATCGCCTGTTGCCAATACAGCGTGCCGACTTCAAGGGCATCTTCAAGGCAATGAAGGGACTGCCCGTCACCGTGCGCCTGCTCGATCCGCCGATGCACGAATTCCTGCCCACCGCTGCACAGCTCGAACTGGAAATCGCCCACCTGCACCAATTGCGCGACACCATCAAGGGGCTGGAAGAACTGCCTGAGACGCTCAAGCTGCTCAACCCAAAACTCTACCAGCAATATGCCGACGGCCTGACCAAATTGATGGGCGGACTGACCGACTTCAAGGAATCGCATCTGGAAGATGATGTCATCCACAAGAAGGAAGTGATCCTGAAAAAAGTCCGGGCACTGGCCGAAGTCAATCCGATGCTGGGGCATCGCGGCGTACGCCTGGGCATCACGTATCCTGAAATTTATTCGATGCAGATACGTGCGGTTCTCGAAGCCGCTGCCCTGTGCGCCAATGAAGGAGTAGAAATCTATCCCGAAATCATGGTGCCGCAAGTGGCTACGGTGGAAGAACTCAAGCGCATCCATAGTTATGTGCAACGTATCCATCAGGAAGTGAACGCGACCCACGGTATCAACGTGAAATTCAAGTTCGGCTCCATGCTGGAAGTGGTGCGCGCTTGTATTCGCGCAGGCCGTATGGCCGAAACTGCCGAATTCTTCTCGTTTGGCACCAACGATCTGACCCAAGCCACGTTCTCCTTCAGCCGCGAAGATGCGGAAAATAAATTCCTTCCCGCTTACAACGAGACCGGCATTCTGGAAGACAACCCATTTGAAGTGTTGGACATCAAGGGCGTCGGACAAATGATGAAGATGGCAGTGGAAAAAGGCCGCAAAACAAATCCGGATTTGAAAGTTGGCATCTGCGGCGAACATGGCGGCCACCCCGGCTCCATCCGTTTCTGTCATCACATCGGACTCAACTACGTCTCCTGTTCTGGCCCCCGCGTGCCCATCGCGCGCCTGGCCGCAGCACAAGCCAAGTTGCTGGAAGATCAATATCAGGAACCGAACTGATCAATTCGTGACTGACATTAATTGACAGTCGAGTTTCTGCTGGACTTGCGGTGGAGTACACAGTGCCATCAAGCAGCATTTGAAGGCAATCATGGGACGCCGCAAGCACTAATTTGTTTAATGGCAGAGGCCTTTCGTTTGCGATAAAACCTGTCGTTAACGGAAGGCCGTTCCCACTAATACTTCACCTTGTAATGAAAATTGGAATAAGATACCGCAGGAAAAGATCCAGCATTGTATTTGTCGTACCTGTTCTTTAACGACTTTGGCTATCAGTAGCATGGTAATGAAACTATGAAAGAAATTCTGCAATACCTGAAAAAACAAGGTGAGCAACTCGACGCAGAGATCGCTGAAGCCACAGGTATCCCACTTGCTAAAGTGCTCCTTTATTTGTCAGAACTTGCTACCAAAGGAGAGATTATGGTGTGCCACTCGATCAGGTTCGAGAAGGGCAAAAAAGTCGAGGGGATAAGATGCCGGGTAGCTGGATTCATTCCTCCAGTAGCGCCTGGCAGAAAATCAAAGGTGCAGTTAAAGTTATCGTAGTTACTCGCTACGTCAATCTCTGCTTCAGCAATGCCTCAAATTGCAATTCATAATATCTGAAATTCAATTCTGCTTTGTGCCAGAACCGGACTTAGCGTTTTGAGGGGAAATTCAACCGCTGAAAAGTAAAAAGCCACAAAGGAAGTTAATCCTCTGTGGCCCAGTGTAAAGTTTAGATTAAGCTGATTTTTTGCGACGTGATGCAACAAAACCCAGCAGGCCAATGCCTGACATCATGAGTGCGCCTTCTGTTGGTTCAGGAACTGGAGCGGCAGGAAAATTAAGGGTAACTGAGTGGGAATCATTGTTAGCATTAGCCCCAAAGTCTTGGTAAACAACTCCGCCACTTGAATTAAGAAGGCTCACATTGTAAATGTCACGGTTCGAGCAACAATCGGTACGGCCGTAAATTGTTAGGCTATCGAGCGAAGCGGGCGACGCCAACGTGATTTGCAAGTAAGTCGAACCGTCAGACGTCCCAGAGTGGTAGATATTTGGGAAAGACGCAGGAGCAACCCCGTCTATCGCATAACTAGGAGATGACCCTGGCCAAATACTTCCAATAGCGGTAGCAGTTGCACCTTGGGTAGCCAGAGCAACATCTATACCAGTACCGTACTGAGTCGCGACAACTTCGGATACTTGCAACCAATCCGGAGCGCTTGAGAAGATGTCAATAGTCTGCACACCGACTACTTGTGCAAACGAGGGTAAGCTGAAACCAAATAACGCTACAAACGCTAGTCTTGTGGCTAATTTTTCCATAACGATTCTCCCTTTCTTTTAATATGCGTCACTTTACTGTGAAGTTGATTTAAGTAATATCCCAATTGCGATTTGATTGTACAGAGTCTTACATTACATGCAATAGTCCATTCGTACTACTCCATGCAACAAAAATCCAGACTAATTCAATATGTTATTCAATGAAATAATTTGGTTTATTTCTTCTGTTGTGACTTGGTAAACGATGTGTGAGATAAGAAAAGAGAGTAAATGCAACAGCCGGTTTGGGTCGTTAAGAGACGTAAAGCTAAATAATTTACGTCCGATCTAACGTCCATCTCCGGTCTCCTAGCAGGTACAAGTGTCTATTTCTATATCCACTTGGGTCGTAAGCAGCTGCAATAATGACGGGCGGCAACATACTACAAGAACTGTCAAGGTTTGCCTGCCTCTGATCACACCAATTTCTTCCCAACTATCCTTTGACACATATAGGACATACTTTAGTTAAGGTTGCTATGGATAATGTAAACTGGCAGTCAGCTAGTTGTGGCTCTTGAGCCTGAAGAACATTTCTGGGGTGGCTGGTCACATCGGTGCTTTTCCGCTTTTTACAAATTTGGATGATGATACAAATGAATAAAAGTTTTCTGATTATGCAGGCGGCGATTTCTTCCGGTTCCGTTTGTGCGGCGGATTATGTAGACATGGTCGAGGTTGTTTCGAGCACGTCGATTTAAGTCTCGTATAGAATTGTGATCCATCTCGGCAAATATTTTCCCCTCGTCCACTGCTAACTAATATCAGTTGGGATGAAATGTTTATTTTTAGCGGCCCGCCCTAAAGCTGCGGCTTAAGCCGGTGGTTATAAACCGGGCAAGGGACGATAATGCTGGTTCAACAGAATTTAAGTATAAAAACCCAAAAATTTGCTTTCTTCATTAAGATCATAGAATGAACTCATTTGGTATGAAAAAGAAAAAACTCTGGATCGCTGCATTTGTATTGTTGCTTGTCGGCATTGCCATTTTTTGGTTTAACAGCAAGCCTGCCGACGAAGCAGGGAAATCGGGTGGCTCGAAGCACGGCAACGGTGACGGTAAACCGCTGCCAGTACAGGCTGCCACAGCGAAGAGCGGCGATATTGACGTTTCCATCAATGCGTTAGGCACAGTCACCGCTCTTACTACAGCCACGATTAAGGCTCGTGTCGATGGTCTTTTGGTACGCGTCCCTTTTCGCGAAGGCCAGTTGACCAAGGAAGGCGATGTACTCGCGGAAATTGATCCGCGCCCTTTTCAGGTTTTGCTCGATCAGGCTAAAGGCCAACTGATCCGCGACCAAGCGCTACTGGACGAGGCCAAGCTTGACCTTGACCGCTACCGGGGGTTGCTAGCGAAGGACTCCATCGCAAAGCAACAAGTCGATGTCCAGGATGCACTGGTGCGCCAGGATGAAGGGGCGGTCAAGATGGATCGTGCCCAAGTGGACAGTGCCCAACTCAACCTCGATTTCACGCACATTACCGCCCCTGTGTCAGGAACTCTGGGGCTGCGCCAACTTGACGTCGGTAACATGATCCATGCTGCCGACACCAATGGTCTCGTGGTGATTACTCAGACCCAGCCAATCTACGTTATCTTCGCCATTCCGGCTGATAACATTCCTGCTGTACAGGCGAGCCTGAGGTCTGGTGAAACGCTATCCGTCGACGCGCTCGACCGCGACAGCAAGAACAAACTGGCGACCGGAAAGCTGCTGACTATTGACAACCTGATCAACGTCAGCACCGGTACAGTTAATTTCAAGGCTGAATTTTCCAATTCCGACAACAAGCTGTTTTCCAACCAGTTCGTGAATGCCCGCCTGCGCCTGGAAACTCTGCATAACGCGATCCTGGTGCCCGTCGCAGCGATTCAACGCGGCACTCAAGGTACCTTCGTCTACGCTGTAGGTCAGAATCAGAAGGTATCCATCCGTCCCGTCACCCTCGGGCCAGTATCGGGTGACATCGTCGCCATCGAAAAAGGAGTCGCCGCCGGTGACCAGTTGGTGACCGACGGTGCTGACAAGTTACGCGAAGGCGCCGAGGTTAAAGTGACGATACCGGGCGGGGGCGCGGACGCAGATAAGGGTTCACTCAGCCCCGCTGGCACGAGTGGTGTCTCGCCCGAGGAGAAACAAAAACGCTGGGCGGAGATGAACGCGCGTATCGACCGTGGCGAGTTTGGGGAAGAAATCAAAAAACTCCCCGAGGAAGAACGCAAACAGCGCATGCGCGAAATGCGCCGCCAACGTGAAGGCGGCGCAGCCAGCAGTCCTAATTCGCAGTGAATCCGTCACGTCTCTTTATTCTGCGACCGGTAGCGACCTCGCTGCTGATGGTCGCGATCTTGCTGGCGGGGCTGATGGCCTACCACGTGCTGCCCATCTCGGCGCTGCCCGAGGTCGATTACCCGACAATCCAGGTCACCACGCTCTATCCCGGCGCCAGCCCGGACGTAATGACATCGTCAGTCACGGCGCCACTGGAACGCCAGTTCGGCCAGATGCCGGGCTTGAACCAGATGTCGTCGGCAAGTTCGGGCGGCGCTTCGGTCATTACACTGCAATTCAGCCTTGCGCTAAGCCTGGATATCGCCGAACAGGAAGTGCAGGCGGCAATCAACGCGACTGGCACCTTCCTCCCGACCGATCTGCCGATGCCGCCGGTCTATAGCAAGGTCAACCCAGCCGACGCGCCCGTCATTACCTTGGCGATCACCTCGGCGACGCTGCCACTGCCCAAGATCGAAGATCTTGTGGACACGCGGCTGGCGCAGAAGCTATCGCAACTGTCTGGCGTCGGGTTGGTCAGCATCGGCGGCGGTCAGCGACCGGCGGTACGCATCCAGGTCAACCCCAAGGCACTCGCTGCCAACGGCCTCAATCTCGATGATGTGCGCACCTACATAGGTACTGCCAACGTCAACACCCCCAAGGGCAGCTTTGACGGCCCGATGCGCGCCTCAACACTGGATGCCAACGACCAGCTCAAATCCGCTGACGAGTATCGCAACCTCGTCATCGCCTGGAAAAACGGTGCGCCGATACGTTTGCGCGACATTGCCGATGTCATCGATAGTGCCGAGAATGTGCGGCTCGCGGCTTGGGCCAACAAGGCACCTGCCATCATCCTCAACATCCAACGTCAGCCGGGCGCCAACGTCATCGAGACCGTCGACCGTATCAAGAAAATCCTGCCGCAACTACAGGCGGCGTTGCCCGGCACGGTAGAGGTCAGTCTGTTGACGGATCGCACCACTACCATTCGCGCCTCAGTGCACGATGTCCAGTTCGAACTATTGCTGGCTGTAGCGCTGGTAGTAATGGTAATTTTCGTCTTCTTGCGCAATGTGCCGGCAACGCTGATCCCGGCTGTTGCCGTGCCGCTGTCACTGGTCGGCACCTTCGGCGTCATGTATCTGGCCGGATTCTCCATCAACAACTTGACCTTGATGGCGCTAACCATTGCCACTGGCTTCGTTGTCGACGACGCGATTGTCATGATTGAAAACATCTCGCGCTATGTCGAAGCGGGCGAGCCACCCATGCAGGCGGCACTGAAGGGTGCTCAGCAGATCGGTTTCACCATCATTTCTCTGACTTTCTCGCTGATCGCCGTGTTGATCCCGTTGCTATTTATGGGTGATGTCGTCGGTCGGCTGTTCCGCGAATTCGCCATTACCTTGGCGGTATCCATCCTGATTTCCGCTGTGGTGTCGTTAACACTTACGCCGATGATGTGCGCGCGGCTGTTGCACCATACACCGCCGGAACAACAAGGCCGCTTCTACCGCGTCAGCGGTGCATTCTTCGACAAGGTGATCGCGCGCTACGGCGTCTGGCTAAACTGGGTGCTCGACCGTCAGGGCGCGACGCTACTGGTAGCATTCAGCACGCTGGCACTGACCGTGCTGCTCTATGTCTTTATACCCAAGGGCTTCTTCCCGGTGCAGGATACCGGCGTCATTCAGGCCATCACCGAGGCTCCGCAGTCGATTTCCTTCTCCGCCATGGCCGAGCGCCAGCAGGCTGTGGCCGATGCGGTACTGGCCGATCCTGCCGTGGCGAGCCTATCCTCATTCATCGGCGTCGACGGCGCCAACATCACGCTCAACAGCGGTCGCATGCTGATCAATCTGAAGCCCAAGGCTGAACGCGATGCGGACGCCAGCGGCGTCATCCGTCGCCTGCAAGCACGGCTCGACAAACTCGAAGGCATCACCACCTACATGCAGCCGGTGCAGGATCTGACCATTGAAGATCGTGTCAGCCGTACCCAATTCCAGTTCAGCGTGGAGGACGCCAATCCCGACGAACTCGCCCTCTGGGTGCCAAAAATCGTGGAACGCCTGCGCAGCCTGCCGGAATTGCTCGACGTCGCCAGCGACACGCAAGATCAGGGCGTACAAGCCTATGTCGACATTGACCGTTCTAGCTCCGGTCGGCTCGGCATTACCCCGGCAGCCATCGATAATGCGCTCTATAACGCCTTCGGCCAGCGCCTGATCTCGACTATATTCACTCAGTCCAACCTCTATCGCGTCGTGCTGGAGGTTAAGCCCGGATTCCAGCAAGGCATTGCGGCGATGGAGAGCATTTATGTCGTGTCGCCCAGCGGCAACCAGGTACCGCTATCGTCTATCGCTCGCATCACCGAGAAGCCGACCCAGCTTGCCATCAACCACATCGGCCAGTTTCCATCTTCAACCATTTCCTTCAACCTTGCGCCCGGCATCTCGCTCGGCGAAGCGGTCGCCGCCATCAGCAAGGCGAAAGGAGAACTCAACATTCCAATCAGCGTCGAGACCAGTTTTCAGGGGGCCGCGCTGGCCTTCCAGTCTTCGCTCAACAATACGCTACTGTTGATCCTCGCCGCTATCGTCACCATGTACATCGTGCTTGGCGTGCTCTACGAGAGCTACATCCATCCGGTGACCATCCTGTCCACGCTGCCCTCAGCCGGGGTCGGCGCGCTGTTGGCGCTTGTGGTGTCAAGGAACGACCTTGGCATCATCGCCATCATCGGTATCATCCTGCTCATCGGCATCGTCAAGAAAAACGCCATTATGATGATCGACTTTGCGCTCAACGCCGAGCGCGAGCATGGCAAGTCGCCACGCGATGCGATCTTTGAGGCCTGCCTGCTGCGCTTCCGTCCGATTTTGATGACCACGATGTCGGCACTGCTGGGTGCGCTGCCGCTGATGCTGGGCACCGGTGTCGGTTCCGAACTGCGCCATCCGCTGGGCATCACCATGGTTGGAGGATTGCTGGTGAGCCAAGTGCTGACGCTGTTTACTACTCCGGTTATTTATCTCGCCTTTGACCGTTTGGCGCGGCGAACCCACAGCACATGAGGTACCCATGAACCCTTGTGCGTTATTCATCAACCGTCCGGTGGCGACGACACTGCTGACGCTGGGCGTGGCTCTGGCGGGTATCGTGGCCTTTACGCTATTACCGGTGTCGCCGCTGCCGCAAATTGATTTTCCAACCATTTCCGTGCAAGCTTCGCTGCCGGGGGCAAGTCCGGAAACCATGGCCTCCACCGTAGCAACGCCACTCGAACGCTCGCTTGGTGTGATTGCCGGTGTGACTGAACTGACCTCAAGCAGTTCTCTCGGCAGTACCAACATCACCCTGCAGTTCGATCTTTCCCGCGACATTGACGGTGCAGCCCGAGACGTCCAGGCCGCCATCAACGCTGCCAGCACACTCCTTCCGACCGGTCTGCCGAGCTTGCCCACCTACCGTAAAGTCAATCCGGCCGATGCCCCCATCATAATCCTGTCACTGACTTCGGCATCCATGTCGCGCGCCCAGATGTACGATGCGGCCTCAACTATCCTGGCGCAGAAGATTTCCCAACTCGATGGCATCGGTCAGGTTACGGTTGGCGGTGCTTCGTTGCCGGCTGTTCGCGTCGAACTCAGCCCACCGGCATTGAACCGGTTGGGGATTGGTGTAGAAACAGTGCGCACTGCCATCGCTACGACAAACGCCAACCGGCCCAAAGGCGTAGTCGAGGACGATAATCACCACTGGCAAATCCTTGCGGATGATCAGGCTAAAACCGCTGCCGAATATACCCCGGTCATTGTCGCGTACAACAATGGCGCTGCAGTACGCCTTGGCGATATTGCCAGTGTCGAAGATTCGCAGCAGGACGTGCGCAATGCCGGGCTATTCAATGGCAAACCCGCTGTCATGTTGTTCATCCGCCGCCAGCCGGGTGCCAACATCATTGAGACAGTGGATCGCGTGCGCGCCCTGATGCCGCAAATGCGGGCCTCTATCCCCGGCGCCATTGACTTCGACGTCGTCATGGATCGCACGCCGACTATCCGAAGTTCGTTGCACGAAGTCGAGCGTACGCTGGCGATGTCCGTCGCCCTCGTTGTAATGGTGGTATTTCTGTTCCTGCGCAACGCCAGGGCAGCTTTAATTCCAAGTGTCGTGGTACCGGTGTCGCTGATCGGCACCTTCGGCGTAATGTATCTGGCCGGCTTCAGCTTGAACACGCTGTCGCTGATGGCATTGACCATCGCCACCGGTTTCGTCGTGGACGACGCTGTGGTCGTGCTAGAAAATGTATCACGGCATATCGAAAATGGCAGCACCCCTTACGAAGCCGCACTGCGCGGCGCACGCGAGGTCGGCTTCACCGTGTTATCCATGAGCTTGTCGTTGATCGCTGTGTTTATCCCGATCCTGCTGATGGGTGGCATCGTTGGGCGACTTTTTCGCGAGTTTGCCGTCACGCTTTCTGCAGCCATCCTTGTCTCTCTGGTCATGTCGTTAACGACCACGCCGATGATGTGCGCACGCCTACTGAAGCCCCGTAGCGAAGAAAAGCACGGGCGTCTTTATCACGCCAGCGAGCGGATTTTCGCTACAGCATTGAACGGCTATCACGTTACCCTCGACTGGGCGCTGGCGCACGGACGCATCATGCTACTGGTGCTGGCTGCCACCGTCTGCTTCAACATCTACCTTTACACCATCATTCCTAAAGGTTTCTTTCCACAGCAGGACGTGGGACGACTAACCGGCAACATTCAGGCCGACCAGAGCATTTCTTTTCAGTCCATGCGCGAGAAACTGGCGAACTATGTAAAAATCGTGCATGAAGACCCGGCGGTGGACAACGTCGTCGCATTCACTGGCGGCGGCCAGCGCAACTCGGGTTTTGTGTTCATATCGCTGAAGCCGATTGCCGAGCGTAAACTTTCCGCCGACCAAGTTATCGCGCGCCTGCGCCCCAAGCTTGCGAGGGAGCCTGGTGCCAGCCTGTTCCTGCAACCGCAGCAGGATATCCGCATCGGCGGACGCGCAAGCAATGCCCAATACCAATACACGCTGCAATCCGACAGTATGAACGAACTGCGCGCCTGGGAACCGCGCATTCGTCAGGCATTAACCCAATTGCCGGAACTCAGCGACGTCAACACCGACGCACAGGACAAGGGCTTGCAAACAAGTTTGGTGGTGGATCATGACGCCGCCGCACGGCTCGGCATTTCACAATCGTTGATCGACAACACACTCAACGATTTGTTTGGCCAGCGTCTGGTGTCGACGATCTATGAACCGCTCAACCAGTATCATGTCGTCATGGAAGCCGCGCCACAATACTGGCAAAGCCCGGAAACCCTGAAGGATGTTTTCATTATCGCGACTAGCGGTGTTCAGACTAGCCAAGTGCCACTGGCCTCATTTGCCCACTACGAACAGACTTTTACACCGCTGGCGGTCAATCATCAGGGACAATTCGCTGCGTCGACTATTTCCTTCAATCTGCCAGTTAACGTTTCGCTCTCTGACGCAACGCGAGTCATTGACAACGCAATGCTCAAGATCGGTGTGCCAACCTCGGTGCATGGCAGTTTCCAAGGCACGGCTAAGGCTTTTCAGGCATCGACAGACAGCCTGCCGCTGTTGATTCTGGCCGCCGTGATCGCCATCTATCTGGTGCTGGGCATCCTCTACGAGAGCCTGATCCACCCGCTGACTATCCTCTCCACGATACCATCAGCCGGTGTCGGCGCCTTTCTGGCTTTGCTCGCCTTTGGCTCCGAGCTTTCCATCATCGCCTTTATTGGCATCATCCTGCTCATCGGCATTGTCAAGAAAAATGCCATCATGATGATCGATTTCGCCATCGACGCCGAAAGACACGACGGCCTGTCGCCGCGCGATGCGATCCATCGTGCCTGCTTGCTGCGCTTCCGCCCAATCATGATGACCACCATGGCAGCCTTGTTTGGCGCTATACCGTTGGCAATCGGTTTCTCCGACGGCTCGGAGTTTCGGCGACCGCTGGGTATTGCCATCGTCGGCGGGCTGATCCTGAGCCAGTTGCTGACGCTGTACACGACACCGGTGATCTATCTTTACCTCGACCGTTTCCGGTTGTGGTGTTTAAGAATTAGGCCGCAATTCCATTCCGTGCTCTCCACCACGACATGAGGTGCCCGTAAGTGAAAGGATGTTTATCATGAAGACACATACTATCTTGGTTGTAATGTTGATGCTGACCGGCTGCATGGTCGGCCCCGATTACCACAAGCCCGATGTCACCACACCCGCAGCCTACAAGGAGGCCAAAGACTGGAAAACAGCCGAACCGAAGGATGAGGCACCGCGCGGAAACTGGTGGGAAATCTACGGCGATGCAGATTTGAATGCCCTGGTGTCACAGGTTGAGATATCGAACCAGAACGTTCTTGCCGCCGCTGCGTCATACCGACAGGCGCAGGCTCTTCTGGACGTAGCTCAGGCCAGTTATTTTCCAACGGTGACTGGCGCGATGTCGGGTACTCGCGCGAAGGGAACTTCTCCAGGCAATGCAGGCGTAGTGCAGAATGGCGCCCCGATCAGTAACGTTGTACGCCCTACTTTGAGCGCCAGTTGGGAGCCGGATATCTGGGGACAAATCGGACGCAATGTCGAAGCCAGCAAGGCATCGTCTCAAGCCAGCAGTGCCGATCTGGGAAATGCGCTGCTGTCTGCCCAAGCGACACTGGTACAGACCTATTTCCAACTGCGCGTCAACGATTTCGAGCAGGAACTGCTTAGACAGACCATTTCTGCTTACGCGCGCTCACTGCAAATCACGAAGAACCTCAATGAGGCTGGCGTCGACAGTAGCCTCGACGTAGCGCAGGCCGAAACCCAACTGGAAACGACCCAAGCCCAAGCTATCGATCTACGCGTGCAACGCTCACAGTTTGAACATGCCATCGCCATGCTGATCGGCAAGGCGCCGGCAGACTTCCAGATCAAGCCGACGAATGGTCTGCCCACACTGCCATCGGTTCCGTCCGCTCTGCCTTCCGCGCTGCTGGAACGACGGCCCGACATCGCTGCCGCCGAACGGCATATGGTGCAGGCCAATGCTCAGATCGGCGTAGCGCAGGCAGCATTTTTTCCCGCGCTAACTTTAAACGCCACTCGCGGCTACCAAAGTTCCAGCCTCTCACAACTATTTACCACACCTAATAGTTTCTGGTCGATCGGCCCGACTATTGCGCTGACCTTGTTCAATGGCGGCGCGTTCTCGGCGCAGAAGCAGGCCGCCATCGCAGCCTATGACAATAGCGTGGCCAGTTACCGTCAGACCGTGCTCGCTGCGTTTCAGGAAGTCGAAGACAATCTCGCCGCCCTGCACCATCTAGCAGACGAAGCCGCAGTGCAACAAGCTGCCGAGAAGTCCGCCTCAAAAGCCGTGGCACTGGCAGAAAATCAGTACCAAGCCGGCACTGTTAGTTACCTGAATGTCATCACGGCGCAGGAGACGGAACTGAACGCAAAGATCAGCAACCTCACCATAACCAGCCGCAGACTGGTTGCCAACGCGACACTGATCACAGCATTGGGCGGGGATTGGCAAAAGGGAGCGAAGTAAATATTTAACGTGAAACTCGCGAAGCGAATATTGTTCCTTTCTCCCTCTGCGGATAACCAGCGACTAGGCAGACATCTCTTGGCAACCTAGTCGAACGGCTACTGTTTCCATCATGATGAGCAACATACTTTTCATGCCCGTCAGTCCGTTACCCCTAACTTTTCGTTGTTCCTGAGTCAACGCTACGACAAAACGCATCACAAGATAACTTTTGCATCGGCTTTAACCTGAGCGTAATATACATATTATGCAGATTGGGTTTGCCCTGAGCTTGAGTGCTTGCCGAGGAAACTTATCAAAGTTAATAAACATTGGAACTTCTCGGTAATTCATAACACTTCGTTTTTTGAAGCAGTTGTACTGAATCTGTTTTAACCAAGTTGCACCTTTGTAACGTTTGCTGCCCCATAACTCAAAAACCGAGCAAACGACAAATGAGAATCACCATAATCCAGAAACTCAATCCCGGCTTAAGAAGTGGGCTAGCGGCGTATTTGCTGCTTTCCGTCGCCAATGTGGTCAGCGGCATACTGGGGTTAATGCTGGCACTCCCGCGCGGCTATGCATCCCCAATATTTGCCTCAGAGCGAAAAAAGATGGATGGGAATTGATCCGTTTCTTCAATCCTCAGTCTTGATGGAACGCTCAAACATTTACCAAAGAACAGGAGCCAAAATGAAAATAGCCCCTTGGCCTGCCAACGAGCAGGAACGCCTCGCGGCACTCAGAAAATACGACATCCTTGATACGGAACCAGAAGCGGCTTTTGAGAGCATGGTTCATTTAGCCTCGTACATTTGCCAAACGCCAATTGCCGCAATCAGCCTGGTCGATGAAAATCGCCAGTGGTTTAAAGCCATCGCTGGTCTGGATGCCAAAGAGACTTCAAGGGATGTAGCATTCTGCGCCCATACCATCCTTCAGGACGAAACGATGATCATCCGGGATGCACAAGAAGACGAACGTTTTTTTGATAATCCCCTGGTGACATCTGCGCCGGGTATCCGGTTTTACGCCGGAGTCCCCTTGGTAACTTCACAGGGATACCACTTAGGAACACTGTGCGTCATTGACCGCATCCCCCGTGTGTTGGGAGCCGCACAACTGGAGGCGGTCAAAACGCTGGCCGACAACGTCATGGCGCATCTTGACCTGCGTCTTTCTCACAAACTAATCCGCCAACATGTTAGCGATCTTCAACTGGCGGCTACTATTTTTGAATCCAGCAGCGAATCCATGATTGTCACCGATACTGAGAACCGCATCATCACTGTCAACCCCGCTTTTACTGCCACAACCGGCTACACCCTCGATGAAGTGGTCGGACGAAACCCCAATCTGCTTAGATCGGGAAAACAGAGCAAGGAGTTCTACCAGGAAATGTGGGCCACACTGAACACCATGGGACGTTGGAACGGAGAGATGTGGAATTTGCGCAAGAATGGCGAGATATTTGCCGAGTGGCTGTCTATCAATACCATTCTCAATGATGACGGATCAAAGCGCCTGCATGTGGCTATTTTTTCGGACATCACAGAAAAGAAACAGGAAAACGAGCTAATATGGAAATATGCCAATTATGATCACCTGACCCAGTTACCCAACCGGCGGCTGTTCCTCGACCGTCTGGAGCAAAGCATTAAATTGGCGCATCGTGCCAGCGATTCCTTGGCGTTGCTGTATATGGACATTGACCATTTCAAGGAGATCAACGATACGCTGGGGCATGATGTAGGTGATAAACTGCTGACGGAGGCTGCTGATCGCATTAATCAGTGCCTGCGCAAAATGGATACGGTTGCCCGAATGGGAGGCGACGAGTTCACAGTTATCCTGTCACATATTACCGATCCCGTCTACGCAGGAAATATCGCCGCATCTATCATCAAAAAAATGGCCGATCCATTCGTGATTGCTGGTAATGAGTTGAATGTTTCAGCCAGTATTGGCATCACGATTTATCCAGCAGATGGAGACAGCTCGGAGCAGCTACTCAAGAATGCCGACATAGCAATGTACGCCGCCAAAAATGCTGGTCGTGGGCGTTTCAGCTATTTCACCAACCCAACATAACAAATTCAGAGGTGCCCTTGTGTTTACGCTTTAAACGGATGACGCAGCACTATCGTTTCATCGCGATCCGGACCAGTGGAAACCATATCAACCGGCACGCCACAGACTTCAGCAATCCGCTCTAAATAGTTACGCGCGGCCTTTGGCAGGTCTTCGTAGCGTTGCACACCCAGCGTACTTTCACTCCATCCCGGCATTTCTTCATACACCGCCTGGCAGTCCGCCAATGCGTCCGCGCCAACCGGCAGGATGTCGCTATCCACCCCATTAATGCGATAGCCGACGCCGAGGCTCACTACTTCCATGCCGTCCATCACATCCAGCTTGGTCACGCATAAACCCGACACACCATTGATCTGGATGGAGCGTTTGAGTGCGGCGGCATCAAACCAGCCGCAACGGCGAGCACGCCCGGTGGTAGCTCCAAATTCATGGCCGCGTTTGGCCAAGCCCTCGCCAATCGGATCGCGTTTATCGACTGCATCATACAACTCGGTCGGAAAGGGGCCGGAGCCAACGCGCGTGGTATAAGCCTTGGTGATGCCCAGCACGTAATTGAGCATTTGCGGCCCTACCCCGGCACCCGCACACGCCGCACCGGCAACACAGTTGCTGGACGTAACAAACGGGTAAGTGCCGTGATCGATGTCCAACAATGACCCTTGCGCGCCTTCAAATAACAGGCTCTCCCCCGCCTGGTTGGCTTCATACAAGGCTCGCGGCACATCCATCACCAGCGGCTTGATACGTTCGGCCAGCGCCAGTGTCTCGTCCAGAGTTTTCTGGAAATCTACCGTCGCGGTATGGAAGTAATTCTTCAGCACGAAGTTGTGATAGTCCAATACCTCGCCCAGCTTGGCAGCGAAACGTTCGCGGTAAAAAATATCCTGCAAACGTATCGCACGGCGCGCCACTTTGTCTTCATACGCCGGGCCGATGCCGCGTCCGGTGGTGCCGATCTTGGCATCGCCCTTCGCCAGTTCGCGCGCTTTATCAATCGCTTCGTGATAAGGCAAAATCAACGGACAGGCTTCGGAGATTTTCAGACGGCCATAGACATCAATTCCGGCCAGAGTCAGCTCGTCCATTTCCTTGAGCAAGGCTTGCGGCGACAGCACCACGCCGTTGCCGATGTAACACTTCACATGATCACGCAGGATACCGGATGGAATCAGGTGCAACACCGTTTTCTTGCCATTGATAACCAGCGTGTGCCCCGCGTTATGGCCGCCCTGAAAACGCACCACCCCTTGCGCATGATCTGTCAACCAATCAACGATCTTGCCCTTGCCTTCATCACCCCATTGGGTGCCAATTACCACTACATTTTTTGACATTGCTGATTCCTAAAATAGGGTGGGCAATTCCTTGCCCACCAGTTTACAAAAATCAAAAACATATCCAAGAAAAACACGAAAGGCACGAAATAAATCAAAAAATTGTATATATTTTAGCCACTCACCTTCTGAGAGACGATCTACAATTTATGATCTCTTTGAGTTTTTCGTGATTTCCGAGCTTTCGTCTTGCGACGAAATGCCTGCTTACCCCATTTCGTGTCTTTCGTTAACCAATGATTTAGCGCATGTTTCACCGCGCTTAGTCAGATGGCTAGTTAATTCATCAGGACAAAAATTTTTCTATGTTTAAATCTCAACCACAATCCACTCACCATCGCACAACACCAACTCGCGGTCGCAATTTAGTTCGTGGCGTTGCGTCGCATCGCCGAGCAAATCCACCACCACGGCTTGTCCTTCTGCGCGCAACTGCGCGATTTTTTCCTGTAGCGCTTTATCATCGCGATGCGGCGCAAGGATACCTTTGGGCTGCGCCTGTTTATCCATCAGACCATGTAACTGGCGCAAGTCCATGCTGAATCCGGTAGCGGGACGTGCACGCCCGAAACTCTTTCCCACATCATCGTAGCGTCCGCCCAACGCAATGGCATCATGGCTGTCAGCGTGATAGGCTGCAAACACCATGCCGCTGTGGTAGTGATAGCCGCGCAGCTCGGCCAGGTCGATACCGACGCTGTGCGCCAGAGGTTGCAGATGAGTGGCTGCCTGCTCCAGTTCATTCAGCGCCGCCGCCACTTCCGGATAATCCGGCAACGTCGCGCGGGCGCGGGCAATCACCTCTACCCCGCCGTACAATTGCGGCAACGCCAGCAACGCCTCTTGCACGATCTGCGGAAGGCCACTGACCAAGTCGCGCAACGCGGGCGTGTCCTTGCCTTGCAAGGAGCCGAACAATTCCGTTTCCAGTTCTTTCGCAATCCCGGCATGTTTAACCAGCGCACGAAACAACGCAACATGACCAAGATCGAGATGCACGCCTTCGATACCGAGCAAGGCCAAGGCCTGCAGCATCTGACGCTGCACTTCAAGATCGCTTTCCAGGCCGCTATGTCCGTATAGTTCCGCGCCGATTTGCAACGGCTCGCGCGTGCGCATCAATCCAGCGGGCTGGGTATGCAACACGCTGCCCGCGTAACAAAGGCGGGTCACGCCCTTACGATTAAGCAGATGCGCGTCAATGCGCGCCACCTGCGGCGTGATATCGGCGCGCAAGCCCAGCGTGCGTCCGCTTAATTGATCAACAAGTTTGAAGGTGCGCAGGTCCATGTCATGACTACCATTGACCAGCAGCGATTCGGCATATTCCAGCAGCGGCGGCGCAACCAACTGATAACCTGACAGGCGCAGTAATTCAAGAACGTCGGCACGCATGCGCTCGATGCGCCATGCTTCGTCCGGCAACATGTCTTGTATAAATTCCGGCAATAACCAATTGGAATTCGGCATTATTTCACCCAATACAACAAAAGTAGACCGGCCAGCATGGAAGTCATTCCTATGAAACGGAGTTGTCCGTCGGAGAGCTGCACCAGCCTGCGAAACGTGTCGCGCCACTGGGCAGGAAACAGGAATGGCATGATACCCTCAATAACCAGCATCAATGCCAACCCGATCAACCAATAATCCAACATTTCTACCCTACTTACCTGATTTTCCCGAGCTCTTGAGATACTTGAAGAAAGCGGAACTGGGGTCGATCACCATCAGGTCGCCCTTGTTTTTGAAGCTTTGCTTATAGGCTTCCAGGCTGCGGTAGAACGAGTAGAACTCGGAATTACGCCCGAACGCGGCGGCATAAATCGAGGTCGCCTTGGCATCGCCATCGCCCTTGATTTTCTGCGCATCGCGATAGGCGTCGGCGAGTGTCACTTCGCGTTGACGATCCGCATCGGCACGGATTTTTTCGCTTTCGGCATTGCCGGTCGCTCGCAACTCATTGGCCACCCGCTTACGCTCTGCATCCATGCGACGAAACACCGAATCGCTGATCTCGGGCGGGAAATCGACACGCTTCAGGCGCACATCCAAAACCTGCACACCGATTTTGCGTGCATCGGAATCCGCCTTTTCACGCAACACCTGCATGATCTGTTCGCGCTCGCCGGACACCACCTCGTGGATGGTGCGCTTGCCGAACTCCTCACGCATACTGGCGTTCACCGTCTGCGTCAGGCGGGTGCGTGCGCGATCCTCATCCCCGCCCACGCTGATGTAATACTGCTTCACATCGGCGATGCGCCACTTGACGAAGGAATCCACCATCACGTTTTTCTTTTCTGCCGTGATGAAACGCTCCGGTTCATCGCTGTCCATAGTCAGGATGCGCGAGTCGAAATAGCGCACGTTTTGCACCAGCGGCATCTTGAAATACAGGCCGGGTTCGGTCTTCACGCCCACCACTTCACCGAGCTGGAACACAATCGCGGTTTGTCGCTGATCCACCACAAACATGCTCAGGCTGAACAGCACTAACAGCGCGACTGCGCCAACCAGAATATTGCCGATATAATTTTTCATTAGCGTGCCTCCCTGTCACGACCGTGCAAGGCATCGCGCCCACTCGGCGTGGTCGGATCAGCCACTGCTGCGGGTTGAGGTGCAACCTGTTCCGCGTTATTGGCCGATTTGCCCGCTGCCGTTTGTATATCCGAACCTGGATTGGTGCTCTGAATCAGCTTATCAAGAGGCAGGTATAACATGTTATTGCCACCGCTTTTCTGATCCACCAGCACTTTGCTGCTGCTGCTCAATATTTGCTGCATCATGTCGATGTACATACGTTCGCGCGTGACCCCAGGCGCCTTCTCGTATTCCACCAGTATCTGTTTGAAGCGACTGGCATCACCTTCCGCGTTCGCAATCACGCGCTGCTTATAACCGTCCGCTTCCTGCATCAGGCGCGCCGCCGCACCCTTGGCCTTGGGTACCACATCGTTGGCGTAAGCCTGACCTTCGTTCTTCTGGCGCTCTCTGTCCTGCCCGGCTTTCACCGCATCGTCGAACGCGGCCTGCACCTGTTCCGGCGGCTGTGCGTTTTGCATCGTAACCTTGCTCACCAAAATGCCTGACTTGTAGCGATCCAGAATATCCTGAATCAGCTTGGTCGTGGATGCCGCGACTTGTTCGCGCCCTTCATACAGCACAAAATCCATCTTGCTCTTGCCCACGATTTCGCGGATGGCGGTTTCCGCCGCCTGGCGTACATTCTCGTCCGGCGCGCGGTTGTTGAACAAATAATCGGCGGGATCTTTCAGAAAATATTGCACGGCAAATTGAATATCGATGATGTTCTCGTCATCGGTCAGCATCAGCGATTCTTTAAGCATCTTGTTCTTGACGTTATCGCGATAGCCGACCTCGACCGTCCTGACTTGGCTCAAGCTCACCACTTCAACAGTTTCGATGGGAAAAGGCCAATGCCAACGCGGCCCCGCCTGGGTAGCTTCGAGGTATTTTCCGAAACGCAGCACAACGCCGCGCTGGCTGGCATCCACAATGTAGAAACCGCTACCAATCCAGATTAGCGCAATCACGATAACGATTAAACCAATACCGCCACCCAAATGATTGCTGGAAACACCGCCGCCACTACCGCCCGCACCTCCCGTACCTCCACCTTTGCGCCCAAAAAGCTCCGAAATCTTTTTATTGAGGTCGCGCAGCACGGCTTCAAGGTCTGGCGGGCCGCCCGGCCCACCGCTGTTTTTATTGCCCCATTGCGGGTCATTCAATCCCATAGATCATCCTGCTGTCAGTTAATTATTATCAAGGGGATGCCATTGCGGTGCTTGCGCACCTTGTGCATCCTTTGCCCGCGCATCGCGTACTTCCGCCAGCGCCGCGCGCAATTCATCAACCCCCGCGCCAGTCTTGGCGCTCAAGAAAATGCGTGCAATTCTACCATATTCGTCGCGCTGAACGCCCGCAGGCGTATCCTGCAAATCAATTTTATTGAACACCAGAATCTGCGGGATGTGCTGCGCATCAATTTCCTGCAACACCTTATTCACTTCGGCGATCTGGTCAAACCGCTCGGAACTGTTGGCATCCACCACATGCAGCAGCAAATCGGCCTGCGCCGTTTCCTCCAGTGTACTGCGAAACGCCGCCACCAGGCCATGCGGAAGATGGCGTATGAATCCGACCGTATCCGACAACACTACCTGCCCCGTGCCTTCGATAAAAACCTTGCGCGAAGTCGTGTCCAGCGTGGCAAACAACTGATCCGCCACATACACATGAGACTGGGTCAGCCGGTTGAACAGGGTGGACTTGCCCGCGTTGGTGTAGCCGACGATGGACACCGACAACACATCGGAACGGTTGCGCGCACGGCGCTGCACTTGGCGATGGAGCTTTAGTTTTTTCAGCCGGTCATTCAACAACTGCACGCGTTTATCCAGCTTGCGTCGATCCAGTTCCAACTGGGTTTCACCCGGCCCACGCGCGCCTACGGCGTATTTCTGCTGCCCCATGTCCTGATTCATCCCGACCAGGCGCGTGGAAAGATATTTCAGTTGCGCCAGTTCGACCTGCACCTTGCCTTCATGGCTTTGTGCGCGCAATGCAAAAATGTCCAGAATCAACATGGTGCGGTCTATCACGCGCGCCTTGATCCTGGCGGTAAGATTGCGCATCTGCGCGGGAGAAAGATCGTGATTGAAAATAACCAGCGGGGCTTGGCCCTGCTCAGATAGTTCTACATGCTGCTCAACGATGGCAGCGATTTCATCCACCTTGCCGCTGCCCGCGAACAAAGATGCGTCGGGACGCTGGCGCTTGCCTTCCACCAATGCAATGGTGCGCACACCCGCGCTCTCCGCGAGCAAGCGTAATTCTTCCAGACTTTCTGCGTAATCCGGTGCGCCGAAATCGAGGCTGACCAATACCGCCGCATTATCATCCGTAAGGGACACTCCGGTGGGCACCCCGCCGCTACGCTGCGAGCCTCTCGCTGTAGCGGGTGTAGGCTCATGCATTACTGGTCTTCTGTCGGGATGGTCACTGAGCGTGCAGGCACGATAGTGGAAACGGCATGTTTATAAACCATCTGGGTGACGGTGTTCTTCAGCAAGATCACGTACTGATCGAACGACTCGACCTGACCTTGCAACTTGATACCGTTTACCAGATAAATGGCGACCTGAACATGCTCCTTACGTAACGTATTCAGGAATGGGTCTTGTAGTTGTTGCCCTTTTATACTCATGTTTTTTGCTCTTATTAGGTTATGTCGGGGAGTTACTTTACTGGATTTCCTGCTTATGCGGAAGAGCATTTGAAATATTCTGAACGTACATAAGGCCTTCCACTTACCGGTAAGTTCCCAAAGATCACAAAACCCTGTGCTCGCCCCAAAAGAATTGCCGATACGTCTGTTATCATCGCACCATGCTCAATATCCAGAATCTGACTTACCTGCAAGGCGGCATCCCGCTGCTGCAGAATGTGAATTTGCAGGCCTACAGCGACCAGCGCATCGGCCTGGTCGGCAAAAACGGCTGCGGCAAATCCACCCTATTCCGCCTGATACGCGGCGAAATAAAGCCGGACGGCGGCGAAGTCTCCATGCAAGCGGGCAAGACCATCGCTTTTGTCAAACAGGAAATCGCCACCTCCGATCAGTCCGCGCTGGAATTCGTGCTCGATGGCGATGCCGAGTTGCGCCTGCTGGAAAAAACGCTGGCGCAAGAACAGCATGACTCTGCTTGGTTCGAAGCTCAGCACCGCTACGAAGCCATCGACGGCTACGTCGCCAAGGCGCGTGCCGCGCAACTGCTGAACGGACTGGGCTTTGCCAACGACACGCTGGAGCGCCCAGTCGCCAGCTTTTCCGGCGGCTGGCGCATGCGCCTGAATCTGGCGCGCGCACTGATGCACCGGGCCGATCTGCTGTTGCTGGATGAACCCACCAACCACCTCGACCTCGAAGCCATCCTCTGGCTCGAACAATATCTGGCGCGCTACGCAGGCAGTATTCTGCTGGTCTCGCACGACCGCGAATTTCTCAACGCCTGCGTCAACCGCATCGCCCATGTCCACGACCTGACCATTGACTGTTACTCCGGCGACTACGACGATTTCGAGCGCGCGCGCGCCGAGCGCATCGCCCAGCAAAATCAGGCGTTCCAGACGCAGCAGGCGAAGATCGCGCATCTGGAAGATTTCGTGCGCCGTTTCCGTGCCAAGGCGACCAAAGCCAAGCAGGCACAGAGCCGCGTCAAGGCGCTGGAGCGGCTCACGCGCATCGCCCCGGCCCATGTCGCGGACGGACATTTCGAACTGGAGATCGAAGCGCCGGAACGCGGCCCAGATCTGTTGCTGCGCGCCGATGAGATGGGTTTCGGCTATGGCGATAACGGGCACGCCCGTTTTCCCCTCCCCAGCCCTCCCCCGGCGGGAGAGGGGGACAAGGTCTCGCTATGCGAGCCTCACGTTAATATGCTGTTCCGCCATATCAACCTCGTCCTGCGCGCAGGTGCGCGCATCGCCCTGCTCGGGCCAAACGGCGCAGGCAAATCCACACTGATCAAACTGCTGGTGGGCGAACTCCAGCCGACTCAGGGCAAGCTGGAACTCACCCCCGACATCCGCATCGGCTACTTCGCCCAGCATCAACTGGAAAACCTGGACAGCACGGCGACGCCGCTGCAACACATGGAACGGTTGGCTCCCAAGGAAACAACCTTGGCGCTGCGCACTTTTCTAGGCCGTTTCGGCCTTGCCGGGGACAGCGAAGACCGCCCGGTGGCAAGCTTCTCCGGCGGAGAAAAAAGCCGTCTGGCGCTCGCGCTGCTGGCCTGGCAGAAGCCGCACCTGTTACTGCTCGACGAACCCACTAACCATCTCGATCTGGACATGCGCGATGCCCTCACACTTGCCTTGGAGGAATACACTGGTGCGGTGGTAATAGTGTCCCATGACCGCAGCCTGATCCGCGCCGTAGCCGACGAATTGTGGCTGGTTGCGGATGGCGAAGCCAAGCTGTTCGATGGCGATCTGGAAGACTACAAAAGCTGGATCGAAACCCGCCGCCCGCGCGAAGCCGCCGCGCAAGCCCAGCCGGAAAAATCGCGCCGTGAGAACGCGCCCAAGCCGAATAAAAAAGCGCTGCTATCGAAACAGGGCAAACTCGAAACCGCACTGGCAGCCGCTCAGGCAGAACTCGCCGCAGTCAACCGCCAACTGGCCGATCCGGTAACTTATACTAGCCCGGATCGCGACAAGATCAACCAGTTGAACACTCTGCATGCCGATCTGGAAGCCAAAGTGGCCGAACTGGAAGAAAGCTGGCTAGAGCTGGAGATGGCGATGGAAGAAGGCGGCTAGGCCGTACTGGTAGGTGCGAATTCATTCGCACACTGTGTATGCGAACGTGCGAATGAATTCGCACCTACCAACCCCATATTCATACCGATTGCAACACCCGCAACGGCGGCATCTGCGCCACATGCCGCGTAGCCAGCCACCCCGCCAGCGTCACCGTGACCATGCCGCCGCCCATCCCGACCAGCCAGATCATCATCCCCGGATGGTATGGGATTTCCAGTACCCTGATTGCCAGCACCCAACCCAGCAACTCCGCCCCCCCAGCCGCAAACAGACCGCTCAACGCGCCCAGCGTGGCGAATTCGGTCAGGTGCAAGCGCCGCAGATATCCGCTGTCCGCGCCCAAGGTGCGCAGGATTGCTGCCTGGTGGATGCGCTCGTCCTGCGTGGAAAGCAGCGCGGCATACAGTACTGCCATCCCGCTTAGCAAAGTGAACAAGAACACCGCGCTCATGGTCTGCGCGATCTGATCCATGATGTGGCGCACCTGCTCGATCATCGCCTCAACATCTATCAGCAGCAGGTTGGGAAATTTCTTGATCAGCGCATTCGCCGCCTGCGCCTTGTCCGGCGGCAGATAAAAACTGCTGATGTAGCTGGCCGGATAATCTTCCAGCATGCCGGGTGCGGCGATTATGAAAAAATTCACCTGCATGGAATCCCACTGCACCTTGCGCAGGTTCACCACCCGCGCGCTGAACTGGCTGCCCGCCACGTCGTAGGTCAGCATGTCGCCCATATGTATGCCCAGCGTCTTGGCGATGCCCTCCTCCACCGACAGCACTCCAGTTGCGCCCTGCCCGAACCATTCCCCCTGCACCAGTTCATTGCCTTTAGGCACATGATCCAGCCAGGACAAATTAGTCTCGCGCTCCACCAGCCCGCGCGCACGCGGATCGGGGTAATCATCGCCTTTAACAACGCGTTGATTGATCGCCACCAAACGACCGCGCACCATGGGAAATAACTCCGGCGACGGCAATTGCTGCCGCGCGAAAAAATTCTGTACCGCTGTGCGCTGGTCGGGCTGGATGTTGACGATGAAACGGTTGGGCGCATCCGGCGGCAGGCGCGAACGCCAGCTCTCCATCAGGTCGGCGCGCACAAAGGTGAGCAGCAGCAAGGCCATGCCGCCCAGACTGAGCGCGACGATTTGCACGGCGTTGCTGCGCCCGTGCCGCGCCAGATTGGAAAATGCATGGCTCCCCAATCTGGCCAATGCGCGCACCACAAGCCACGCCAGAAAACCGAACAACAACAAGCCCGCCACTAATCCGCCCAGCACGGTCAGCCCCAGCTTGAGCGAACCAGCCTGCCACAAAAACAGTCCACACAGCACCGCCCCGCCGGAGGCATACAACAACCAAGCGCCCGCTTCCGGCGCACCCAGTTCGCGGCGGATCACGCGCAGCGGCGAAACGCTTTTCAATTGCCACAATGGCAGGAAAGCAAAACCCAGCAACAGCGCCATGCCGCTGGCGGCAGCTTGCCACAACGGCGTCCAGCCGGGCGGCGGCAGCGCAGCGTCGCGCATCGAGGCGATGGATTGCACCAGCGCGGTCTGCGCCGCATAACCGAGCAGTCCGCCCAGCAGTACGGCGCACGCGCCGAGCAACAGAAATTGATACAGGAAGATACGCAACACCTGCGCCTGAGCCGCACCGAGACAGCGCATCATCGCGCAGGCATCCAGATGGCGTGCAATGAAATGCCGCGCCGCCAGCGCCAGTGCCACGCCCGCCAGCACCACGGCAGTAAGCGCAGCCAGCCCGAGGAAATGTTCGGCGCGTTCCAGCGCGGTGCGGATTTCAGGGCGCGCATCGCGCACATCCTCAATCTTCTCGCCCACGCCCAGCCTCCTTTGCAGCCAGCTACGCAAGTCGGCCACCTGCTGCACCTCGCCCGCCACGAGCAGCCGATAATTGATACGGCTCCCTTCTTGCACCAAGCCACTGGCAGGCAAGTCCGCCGCATTCAGCAGCACGCGCGGCGCGAAACTGGCGAAGCCAACCGACTGATCCACATCGCGCACCACCTCTGCGGCCAAACGCAAATGCAGCGCACCGATTCCCACCTCATCGCCGAGTTGCAACCCCAGACGCTGCATCAGTCGCGCATCGGCCCACAACGTACCGCGCGCGGGTATAGCCCCCTCCCCCTTGACGGGGGAGGGCTGGGGAGAGGGAGTAATAACACTGCGCTCCTTTGTTCCGCCACCATCATCAATAACGATTCTTCCACGCAGCGGATACCCTTCCCCCACCGCCTGAATTTCCGCCAGCACACTCTGCTGCTTGCCTGCCGCCATACTGGGAAAGTTTTCTGCCTCCACCACGCGCAACCCGCGCTGTCGTGCGGCTTCGCGATAGGCAGGCGGCAATGGCCGCGTCGAAGAAATGCGCAAGTCCGCGCCGAGCAAACTGGTCGCCTCCTGTTGCAGCGCCAGCCGCACCCGATCCGCGAACAGGCCGACCGTGGAAATACTGCCCACGGCCAACACCAGCGCAATCAGCAGCACGCGCCATTCTCCGGCACGCCAGTCGCGGAGGAGCAGATTGAGTGAGAGGCGGAGGAGGTTCATTTTTTTACGATGGTTTCAAACATGCGGTGCAATGCTCGTTGGTTATTGCGCGGACGGACTGGTCGAACCATAAACGAGTGTATGAAGCGAACTTTGAAAGCTCTTCCTAAGTGCCTCCATGTCGTTTGTAAATGCGTTTATTGTTAAATGTATCGCATTGGTAACAGCATCCAATTCTTGTTGATTCGGCTTGCGCCCTTGTTCTTGAGCCGTTTTCCTATACTCTTGGTATGTTGCTAGAAACTTATTCATATTCTCTTCCAAGCGCTTTAAAGCGCCTTCAGTGTTTTCGCACAAGTTATCCGGGAGAAGAAGCATTTTTTGCCGGAAGCGGAAATGTGCATCGTGGATTGGTGTGAGTTCGGGGAAAGAACCGTTGTTCATCTGTGTAGTAATGCTACGCAGTAATCGCTCGATTTCAACAAGACCGCTCCAAACATCTTCATATGCCTTGATCACCAAATCCAAATTCTTTTGGCGGTACTGGATAACGCTGCCGAATTGGAGTTCAAGCTGTTTCAGCTTTGCAGATATGGATTGCTGAAATAAAAACAAAAATGCAGACGTGACCAACCCCGAGGTTATTATTGACGCGATTATTTCCATCATATTTCTCCTTTTCGTGTGCTCCAGATGCAATAACCAACGGGCATTGCACCAAAGGTAGGCAATTCTCCAAGCTCTTTGAGCTTAAGAAATTGGCACCGCCGCAAGACAACCCCCGCGTAGGTGCGAATTCATTCGCACATAATTTATTGCGCGTGCGAATAAATTCGCACCTACAAAACCATATCCATGTTAAATCACCCGCCCAGCCGCCAAATGCAACTGTCTGTTGCAGCGCTGCGCCAGCGCCTCGTCGTGGGTGACGAGTATCAGCGTGGTTCCTTGCGCGCGGTTGAGTTCCAGCATCAATTCGATGACCTGGTTGCCGGTGGCGGCGTCGAGGTTGCCGGTCGGCTCATCCGCAAATAATATTTTCGGCTGGACGACAAACGCGCGCGCAATAGCCACGCGCTGCTGTTCGCCGCCGGAAAGATGTTTGGGCAGGTGCGATATGCGAGGAGCAAGACCAACGCGCTCCAAGGCTTCCGTGGCGCGTTCGCGCGCATCGGATGCGCCGTGCAGTTCCAGCGGCAACATCACGTTTTCCAGCGCGGTGAGAGCGGGCAATAACTGAAACGACTGGAACACGAAGCCCGCCAAGCGTCCGCGCAGGCGCGCGCGGCCATCTTCGTCGAAGGAGAAAATATCCGTGCCGTCGAGATACACCGTGCCGCTGCTGGGCGCATCCAGCCCGGCCAGCAAGCCCAGCAGGGTGGACTTGCCGGAGCCGGATGCGCCGAGTATCGCCAGGCTTTCGCCCGCCTCCACAGTGAAATTGACCTCGTGCAGGATGACCAGCGGCTGCACCTCTCCATTCATTGAGGGACTTTCCACTTGCTTACCGAGATTCACTGCCTGCACAATGGACGCCATGAGATTTTCTGCTTTCTTCCGTGTGGTTTTATTCTGCGCCTGTTTCCTGCTGCCGGGAATAGTCGCCGCGCAACCGACCATACTGGTGTTCGGCGATAGCCTGTCGGAGGCATATGGTATCCCGCGCGAAGCGGGTTGGGTGAATCTGTTGCAGCAGGAACTGCAACGCAGCCATCCGCAATATCAGGTGGTCAACGTCAGCATCAGCGGAGAAACCACTACCGGCGGACGCCAGCACATCGCTGCGGCATTGCGGAAGCACCAGCCCAGCATCGTGATTCTCGAACTCGGCGCAAATGACGGTCTGCGCGGCGCACCCATCGCGGACATTGAAACCAACCTCGCCGACCTCATCCAACAATCACGCAAGGCACATGCCAAAGTAGTGTTGCTGGGCATGCAACTGCCGCCCAATTATGGCGCGGATTACACCGTCCAATTCAAGGCACTGTACCCAAAACTGGCGCAACGATACCACTCGACGCTGGTTCCATTCTTGCTGGAAGGCATCATGCTGGAACAGTTCCAGGCCGACAACCTGCATCCAGTTGGGCAGGCGCAGTCGATTATCCTGCGCAATGTAATGCGGCAATTGGAGCCGCTGTTGTAGGGTGGGTTAGCGTAGCGTAACCCACCGGCAGATGGCAGCCGAATGCTCATGGCGGGTTACGCTACGCTAACCCACCCTACGAGAATCTTTCCGCTCGGACATGCTCAGCGCAATCACGCCCAGCGCCACGGCGAACCACAGCGTCGCCAGGCGGATCAGAACGGTCGCGGCTACGGCCTGCGGTTGTGCGACGTTATTCAGCATCAGCAATGCAACCATGGAGGCTTCAAATCCGCCAAGACCGCCAGGTAGAAAACTGAACGCACCGACCAGCATGGAGAAGGCATAAATAAACAGCGCAGTCGGCAACGATAGATTGCTGCCGAGGACATGCATGATGTAGTAGAAAGCCACTCCTTCCGAGCCCCACGCGATTAGTCCGAGGGCAATGCCGTACAGCAGCATGGGCAGGCGGAAACAGCGCCCGGAATGCAACACGACATCAAGAGCCGAAGTAATGAAATGTGCCGGGCGCGCGGACAGCTTGTTTAGCGCCAGTGCTCTTAGCGTTTGCAGCCATTTTGTTTGCTGGAGCACAAACAAGCCGGTCAGAAGCATTGCCGCCAGGATCACCACCAGCGGTTTGGCTGGCTCATACACCCACAAGCCGATGGAGACAAGCAACAGCATGCTGATAAGATTGGAGAATTGATCCGAGAAATAGGCCGCCAGGCTTTCCGGATAAGAAATGCCATGATTTTTCAGGAACACGCTGCGGATGGTCTCGCCCGCCTTGCCGGGAATGATGGTCAGGCCGAAGCCCGCGATGTAGATGCGCAGGCTCTCCGGTGTGTGGACACGATGACCGAGCAGTTCGAGATATTTTTGCCAGCGAACGAAGCGCATTCCGTAATTGACCAGCGACAGCGCGAGTGCGATGGCGGTGCCGAAGAAACCCACGCGAACCATGGCCTCCACCACTTCCTGCCAGCCGCCCCACAGCGAGAACGCCAGATAGCCAACGGCGCTAAGCAGCACGATTAGCAGCAGCGCGCGGAAGCGCCAGCCGGACAGGATATAACCATCGCGCGCACTAGACATTGCTACCAGCCGCCGTATTTTCTCAATGCCGCCACAACCGGATTCACACTCACAATTTCATCCGCTTGAAAATCGGCTCCGGGATATGTTTGATGATGAGCATGATGTAGCGCCAGAACCATGGCAAGTAAACCACGTCCGCCGACTTGCCCAATGTCGCGACAATGCGCTCGCCGATGTCCTGCGGGGACGCCACCAGAAACAGTCCGGGCAATCCGTAGGTCATGGCAGTATCCACGAACCCCGGTTTGACGGTGATGACGCGCACGCCGCTGGCATACAGGCGGTTGCGCAACCCTTGCAGATACAAACTCAGCGCGCCTTTCGCGGCGCCATATACATAGTTGCTCTGCCTGCCGCGATCCCCTGCCACCGAAGCAATGCCGATGATGAAGCCGCGTTGCAAGGTCTCAAAATAATTCGCGCAATAACTCAGGATGGAAACCGCGCCGGTAAAGTTGGCAGCGATGACTTTTGCGCCCAACTTGAAGTCGCGTGCCGCCTGCTGGTCGCCGAGATAACCGAAGGCCAGCACTACGCCGGAGAGATTCGGCATTTCTGCGATCACAGATTGCAGAAACGCTTCGTGGGTTGATATCGCCTCCGCATCGAACAACCCGTAGCGCACCTCGACACCATAACGCAGCCGCACATCAGTGGCGAAACGCTGCAATTCATCCAGGTCGCGCGAAGCCAGGTACAAGGCATCGCCGCGCGCTGCAAAAGCGACAGCGGTGGCGCGTGCAATGGCGGAAGTGGCTCCGAGTATCAACACTGTTTCACTCATGATTGCCCCATTCCGTCATTCCCGCGCAGGCGGGAATCCAGTCATTGAAAAAACTCCCTCCGCAACGCGGAGGAACAAGGCCAAAAGGCATATTAGATAAAACCGCTGGATTCCCGCCTGCGCGGGAATGACGAATTTTAAGAGGTACACTCATACTCTATTGCCCCCAATTTTCAGACGGCGCGACAGACTGGAACTGAATATGTTTTGCGGATCGACTGCATTCTTGATCTTGAGCCATTCTTCATAACGCGGATACATGGCGCGGAATGAATCCGCAGAAAGCCGCGCATCTTTGGCGAGGTACACGCGCCCCCCGTGTTGCAATACAATTTTATCCAGCTTATCCAGCAGCACAAACAAGCCATCGTCGCGGATGGGCAAATCCAGCGCCAAGGTATAACCCGCCATGGGAAAGGACAGCAGCCCCTTGCCCTGCGCGCCAAAACGCTTCAGCACTGCAAGAAAGGAAGGGCGACCGCTGTCCAAAAGTTCTTCCAGCAATTTCCGGATGCCATCGTATGCAGTCGCCTCTGGAATCACGCACTGGTATTGCACGAAGCCGCGCTTGCCGTACATACGATTCCAGTCGCCGATTGCGTCCAGAGGATAAAAGAAAGCGTCGTAACTGCTGACGAACGGCTGCTGCTTCGCGCCCTCGCGCCTGAAGTACAGCGCATTGAAGGCGGCGATGCTCAGCGGGTTCAGCACAAAACTGGGGAAGTTAAAGGGGATGGAACGGCTGCGTTTGATCTGGGCAGGATTCCTGAAATCGACCGGCAATTCTTCCGCTGCGGCATGATGTCCGCACATGGCAATGCCACGGCCTAGATGCTGCCCGCTTGCCATGCTGTCGATCCAGGCAACGGTATAGCGATCATCACGCTCCGGACTTTGCAGTAGCTGAAAAAGCTGTTCGAGGTTATCTGCGCTGTAATGGCGAACCATCATGTCAGGTGTGGGTATCGGGATGAGCTTGAGCGTCACTTCGCCAATGATGCCGGTCAGTCCCATGCCGCCAACGGTTGCCCAGAAGATATCCGAATTTTCGGCAGCAGAACATGTCACGTGGCTGCCATCGTCCTGAACTAATTTGATGGAGACAACATGGTCGCCGAAGGAGCCTTCATGGTGATGATTTTTGCCATGCACATCCGCCGCCACGCAGCCGCCCAGCGAAACAAATTTCGTTCCCGGCGTGACTGGCAGGAACCAGTCTTTAGGAACGATCACCTCCAGAATATCCGCCAGTGTCGCCCCGGCCTCGGCGCGCAAAACACCATTCTCCACATCGAAGTCCAGAAGGCGGTTAACGCGCTCGGTCAGCAGCACCCGCCCGTTTTCATTCAGCGCGGCATCGCCGTAGCTGCGTCCCTGGCCGCGCGCAATCAGGCTGCGCGCATCGGAGCGCAGGTCAGCGTAGCGTTCCGGGCGCTCCAGTTCGCAAGTTTGCACCGGGTAGCGGCCCCAACCGGAAAGTTGAGTGGTCAGCGTAGCCATTTAACTCCCCTCCTCCGGAAAATATTTTTCGCAAAAATAACAGGGCGCATGCGGGAGAAACGCCGGAATGTTGTAGTAATTGTCCTTGATCGGTTTCAGCACAAGCTTTTTGTAGTTGCCGTAATCAAAATCGTAACCTAATACGAAATAAAAAGTGACACCGCGCAAGTCGAACTGCCTGACCTCCACGCGCCGAAAATAAGGCGCGTATTGCTCCATATCGGGCGCAGACTTTTTCATGATCAGCATGTCGCGCCCGTTGAACTGGCGAAAATCGGTGATGATGTCATCCTGACGCGCGTAATGCGAGCCTTCGCCGAAAACGGCAAAGTTCTTGCCGTAGTGGTAGGAAATAATAGCTGCCGAAGTGTAACCATCGGAAGCCAGCAGGAAGCCTTGCTGTTCGTATGGCCGTACTTTATCGACGATCTCGTCGTTCCTGAACATGAATACAACGCCGTCGTACAGCTTGTTATGTTTCCATGTTTCCATCGGCATAGCGGCAATAACGGCGATGGCGGCGAGATGCGCGGCGCTGAACCAAGCCATGAACTTGAGCGACTTAAGTAATTCCTCGCGCGACAGGAACAGGTACAGCAGCAAATACAGGAAGGGATAAAACGCAAACACCCAGTGCAGACCAATAACTTTCTTCAGCGACAGCAGCGCGAAGGCAGCCATCGGCAACAGGAACAGCCAAGCGAATAACATGAAGTGGTTGCGC
Organism: uncultured Gallionellaceae bacterium; assembly: GCA_964480365.1. Classification (GTDB taxonomy): domain Bacteria; phylum Pseudomonadota; class Gammaproteobacteria; order Burkholderiales; family Gallionellaceae; genus CAIQPV01. The sequence goes on from CAYZPM010000004.1 coordinate 49,320, forward strand.
TTGATTTTCTGCCCGAACCCCGCACGGTGTTTGAACAAGTAGTAAATGACCGGCGGAGTCATCAAATAAATCTGCGTACCAAAGAAAATGGCGACCTTGCCCAGCGCAAAATCCTCACCCTCGTTGCGGTTGTAAAGGTTGAACAGGATGTTGTCCCAGCAGTGGGTGTAGTTCCAGTAAAGATTGAGTAGCACGAACGGCAGCGCCGCAAGAAAAAGCAGGATGAACCCTTCGGTTTTTTGCTTGCTCCTGCTGGAGAATATGAAATACGCCAGATAGCCCAGCCCCAATAGCACGGCAAAATATTTCGACAGAAACGCCATGCCGAACAAGGCACCGGACAGCCCATACCAAACCAGGTTATTTCTTTGCAGCGCATTGAACAATGCAACTGCGGACAGAAATACAAACAGGATCAGCGGCGTATCAGTGGTGATCAGCACATTCAAAATATTGAGCGGCGAAATCAGGAACAGGATCGCAACGAGCGTGGCCTTGGTTTCATCATGCGGCTTGAGCAACTGGTAGATGCCGATGCCGATCAGCGTGGAAAGCAATATTGCGGGCAGGCGTAGCAGCACTTCCGAACTGCCGAGATAAAGCAGCAACTGGAGCATCCAGCCCACCATAGGCGGATGGTCGTAGTAACCAAAATCAGGATGTTGCGCCCAGACGATGAAATAGGCCTCGTCGCCCGACATGGGAAGGACCCATGCGAGGATGAACTTGATTGCCAGTGTGGCCAGCAATACAAATTTGAATGACGACTTCAGGTACATTTTGTTCCGTGCACTAGCACCCGCGCGGCTGCGCCGCCGTGCGAAAGCTCGGTGATATGCACACTCATCAGCGCAAACTCACTCCGCTCGATTGCGAAGAAAAGCCCGGCAGGGCACTCACCACACCCGCGCCAAATTTCTTGGCGAGACGGTCGGCTATACCCTCGTGGGCAGTGAAGTCCACAATGTCCTCGGCCTTGATTACGTCGCGCGCCACGCTTTCTACGCTGCCCATGTCATCGGCCAACCCCATCTCGATGCTCTTTTGCCCAGTCCAGAACAAACCGCTAAAGGTATCAGGTGTCTCTTTCAGGCGCTTGCCACGTCCCTGCTTCACCACGGCGATGAATTGCTGGTGGATTTCGGCAAGCATGGTCTTGGCGAATTCCTTCTGTTTCGGCTCCATGGGCGAAAACGGATCAAGGAAACCCTTGTTCGCGCCAGCAGTCAGCAGGCGGCGCTCCACGCCCAGCTTATCCATCGTTCCGGTAAAACCGAAGCCATCCATCAACACCCCAATCGAACCGACGATGCTTGCCTTGTTCACGAAAATCTTGTCCGCCGCAGCCGCCACGTAATAACCACCGGAAGCACAAATATCCTCCACCACTACATACAGCGGAATATTGGGATACTTGGCACGCAAGCGGCGGATTTCATCGTTGATATATCCCGACTGTACCGGACTGCCGCCGGGGCTGTTGATGCGCAAGATCACCCCTTGCGTATGCTTATCCTTGAACGCCTCCTGCAAGCCGTCAATCACGTTGTCGGCGCTGGCCGCACTGTCAGCCGAGATCACACCGTCCATCTCCACCAGCGCGGTGTGCTTGCCGCTCAGCGCCTTTTCCGCCTTGCCTCCCCCCATCCAGCCCATGAACAAAGCCAGCATAATGAACAGATAGGCGAACGTCAGCGTCTTGAAAAAGATCCCCCAGTGCCGCGCCCGGCGCTGCTCCTGAATAGCCGACATGGCAAGCTTCTCCAGCACGCCGCGTTCCCAATTGTTTTGCTCAGACATAAAAACTCCTTAAAACTCTACTGTCATTCCCGCGAAGGCGGGAATCCAGGCTATTAAATAATCCCCCGCAAAGCGGGGGCAAAACTAATGCTGTTCACTAAACCGTTCGTGGTGAGCTTGTCGAACCACCAGCCATTCACCCGAAACCCTTCGACAAGCTCAGGGCGAACGGGAATTTTTCTATAACCCAATGCATGTTTGACGAACACTGCTGGATTCCCGCCTACGCGGGAACGACGAAACAGAATGCTATCAGTATATCAGGCGTACGCCCTGAACCACTCACGTAGCCCCGCAAAATCTTCCAGCAACGCCAGCGGCTGTAGCGCCTGCAACTGCTCCGCCGGATGCGCGCCATGCGTCACTGCCAGCGCATCCACCCCGGCGTTGATCGCCATCTGCAAATCGTGAGTGGTGTCGCCCACCATCAGCACACGCGCAGGTTCCAAGCCCAACTCGTCCATGATCTCCAGCAGCATCGCAGGATGCGGCTTGGAAAAGGTCTGGTCCGCCGTACGTGTGGCGTGAAAATATCCGCCCAGACCGCTTGATTGCAGTGCACGATTCAAGCCATTGCGATTTTTTCCAGTCGCCACAGCCAGCCAATAGCTAGCTTCATGCAATTCGATAATAGTTTCACGCGCGTCGGCAAACAGCAAAATAGTTTCGTCCTGCGCAAGAAAATGATGGCGGTAACGCGCCACCAGCGGCTCGTACATGGACTCCGGCGCATCCGGCACAGCATGGCGCAAGGCTTCTCCCAGCCCCATGCCGATCACATGACGCGCCGCTTCATCGCTCGGCACGGACAAATTCAGATCGCGACACGCGGCCTGGATAGAACTTGCGATCACCGCCGTCGAGTCCATCACCGTGCCATCCCAGTCGAACACTATCAAATCGTAACGCTTCGCCATGTCATCCAGCAGAAAAAATGAGGCGCGGAGTTTACCATTTTTACATCTACTCATTGCCAACATACTCAACACCGCCTAGCATTGCGCGCAATGAATACTACAACTCTATCAAACTGGCTGCTGTATTGCCGCCCCGGCTTCGAACGCGATTGCGTGCAGGAAACCCAGGCCAAACAGATCGAAGCGGCTGCCGACAGCGGCTTTGTCGTGCTGCAAGGCAAGCCCCGCTTGGCTTACGCGCAACTCACGTTTGCACGCCAACTCATACGACTGCACGGCGAAGTGCATGAATTGCCGGAACGCGACCGCCTCACGCCGCTGCTGGCTGCCCTGCCCACCGAGCCACAACAGTTCGGCGCGCTGTGGCTGGAAACACCGGACACTAACGAAGGCAAAACGCTGTCCGGCTTCACGCGGCGCTTCCAGCCGCTGCTGGAAGAAAAGTTACGCGCCAGCGGTCGGCTAGCTGACGCTGGGGCTTCGACCGTTCGACAGGCTCACGACTCAGCCCGAACGGAACATTTGCCGCGCCTGCACATCTTCTTCCCGGACAAAAACCGCGCCCTCATCGGCAGCAGCGATCCGCACAACAGCTCCGCTGCACACATGGGCATCCAGCGCCTGAAAATGCCGCACGATGCCCCTAGCCGGTCCTACCTCAAGCTGGCCGAAGCATTTGAAGTCTTTCTCAGCAAGGAAGAGCAGGAAAAGTGGCTCAGGCCCGGCCTGCATGCGGTGGACTTGGGTGCTGCGCCCGGCGGCTGGACATGGCAACTGGTGCAACGCGGATTGAAAGTCATCTCCGTGGATAACGGTCCGCTGAAAGGCGTGGCAGCGGATCACCCATCCATCAAGCATCTGCGCCAGGACGGCTTCCGCTATCGCCCGAAGCAATCCGTAGATTGGCTGGTATGCGATATGGTGGAACAGCCCGCGAAGGTTGCGGCGCTGATGGCCGACTGGGTCGCGTCAGGCGCAACCACCCGCGCCATTTTCAATCTCAAGTTGCCGATGAAGAAACGTGTAACGGCTTTGACCGATGCGCTCAATGGCGTGCGTGCGGTACTCGATGCCAAAGGCATACGCTATCGCCTGGAAGCCAAACAGCTTTACCACGACCGCGAAGAAGTAACTGTTTTTTTGGCTAAAGTTTCGCGGTAGGGTCGCTGTGCACATCATGATGCATGGAATTGCACCCATGCACCTACTCCCGCTAACGCAAGACCAATGAATCGCGGGTAATGGTTCAGTTTGAAAAAACTTTCAAAGTTTGTTTTACGTGCGGAAGCGCACTGAGCTTAGAGAGTTCTATAAGTAATCTTGAGACTTGAATTTCAAAGTAAACCACTACCGAATCGCGTATTATGGCAGTGGCTGATGGCAACATGATAATTGGTTATCCTGGTACCGCATCGGCATTCAAACACAGGAAGAAACATGAGTGATCAGCATATTCGCATAGCGCAATCGCGTGCAACGGAGGCTCACCATGCGGTGCAGGAGTTTCATGCTGCGGTGTCGCAGCCGGGCATGGAACTGGTTGTTTTCTTCTGCTCAAGTGAATACGACCTTGACGTGCTGGCTGCAGAAATGCGCCGTTTGTTTGCCGGGGTTCAAGTAGTCGGTTGCACCACGGCAGGAGAAATCGGGCCAGCCGGTTATTGCCAGCATAGTCTGTCTGGGGCGAGTTTTCCCGCAGGCAGTTTTGTGGCTACCTGCGGGCTGTTGGATCAATTAGGCCAGTTCGATATCAGCAAAGGGCATGACTTTGCCCAAGCCCTGTTACAGCGCCTTGAAAGCAAAGCACCGAACTCAAGCCCGGATAACAGCTTCGCACTGCTGCTGATTGACGGTATGTCCGTGCGCGAAGAGCCGGTGACGCATGCTTTGCAGTATGCATTAGGCAAGCTCACACTGTTCGGCGGATCGGCGGGCGACGACCTGAAGTTCGAAAAAACCTTTGTTTATAGCGATGGACGCTTCCATTCCGATAGCGCCGTACTTATCCTGATCAGCACTTCCTCGCCCTTCAAGATATTCAAGACACAACATTTTGTTTCTTCTGACGAACGTCTGGTAGTTACGGAAGCTGATCCCGCTACGCGCACTGTCAAAGAAATCAACGGACTGCCCGCCGCCGCCGAATACGCCCGCCTGGTTGGTGTCGAGGTGCATGACCTTAATCCCATGCGTTTTGCCACTTCGCCTGTCGTGGTAAAAATTGGGGGTATTGATTATGTGCGCTCTATCCAGAAAGCAAATGCCGACGGCAGCCTGACTTTCTTTTGCGCCATTGAAGTGGGTCTGGTACTCAGAGTGGCGCATGGCGTGGATTTAGTGGATAACCTGAAACAGGCTTTCGACACAATCCGGACTGAAATCGGGCCACCACAACTCGTCTTGGGCTTCGACTGCATTTTGCGCAATCTGGAAATTTCCCAGAAGGGTTTGGAAGATCGCGTCGGCGATATTTTTCAGCGCAACAACACGATAGGATTTAGTAGCTACGGCGAACAGTTCTGTGGTGTACACGTCAATCAGACCTTCACCGGCTGTGCCATTGGTACCGCCCAGAAATCAAATACAGGTGTGCATGATGCCTGACCAAGTAGATGCGGACAAGCGAGACTTGCAAGCCGAGATCGCGCGTCTGAACAAGATTATCCAAGCGCTGATGAATCGTGCCGAAAGCAGCGCAAGCATCCAAGGTTCTGACTTCAGTCTATTTCAGACTACGATTACTCTTGAAGGACAGGTACATCTCCGCACCGATGAACTGGAAGCGGCATTACAGAAAAACGAGAAAACCACCCGCGCCTTGCGCAACTCCGAGGCAAAATTTGAGGCGCTGTTCAGCCTGAATCCCGAACCGATGGCGCTGACGCGCCTCAAAGACGGCACGGTGATCGAGGCCAGTCGCAGCTTTGCCGAGTATTTCGGCTTCGAAATCGACGACGTTGTCGGACGGAGCACGCTGTCCGGCGATCTCGACGTATGGGTAGATGCCGAGCAACGGCAACAGTGGACGGAACAACTTGCGCGCGACGGCGAAGCAATCGGTTTCGAAACACAAATGCGGCGCAAGGACGGATCGGTCTCGACCATGTTGATTTCCGGCAAGGTTGTGGAAATAGGCGGCGAGTGGTGCGTGATTTCGGTTGCTCACGACATCACGGAGCACAAACTACAAGCGGAGCATCTGGAGAAAATTGCCCATCACGACCCGCTGACCGGCTTGCCGAACCGTCTGCTACTCGGCGACCGTCTTCATCAGGCAATTGCCCGCAACCAGCGAGGCGACACCATCATCGCGGTGTGCTACCTCGACCTCGACGGTTTCAAGGAGATCAATGATCGGTTTGGACATCAGGCAGGCGATCACCTGCTGGTCGAAGTTTCGCGTCGGCTCATGGCCTGCGTTCGCGGCGGTGACACCGTGGCCCGGCTGGGTGGCGATGAATTCGTCGTCCTGCTCTCGGGCCTGGGCGACGAAGAGGAGTGCCGAATGGCACTTGACCGCCTTCTGCAGTCAGTCTCGGAGCCATACGTGATCGGCGACAGCGAGCAAGCCGGGATATCGGCAAGCATAGGCGTGACTTTGTTCCCGAACGATTCGGTCGATTCCGACACTCTGGTGCGTCATGCCGACCATGCCATGTACGTCGCCAAGCAGGCAGGGAAAAATCGCTACCAGTTGTTCGACACTCATCTCGAACAGCGCATCGAGGCACGCCACGCGACTTTGCGGCTGCTCGCAGAGGCCCAGAAATCGGGGCAATTACGCCTCTATTACCAGCCCAAAGTGGATTGTCGACAAGGCCGAGTCGTCGGTGCCGAGGCGCTTATCCGCTGGCAACATCCTACTTTGGGCCTGTTATCGCCGGCCGAGTTTTTGCCGCTGATCGAGGATACCGATCTTGCGCCTTCAATCGGGGAATGGGTAATACGGGAAGCGCTATCCCAAAGGGCGCTGTGGCAACATGAGGGCATAGACCTATGCATCAGTGTCAATGCCTTCATTCGCCATTTGCTACAGCCGGGCTTTGCCGACGCCTTGGCTGTGATCCTGAACCAATACCCGGAGATAAAGCCGAGCTGCTTTATGATCGAGATTGTCGAAACCGCAGCACTGAAAGAACTGGATGCTATTCGTAAAGTCATTGAGGACTGCAAGAAACTCGGCGTTGCTTTCTCCCTTGACGATTTCGGTACCGGCTACTCGACCCTTGCTCACCTCCGACATCTACCGGCCACGGAGATCAAGATCGACCACACCTTCGTGCGCCACATGCTGGAGCGCCCGGAAGACCTCGCCATCGTCGAAGCCGTGATCGGAATGGGACGAGCCTTTGGTCGTTCACTCGTCGCCGAGGGCGCCGAAACCCCGGCACACATCAGCCACCTGTTGACGATGGGCTGTGACGTGATACAGGGCTACGCGTTGGCGCGACCGATGGCGGCGGCGGACATCCCGCGCTGGGTGCGCGAGTTCCGTCCTGACCCGGCCTGGGTTCGACCGACCAACAATGAGACATGAGCATCATGTCTCAATCAAATGGAGCAATTTATGAGTGATTCTGACCCTATCCAATGGAACGATGCCATGCTGACCGGCGTAACCGAGATCGACCGGCAACATCGCTTTCTCGTGGACACGCTGAATGAAGCAAAGATCAAACTGACCAGTGAAGCCGACAATCCGCTGTTCGAGCAGATTACGCGCGATCTACTTGCCTACGCCATCTACCATTTCAATACCGAGGAGCAGTTGATGAAACAATACGGCTACGACGCCGTACCTGAAGAAGCGAAGCTGCACTTGGCCGCGCACCGACATTTTTCGGAACAGGTCGTTTCGCTCCGTGCCGAGGCACGCGAAGGCAAGCCGGATTCGCGGGAGGCATTACTCATCTTTCTGAAGAACTGGCTGACCAACCACATCATGACCACCGACAAAAGACTAGCCCAGTTCATTTGCTCCAAGACAACAAAACCGGCATTAGATGAGTGAAGCGAAATTACTGTGGCCAAGAAATCAAATATAGGTGCGCGCGATGCCTGACAAAATGGAGCTGAACGAGCAAGCCCTGCACGCCGAGATCGCGCGCCTGAACAAGACCGTCCATGCGCTAATGGATCGCGCCGAAAGCAGCACGAACATTCAGGGTTCTGACTTCAATTTGTTCCATACAGCGATTACGCTTGAAGATCAGGTACACCGCCGCACCGACGAATTGGAAGCGGCAATGCGGGAAAACGAGAAAATTACCCGTGCCTTGCGTGAAAGCGAAGATCATTATCGGGCTTTTTTCCTGGGAGCCAAGATACCGATGCTGCTGATTGAACCAACAGATGGGCGCATCGTGGACGCGAATGCCGCAGCAGAAAGCTTTTACGGCTATTCGCTGAATCAAATAAAAGAAATGAATATAGACCAGATCAACACGCTAACCCGCGAAGAGATCGCTCAAGAAATGTCCAATGCCGAGCATGAGAAAAAATCGGCTTTCCATTTTCGGCACCGGTTGGCAAATGGTGAGGTACGAGATGTTGAAGTGCACTCTGGCTCAGTCAATTTTAAAGAACATCACCTGCTGTATTCCATTGTGCATGACATCACTGAACGCCATAAAGCCGAGGTTGAAGTGAAGGAACAACTCCACTTCATCGAGCAGCTCATTGAGGCCATTCCCAATCCGTTGTTCTATAAAGACGATCAGGGTCGTTATCTGGGGTGCAACCATGCATTCGAGCAATATATCGGTAGTTCGCGACAGGAATTGGTCGGCAAATCGGTCTACGAACTTTCGCCCAAGGAATTGGCAGACCGCTATCACGCCGCCGACAAGGCGCTGTTCGACAAACCCGGTGTTCAGACTTACGAGGCAAAGGTGCAATCTGCTGATGGCGAACACAAGGACGTATTGTTCTACAAGGCCACTTTCAACAAGTCCGATGGCAGCCTGGGCGGCCTGGTTGGCGTTATTCTGGACATCACCGAACGCAAGCGGGCTGAAGAAAACCTGCGCATTATCGCCAGCGTGTTCGACAGCAGCCAGGAAGGCATTGTTATTACCGATGCGAACAACGTTTTATTGGACGTCAATCCGGCCTTCACCCGGATCACCGGCTACTCCCGCGAGGAGGTGCTCGGCAAGGATCCCAAGCTGATAAGTTCGGGCCGCCATAACAAGGCGTTTTATGCCGCGATGTGGCAATCTCTGGAACAAAAAAGATCGTGGCGCGGCGAGATTTGGAACCGGCGCAAGTCCGGCGAAATATATGCCGATCTACTCTCGATTGCCGCCATTTGCGACGATGATGGCAAGGTGCGACGCTATGTCGGGATATTCGCTGACATCAGCTACCTCAAGGCAAATGAGACCATACTGACCAAAGTTGCCAATTACGATGCGCTCACCGGCATCCCTAACAGGCGGTTGCTGGCTGATCGCATGCGGCAGGCCATCGTGCGGGCGCATCGCAGCGGCAGGATGTTATCCGTCTGCTACATAGACCTCGACGGATTCAAACAAGTCAACGACCAGTACGGACACGCGGCTGGCGACCAATTGCTGGTGGAAATCACCCGCCGCATGCAGGAGGCGTTGCGCGCAGGAGACACCCTTGCACGGCTGGGCGGGGATGAATTTGTGGTGCTGTTTAATGACCTTGCCAGTGAGCATGAGTGTTACCAAATTCTCGACCGTATTCTGGAAATTTCCGCCATGCCGATAAACATCGGCGGCCATGAGGTTGCAGTGTCGGCCAGCATAGGCGTAACTTTCTATACCTCTGCCAACGAGGACGGCGATACTCTGTTGCGTCAAGCCGATCAGGCTATGTATGTTGCGAAACAGACCGGGAAGAACCACTATCATCTGTACGACTCGGAGTATGACTTGTAGATCGTTCCGTCAAAGCATACCGTTTATATCTGACGCTCTTCACCGCGTTCTGCGCCGCCAGTGCGGCGGCATTGAGATAGTGTCCTGCGTGCGGCGGTTCGCGGCTATTTGTAAACGCAACGCAGCACGAACGGCGTAGGGATGGGCATGCCGTGGAATGTTCGTGTGGGTTGTAGTTGCTGGTGTCATCGTTTTTTAGTTCGTAATTCGCTTGTCCTAAAATAGATAAAATCTGCCCCATTGATCTTTAAGAAGAATTAGAGATCATGCTACATAGCTAGACTTGACCCCGTGGTTCAAATTGTTGGTGATCAGCAGGTTGTTAAATGTCGGTGGGGCGGCTTGCACGTTGATGCCTTGCCCGTAGCGGATTTGGGCGTATTCCAGTATTCCAGTATGGTGGCCGAACTGTTCGTTCCGCTCTGGAAGAGTATCTGCCCCCAGTCTCCGGGAGCAGGAACGCCCCCTGTGGCGTCAGGTGTGGAGGTGAAGGTGATCGGCTGGTCGTCCCCGCTTCGGTCGCCTTCGCTACGATGTTGTTGGTGAGATCGTAGCCGTACTGATAGTTCATCACCTGGCTCTGGCCGGGGTCTTTGACGGCGAGGGTTTTTAATCGCAGCAGCCCGTCGTATTGCTGGTTGCGCACCGTGCCGCCCGGCAGCGTGATCTGGGCGGGCACCGTCCAGGTGTAGCTGTTGAAGGTGATGCTGCCAAACCCCGCAGGCAGGTTGACCGTGGAGAGCTGGTTGTTGGTGTCGTAGGTGTAGCTGTACGGGTTGCCGTCCGGATAAGTGAGACTGCTTTTCTGGCCCAGGGCGTTGTAGGTGGTGCTGGTGGACAGACTGAATCCCGTCGGTGCTGAGCCTGTCGAAGCATAGTTGACGCTCTCCCCTGTCTGGCGCAGTTGCTTGGCATCGAAGGTGTAGGTGGCGATGGTGTTGCCGTCCGCATAGCCGGTCAAGCGGTCAAGGATGTTGTAGCTGTAGCTGACGCTCTTCACCGCGTTCTGCGCCGCCAGCGCGGCGGCGTTGGGGTAGTGGTTTTCCTGGGTGCGGCGGTTCGCGGCAATTTGTGAACGCAACGCAGCACGAACTACGGCGGGATGGGCGCGCCGTGGGATGTTCGTGTTGGTTGTCGTTGCTTGTGTCATTGTTTGTTTAGTTCGTTATTCGTTTTGTTGTCGCTTGTTAAAATCAATTGAGGCTCTGTCCCATTTCATTAGCGATTGGAATCTCTCAAATTTTTTCCATATTTCTCAGCAAGTAGGTGCAAAATCACTATGTAAATAATCACAACGCCAAATGAGAGAAAATCGCCCAAAGTCGCCCTGAGCCAATCTGTTGTGAAAACTAATGGTATAAAACCAATAAACATAATAATGAATTTAGGCATTGCTTTCCCTTACGTATTTTCTACTTGCATCCACACTTGCCATCTAATGATTTATAGACCGTTTTGGTAGCTTGCCATCCAGCAGCCATAAAGCGTAAAGCGCGGGGTCTAAAGCGCGGGGTCAGGTCTAGCTTTGTAGCATGGCAGTATCAAAATACGACAACGCGAACGATAGGTCGTTTTTTACTTCCTGCCTGATTGGTGAACGGAAAGGGTACGAGAATAACTTCGCCTAATGCAAATGTAGATTCGGAGGACATTGAAAGCGGCATGAGATTAGAGCGAGTCGTATATCGAGTCGGCGTCGTTATCCCAGACAGCGGCGAAACTGGGTACGGCAGTTTGAGTTGCGGCTTGTGTCAGTGCACGATCTTTTTCACGGGTGCGCAGAAAGTCCACGACGTCCGCTACTTCCGCCAAGCGTGTCGGCGGCAGTTGCAATATTTTTTCAATCAACTGATGTTCGGCGGTGTTCATGGCAACCTCCCTTTGGATGATAGTGGGATTATACGGAAACCACTATAAAAAAGTGGAGATTGGATAATTTAGCGGGTGTCAGCACACAACGCGAATGATGCGGTTCGTGCCTCACCGCATCCTACGGTGATTGTCGAACCACCAGTTATTCCATTTCCATTTTAAAAGTAAAATAATTTGTAGGTCGGGCTTTGCCCGACAACTATAGTCGGCGGGCAGAGCCCGCCCTACAAAAATGCTCGTTTAATTTAGAAATGGAATTACGCAACCCAAATCCTTCGAATCTCAGGGCAAACGGAATTTTTATTAACCCAAATTGTCCATTAGACCGAAAATCCGTCATTCCCGCGCAGGCGGGAAACCAGTTGATTAAAAATATCCCGCGAAGCGGGGCAACATCGCGGTTCTTTGTCCGCTTCGCAGGATATTTGTCTTTGCTGGATTCCCGCCTGCGCGGGAATGACGGGCTAATGGATTATTTGGGATTAACCTAACAGTATTGGAAACTGACCCCATAATTCAGATACACGCAGCCTTTGGCTGGTTACGGATTGCCTGACTTTAGCACAACCACAGCGCACCCTTTACGGGTGCCAGGTTTCGGAATTCCAAACTATCAACGTCCCGCCGCCAACTCTTCCGGTGCGAAGTCGTCCACCATGATGACCTTGCGCCGTAACGCATAGTCGCGTTCCAGCAGCAAGGCGTCTTTCACACCGATTATGCTCTTGTCGCGCGCTTCGGAGATGCGTTCCAATTCGTCCAGAGCATTAAGCTTCCCTGCCTTGCGCGCGGCCTCGACCTTGGCTTGCAACGGTTCGCAGTTGAGCGTGCTGACCAAGGCGGCTTCCAGCGCACCCACCGCATCGTTTTCGTCGGTCGGCAGGTACATGCCTGCGGTCAGGCGATCTCGTGTGGGGCCGGGTTGCAACAGCAGCGAAGAAACCTGATGCCCGAGCTTGTCTGATGGCGGAACCAGGCATTTACCAATCGGGAAGATCAATCCGCGCAACAGCAATGCCGCAAAACGGCTAGGGAAGTTTTGCAGTACGCCATCCAATGCAACCTGAATTTTGTACAGCGCATCTTGCATCGACCAGTGCAGCAGTGGCAGGTCTTCGGCCTGACGGCCTTCGTCCTCGAAACGTTTCAGCGTGGCTGAACACAAGTACAACTGGCTCAGTACGTCGCCCAGACGAGCGGAAATTTTTTCCTGGCGCTTGAGGCTGCCACCCAGCACCAGCATGGATATATCCGCCGCCAGCGCGAACGCCGAAGAATAGCGTGTCAGTTGCTGGTAGTAATGCCGCGTCGGCCCATCCGTCGGCACTGGAATGCCGTATCCGCAGGTTAGTCCAAACACCAGCGCGCGCGCCGCGTTGCTCATGCTGAAGGTAATGTGACCGATCAGGGCCGCATCGAAATTTTGTACCGCGCGTTCCGTGTCAGTGTCGTGCGCTGCCTGAATTTCCTTGAGTACATAAGGATGAGCGCGGATCGCGCCCTGCCCGAAAATAATCATGCTGCGGGTCAGGATGTTCGCGCCTTCCACCGTGATGCCGATGGGCGTCTGCTGATATCCACGCGCCAGATAATTGCTCGGCCCCATGCAGATGCCTTTGCCGCCATGCAGATCCATTGCGTCGTTGATGACTATGCGTCCGCGCTCGGTGCAATGGTACTTGACGATGGCAGAGATCACTGAAGGCTTTTCGCCCATATCCACTGCCTGCGCGGTCATCTTGCGCGCGGCATCCATCATGTAAGTATTGCCGCCAATACGCGCCAGCGCTTCTTCAACGCCCTCGAATTTGCCGATAGGCAGCTTGAATTGTTTGCGCACACGACCATACGCGCCGCTGGTGCGCGCCGCCAGCTTGCAACCGCCAGTCGCGCTGGCGGGCAGAGAAATCGAACGTCCCGCCGCCAGACATTCCATCAGCATGCGCCAGCCTTGACCAATACGTTCCTGCCCGCCAATGATATAGCTCATCGGGATGAACACATCCTTGCCCGTAGTCGGCCCGTTCTGGAACGCCGAGTTGAGCGGAAAGTGGCGACGGCCCACGTTTACGCCGGGAGTATCGGTGGGTATCAGCGCAAGCGTGATACCACGTTCAGTTTCGCGGCTCAACAAACGATCCGGATCATACAATTTGAACGCCAAACCGAGCAGCGTGGCAACCGGCGCGAGAGTAATGTAGCGCTTATCCCAAGTAACACGCAGGCCGAGCACATCTTGCTTACCTTCAAACTCACCCCGGCACACGATGCCGAAATCGGGAATCGCGCCCGCGTCGGAACCGGCAAACGGCCCGGTCAGCGCGAAGCACGGTACTTCCCTGCCCTGCGCCAGCCCGCGCAAATATTTCTCTTTTTGCTCCGGCGTGCCGTAGTGCAGCAGCAATTCCGCAGGCCCCAGCGAATTCGGCACCATCACCGTCACCGCCCCGGAAGCGCTACGCGAGGCGACCTTGGTCACCACGGCGGAATGCATCTGCGCGGAGAACTCGCGCCCGCCATATTTCTTCGGGATAATCATGCCGAAAAAGCCCTTGTCCTTGATGTACTGCCAGGCTTGCGGCGATATATCCTGCCGTACGTGGGTGATGTCCCAGTCGTCCAGCATGGCGCACAGGGTTTCAGTTTCGTTGTCGAGGAAGGATTGTTCCTCAGGGCTAAGGGTCGGCTTGGGATAAGCCAGCAATTTGTGCCAGTCCGGATTGCCGCTAAACAACTCGCCGTCCCACCACACCGTGCCGGCGTCCAACGCTTCCTGCTCGGTCTGTGAAACCTGAGGAAGTATCTTGCGGAAAATCTTGAGGACAAAACTGCTCACCACTAAACGGCGTAGCGGAGGCATGCCCAACACCGCCACAAACACGGCCAGCGCAACGATGAGAACCTGGAACAGATCGGCAGAAAGACTGCTCTGGATAGCAACGACCGGAACGATAACCAGCATCGCCAGCAGCCAACTCCAGATGGAAGCACGGAAAAAAGCCAGCAAAAAGATTACAGCCAACACCCCAACCAGCATTAAAATTGCCATCAGCATCCCCGGAATTTTTATATGTATGTGTCTAACTTTAACGCCGACACACAATGCTGACAATGATTTTTATTCAAAAAATTGCAATCTGAAACCACGGATGACGCGGAATACACTGAAAGAACATGGTTTACTTTCTATTGATGTTGGATAATACCGACAAAATTACATTCGATGCCCGTTCCCTCCATGCCACAAGTATTTCTCTACGACACGACCCTGCGTGACGGCACGCAACGCGAAGACATTTCACTGTCTATTGAGGATAAGCTCACCATCGCCAAGCGCCTCGCCGATTTCGGCATTCACTACATCGAAGGCGGCTGGCCGGGCTCCAATCCCAAGGATGCAGAGTTTTTCGCGCGCGCGGCCAAGCTGAATCTCGGCGCAACTAAACTGGCCGCTTTCGGCAGCACCCGCCACAAGCATACGCAGTGCGAACAGGATGCCAATCTGCAAGCCTTGCTTGATGCTGCAACGCCAGCCGTTACGCTGGTAGGCAAGAGCTGGGACTACCATGTCAATCAGGTGCTGACCACTACCCCGGAAGAAAATCTGGCGATGATCCGCGAGAGCGTGGCTTATATGAAGACCAAGGGACGTGAGGTGATCTTCGATGCCGAACATTTCTTCGATGGCTTCCTCGCCAATCAGGAATTTGCCATGGCGACGCTGGAAGCCGCAGCCAACGCCGGTGCCGATTGGCTGGTGCTGTGCGAGACCAACGGCGGCAACTTGCCTTGGCAAGTAGAAGAAATTGTGCGCGCAGTTGGTCAGCGTATAAGCACACCGCTCGGCGTACACTGCCATAACGACAGCGGCTGTGCAGTTGCCAATTCGCTGGCTGCGGTGCGCGGCGGCTGCCAGCAAGTGCAAGGAACCATCAACGGTTACGGCGAGCGGGTCGGCAACGCCAATCTGGTCACCATTCTCGCCAATCTGCAACTCAAGATGCAGCGCCAGGTCGTCGATCCCGAACGTCTGCGCGAGCTGACCCAACTTTCCCGCTACATCGCCGAAGTGGTCAATCTCAAGCTCGACGAGCACACCCCTTACAGCGGCTACAGCGCCTTCGCCCACAAGGGCGGCATCCATGTGGCGGCCATGCTCAAGGCGCGCGACAGCTACCAGCATATCGACCCGGCGCTGGTGGGAAACGAGATGCGCTCGGTTATCTCCGAACTTTCCGGTCGCGGCAACATCATCTTTCAAGCACAATCCATGGGCATCGACCTCAACCGCGAAGAAGCGCAACGCGTGTTGAACCACATCAAACATCTGGAGCACGAAGGCTTCACCTTCGAGGCCGCCGAGGCCAGCGTGGAACTGATGCTGCACCGTCTGCGACCGGACTATGTACACCCCTTCGAACTGATCGATTTCTTTGTCATCACCGAGCGCCGCCAAAGCCGGGGGCTGCTTTCGGAAGCGACGGTCAAAATAAAAGTGGGAGGTGAAGTGAAATTTACCGCCGCCGAAGGCAATGGCCCGGTTAACGCGCTGGCAAGTGCGCTGAGCGATGCCTTGATCGGAGCTTACCCCATCCTGAAAACTGTGCGTCTGACCGACTACAAGGTACGCATACTAGACAGCACCACCGGCACCGCATCCGCAACCCGCGTACTGATTGACTTCCAAAGCGGCACCGAAGCGTGGACCACCGTCGGTGCCAGCCCAAACATCATCGAAGCCAGTTGGCGCGCTCTGTCGGACAGCATGGAATATGCGTTGATCAGGTTGGGAGATAAACAGATTTAATCGCTGCTTGTTCTATGAGGGCTTTGTGCGCTGCCCGCCGGATATGGTTGTCGGGCAAAGCCCGACCTACAGGTTATTCTACTTTTAAAATGGAGTCAGTCTTACGGGATGTGAAACTGAATTGACTGTTCAGCTTCCTCTTCTACCTGCTCTTTCACTTCCTCTTCCTTGGATGGGTCTATACCCAGCGCCTCCCACTCTTCGGCGCTGATGCTTGGAGCCACATACTCGTTAAACCCAAAGAATGGCAGCAGTTTTTCCACAATGTTAATCATGCGCACCAACGGCTTCCCTACTTCTGCTTCAGCTACGTCCGGGGTATGGTGATAGCGCAACACGGCGATGAATTCCTTCGAAAAATTCCAGTGGCGTGCCAGTTCCGCCCCCAATTCGTCATGACTCATTTCCAAAATATCACGCTCAACCTCCAATGCCGGGCGGTCACGTTCGGCGGCTATGCGGGTGTGCAGCATGTCGCTTTGTTTTGGGTCAAGGTAAGCCAGCACCAGATAGCCGATGTCGTGCAGCATGCCGGCAAGAAAAATCTGGTCATCCGGTGGACGCATTTTTTCCGGCATGAACCGTGCAAGCCCCAGCAAGGCGAATGCGATGCCGACACTGTGTTGCCATAAGACCTGCATGTTTAATTTTCCAGTGGATCCCTTGCACATCAGAGACATAATGGCGATGGAAGCAGAGATCGATTGGACGCGTTTGAGACCCAACAGCATCGTCGCATCCCTCACCGTATTTATATGGCGCGATGCGCCAATCAACGCCGAATTGGCCAAACCGAGGATTTTTGCCGAGATTGCCGGATCCTCATCGATCAGCACCAGTAACATTTGTACGCCTTCTTCTGTATCCAGCTTTAACGCCAGCAGCTTTTGCGCAATGACCGGCATGGTAGGCAACGCATTGAGGTTGTTGATAGCCTGCCTGATGTCTACGTGTGTGCTGAGATTGTTCATGTTCAAGGATTAGGTAAGCCGCGTAGCAATTGACAGTCAAAAGATAGAGTTATCCGTTTATGAATAAGTTCAATCGACCACTATATTGGGTCAAATATCAGTGCAGACAATCTTATCACCGAAAAAATTTATCGCCCACTTCAAACAAGCTGATGATGATTTCAAAGATAATCAGCCCGATCACATACCATTCCAGCTTATGCAGTTGCTTGTTGTCCCACACATCGGCCAGCGTCTGCGCCGTATCTGAAATCAGCCCCAGCTTGCGATCCAGCGCTGATTGCCGCTCCTTCAGTTCGAATTCGTCTTCCAGACTGGCATACAGCCCTTCGAGTTGGGGAAAATTCCATAATGTCTCCGGCTTGTCACCGATCTCGGCGCGCCCCACCATGCGGTGTTCGATCAATAGCATGGAGCCGATCTTGGACAGCAGCTTTCTGGAACCCGCGCTCACCTTACCACGCGTGGCTAATTCCTGCGCCAGCGGCTCGATCTTGTCGAACTCACCCGCCACTTTTTTTTCATACAGCGTGAGCACTAAATTCTTGCTCAAGGCATCAGCGATGATCTGCAATTTCTCCAGTGTAACCTCGTCCAGCGAAACCGCCCCGCTCTGTACACCGATGCTGTTCCTGCCGCAGTGTATTTCCAGTTCCTCGGTTTCCGGAATTTGATAGGGATTTGTCAGCAGTGGCTTGAGCGTCTCGATGAATCTGACTTCATCCAGGCTCTTGATCCCGAACAGTACCACCACGCCGTAACGAAACAATACGGCAATGCCGCCATCAGCATCCACCTCCAGCGTCAATGGCGTTGTCGCCAGGCAATCGGCGATCTTGAACAATTTCAAATCCAGCCGGTCACCCAACAGCAAACCTCGTGCTTTCAAGTCCTGACGGTTTTTTAATTGGAGTTCCATGGGGTCGCCCGCATCTAATTAGTGGACAGCATATTGAGACTGGCGCGCATCGTCAAATTATCCATTAACACAAAGCCCCGTCATTCCCGCGCAGGCGGGAATCCAGCAAAAACAAACAACCCGCGAAGCGGACAAAACCGCATATTGTCTCGCTTCGCGAGAGTTTTGTAATCAACTGGATTCCCGCCTGCGCGGGAATGACGGGTTGATCGATTATTTTGGATAATTGGACGTAAAAAATTGCAACGGCTTAACCACTTTGCCCAATTCTGCTACAGTCCTGCCATGAGCAAACAAACTCTGGACCGCATACTGCAATCGCAAGGCTTCGGCACCCGCAAATGGTGCGCCGAATTAATCGCCGACGGAGAAGTAAGCATCAATGGCGAAGTTATCACCGACCACCGCATCGCTTTCGAAACCAGCGGCTTGCAGTTCGCCCTCTTCGGCGAAACGTGGACTTTCCGCGAGCATCTGTACATAGCGCTGAACAAGCCCGCCGATTACGAATGCTCGCGCAAGCCCAGCCATCACCCTGGCGTACTCAGCCTGTTGCCGGAACAATTCGCCCGGCGCGACGTGCAACCGGTGGGGCGCCTCGACCACGACACCACCGGCCTGTTGCTGATGTCGGACGACGGCACATTTATCCATGCGCAATCCTCGCCCAAGCGCCACATTCCAAAGGTCTATGTCGCCACCACCCAAGACCCGGTAACGCCGGAGCTGGTCGCAAAGTTGCTGGGCGGCGTAAAGCTGCACGATGAGCCCGCGCCGTTGGCGGCGGTGACTTGCAAGATGCTGGATACGCATAAACTGGAGATCGTGCTGGAACAAGGCAAATATCATCAGGTGAAACGCATGCTGGCCGCAGCAGGCAACCATTGCACGGCATTGCGCCGCACCGAGATCGGCAGATTAAAACTCGATGCGCTGGGATTAGCGGAAGGCGAATGGTGCTATCTGGATGTTGAAAAACAGGCGCTGCTCGCACCTGCCTGAAAATATTCGAGCTGATTCTTGACCTGCAAAACTGTAGGGTGGAAGCCCCGCAGGGGCGTTCCGCCCTACGCGATCTTTCGTGGCTAATCCCCGTTCCGGTATTTATGTGACTCGCGTGCGGGGAATCGGTGCCAGTGCGGAGAGGATGGGCGCTGGCAGCGGCTGCAACTGGCCGCATACCATCGCCGCAACCGCCTCCCCGGCCAGCCCAGCAGTGAGCAAGCCGCGCGTGCCGTGCGCGAGGCTGCAATACAGTCCGGCTTGTACCTCACCCACCAGCGGCATCGCGCCGGGTGCCGAACAGCGCACCGAAGCCCTGCCGCCCAACTGTTCAATGTCAACCTCGCCCAGCGCCTCACGCAAGGCCGGTACATGCGCAGTCAGCTTCGCCAGATTGTCCGCATGGTCGGACGCACGCACCTCAAGCGACTCATCATTGAAGGCGTGCGTCGCACCGGTTACATGCATGCCGTCCACCGCCGGGGCGCAATAGCCCTCGCCGCACACCACCGCACGCAATAACCGGCTGGCATCGGTCGCGGGCAACAGACTAACCTGCCCGCGCACCGGAGTAAGCGGGAAGTGCGCGAATTGCTCCAGCGCCAGCGCCGAATGCGCACAGCACACCACCACTGCCTCTGCCTCGATGTCCCATGCCCCGCCCCGCCCGTCGCGTCCCGCCGCGCGCCAGCCCGCATCGGCCTTAGTCAAGCTTTCCACCGTGTGGGCAAGACGCTTTTCAATACGCGCATCATCTGCCAGTCGCGCGCACAACTCGGGCGGCACGACCCAGCCGCCGCCGGGGAACCACAACCCGCCGTGCACCATTTCCATTCCCATCAACGCACCCGCCTCTGCGGCATCAACAAAGCGCAGCAGATGCGCGGGCCACTCGCGTTCGGCGAGTCGCGCAATGCGCTTGTTTTCGTTCGGCGAAAAATCCAGTTGCAGCAAGCCGCACTCGGCACGCAACTTGCCATCCACCGGTAATACCTCGTCAAACAGCGCCAGCGCGTTGCCGTAAGAGGCCAACACGAAACGGTGCAGCGCGTTGTCGCCTGCTCCGAAGCGTGCGTGCAGGATGCCGCGCGGATTTCCCGATGCTGCGCTCGCCAGTTGCGGCGCGCGTTCCAATAGCGTCACGGCAATACCGCGTGCGGCCAGCGCGTATGCCGTTGCGCACCCGGTCACTCCGCCGCCGATGACGATGGCGGTTTGCGGTGTCTTATTGGGTACATTGGATTGCGTAACTCCATCCACTTTCCCAACCCTTCCCCCGGTGGGAGAAGGGCTACGCTTCCCTCTCCCACCGGGGTAACCAATGACTTGCTGCGTTTTTTGCAGCTTAGTCAGATAGCTAGTAGTTCCATCAGAGGGACTGAGGGAGGGGGAGCACTCTTCATCCAACAATACTCCGCGCAGCATTTCGCGCTTGCGCCCATATCCTGGCACCCTCTCCACCGCGAATCCGGCCTGAAGCAAACCGCGCCGCACCCAGCCCGCGCTGGTGTAGGTTGCCAGCGTCGCCGCAGGCCGTGATGCGCGCGCGATGCCATACAACACATTCTCGCTCCACATCTCGGGATTTTTCGCCGGAGAAAATCCGTCCAGGAACCATGCATCCACCACTGCATTATGCAGTTGCGGCAACACCTCGGCGACATCGCCAATCGCCAGCGTCAGCCGCACGCGCCCATCGGCGAACGACCAGCGGTTCCAGCCCGGCACACGCCGCCGCCAGCGCTGAAGCAGCGCCTCCGCCTGAGGCTGCAATTCAGGCCACAGCGCCAGCGCGGCGCATAGCTCGTCATCGTCCAGCGGAAATTTTTCGATGCTGAAAAAATCAAGGCTCGCGCCCTGCTGCGCGGCCTGCTCGAACAACTGCCACGCGCAGAGGAAATTCAGCCCGGTGCCGAAACCCGTCTCGCCGATAGCGAAGCTCTCACCCCGTGATAATCCGGCAAAACGCTCCGCCAGCCGGTTGCCATGCAGAAACACATGGCGTGTTTCTTCGAGTCCTGAATCGGCGGAAAAATACACATCGCCAAAGCGCGATGAAAACGGCAGACCATCTTGCCAATCGAGCGTCATGGGTTATGCGGGTTATCGAAAAAGAGGGGAAAGTCTGGCGGGCCAGACAGACAGGGGACGCGCGGTCGGCGTTGTTATACCGACTCGCGTTGTTCAATCACAGCAGATCGTCTGCTCTGCGCAGGCGTTTCGCCATCACTCGCATGACATACAGCGCAAAATTGGGGGTCTGCTGAATGAGAAAATTGAATCTTTCGCTCTCAATGGGCAATAACGTGCAATCGCTTTTCGCAATGACCGTCGCCGAACGAGCGCCGTCGTCAATCATCGCCATCTCACCAAAAATCGCGCCTGCCTCCGCAGTCTCCACCACTCTATTGCGAACGCTGATCTCGGCAGTGCCGGACATAAGGACATACATCAATTCACCTTGATCGCCTTCCTTAAACAAAGTTTGACCGGCGGGAAGAGCTTGCACATTGGTTTCATGACGAAACAACTCTGCCATATTCATAATTACTGCCCCCATAATTATTATTGATAGTGTAATTCTAGCCGGGAATTCAAAACAAAGCACATCTGCGATTTATGGCCATCTACAGCCGGCGTCTATAGCCACCGTTATTCGTTGCCGTGATGCGAGGTATCATACACTCGTTATTCCAGCGTGCATCTATTCCAACGTGAAACCTCACAAAGGCCTGCATTGACTTCCATCCAAAGCGTTCTGGCTGCGTTCGCCATCATCCTGATTGACCTCCTTGGGCGGGCGGGACTGGACAAGGTGCTGGCACTGGCAGGTGGCCCTGCCATGGTCGCGCTGTGGGCGCAACTGCAATCCGTGCTGGAGCTGGTCAGCGGCGTAGCAATCGCCGGGGTCGTGCAAGGATTGACGGTGCTGATTACCCAAGTACGCGAATCGCGCGACGAACGCAGCCTGTTGCAATCTGCGCTCAAGCTGGGGCTGGGCACTTCACTGGCGATGGCGCTGGTCGTGGCATTGGCGGCACCTGCGCTGGCGGCGTGGCTCACTCAGGGAAGAATCGAACCCGCCTTGTTCTTACTGGCAGCAGGGGCCGGTTGCCTCACGGTCATCCCCGCCACCCTCAGCGCCTACTGGCTGGGAAAACACCAGCAACAGCGCATGTTGCGGTTAGCCCTGCTGGTTGGCACGGTATGGCTGCTGGTGGCGGTTGGCGCATGGCAGGGGCTGTCCTTGCGTGGACTGATGCTGCTGCAATGCAGCGCGCTGTTGATTATCGGCAGCGTGATATGGCGCTATATACGCAAGCAGTCGCAGGTTGTTGACGGACTAGCGGATGGAACGAAATATTTCCACAAACTGGTGAAGTTCGTGCCGGTCGGCCTTGCCATCGGCATCATGAGTCCGGTCTCGATGCTGCTGATACGAGGCCTGCTATCCGGCATGCTGTCCTGGAATGATGTGGGTTTTTTACAGGCGCTATGGCGCTCCAGCGATTGGGTGACGGCCACCGCAGCCGGAGTGCTGTCGCTGGTTTTCCTGCCGCGCCTGAGCAGCACTTATGGCTCGGTGCGGTTCAAAGGCGAGATGATGCGTGCAGGCAGGGTCGTGCTGATTCCTGCGGCATGTTTGCTGGCGTTGATATACCTCAACCAGCGCGCCATGCTGGCAACGCTGTACGACGCGCGCTTCGCGGTCAGCAACGAAACCGCCGCGCTGTTCATGCTGGGAAGCTGGGTGCGCATCGTCTCCTGGGTATTCCTGTTCGGCCTGTTCGCCGCGCACCGCACGCGCATGATCGTGGCAGGAGAAATGTTGTCGCTCCCTCTTCTTGCGCTGCTGCTGTGGCTGTTTGCCGACGGGATGACGCTGGAGCGGGCGGCGCTGATTTATCTGGCCAGCTATATTGTTTATTCAGGCTTCAACGCCATCGCCTTGATTTACTCGCGCCCTGCAACTGTTGCGCGAAGCGAAATCGGCTTGTAGGTGCGAATTCATTCGCAAAGGTTCTTGTGCCTTGTGGGCATCGCACGCCTAATTTGTCATGTGCGAATAAATTCGCACCTACATCTTCCAGCTTATTCCGCTACAAGAGAAACCGAGATTGCTGCGCCAGCCTTATCAATATCCAGTTGCACGTCACAGTATTCATCATTCTCGCCGGATGGGGTAGGATCATCCGCGCAACTGCAACCGCCGATCACGCCCTTATAGAAAATCCCGGCTTTTACACGAAGAACATATTCCATTTCGACAACACTATGGATCACCACTGTGATCGGATCATCTGTCACATAGTTGCTACTGGATAATCCCTGTTGCAGCGGCAAATGATCGGTGCCCAATTGCGCGATTTCCTGTTTGAGGACGGCATGAAAATCCGGCGTTCCCCATGCCTGCAATGATTTATCGAGCCGGATCATGGCGCGCCTTCCGCCAGCGCCTGCAACACCGCCTTGAGCAAAATCCAGCAGCGCCTTACTGATTCGATCTCGACCTGTTCGCCGGGAGCGTGCGCGCCGCGTATATCCGGGCCAAAGGAAATCATGTCCAGATGCGGATGGCTGGCGGCGAGCAGGCCGCATTCCAGTCCGGCGTGGATCACCTGTAATCCGGCGGGCGATCCGAATTGCGCGGTGTAAACTTGCTGACATAACGCGAGCAAGCCGGAGGCTGGATTTGGCATCCAGCCCGGATAGGCGCCGTCTTTCCATGCACGCAGATCGTAACTGGCGGCATAGCAGATCAGCTTGTCGGCCAGCGCATCGGCGCGTGGATCGTGCAACGAACGCACCTTGAACGTAGCCTTGAATGCGCCCTGCTCCAGCGCGAGCACGCCAAGATTGGAAGAAGTATCGGTCACACCGGGGAAGGCATCGCTCATCCCCGATACACCATTTACGGCAATATCGAGGAAAGCCAGCAAGCTGTCGCGTTCCGCATTGGAAATGGAAGTCTCGGGGGGCGTGTCGTCATGCTGGCATGCGAACGAAACATTGGCATCCACTTCGGCAAATCGTGCCCGCCATGCCTGATGCCTATGCTGCACCCACTCATCGATTCCCGCTACAGCGGCAACAGGCAGCGCGCACACAGCGTAGGCTTCACGCGGAATTGCATTCCGCGCCGTGCCACCCTTCATCTCGATCAGGCGCACATCGGTGTGTGCGGACAGATCGCGCAGCGCCTCCGCCAGCAGTTTGATCGCATTGCCGCGCCCGAGGTGAATGTCGATGCCGGAGTGGCCGCCGCGCAGCCCGGCCACATCGAAGCGCAGCAGTACATAGTCAGACAGCACATTTTCCTGCGCGCAAGCGTGGCGCACCTCCACATCCACGCCGCCCGCACAGCCCAGATAGAAATATCCCCACTCCTCGGTGTCCAGATTGATCAGCGTTTTGCCAACCAACGTGCCGGGTGCCAGACCGCGAGCGCCACGCCGATGCCGTTGTCCGCGCCCAGCGTGGTATCCTCCGCGATCACCCAGCCATCGCGCACCACCGTGCGGATCGGGTCACACTCGAAATCATGTTGTGTTCCGGCATTGGCCTGGCACACCATGTCGAGATGGCCTTGCAGAATCACGCCGGGCATCGCCTCGCAACCGGGGCTGGCAGGCTTCCTAATGATCAGGTTGCCTGCGCCATCGACGCTGGCAGCAATGCCACGCGCTTGTGCCCAGACAATCAAATGCTCGCGTAGCGCGGCCTCGTGCAGCGAGGAACGCGGTATCGCGCACAGCGTGGCGAAGTGAGACCAGAGGGAGTGCGGTTGCAGGTTTTCAAGAATTGATGGCATGTGAATCAAACCCTATTTCAGAAAAGACGTAGGCTGGCGGTGAGGTACGAACCCCAGCGTTTTTGAATTGTAGCTATTTCTGCTTGTTAGTCTTGGCAGGGGGCATGACTGAACGCTCATTTTCGACATCACGATTGAATCGATAGCCGAGCGTAGAGATGGTTGCGGCCTTGAACGAATGGATAATTTCATTCTTCCCCATCTGATCGAAATCATCAGGGACCGCGATCTCGCCTTGCATGAAACCGAGACGGTGCGAAGTGTCGCGTGCTACGCAGGGGTGGATGTTGCGAAATTTCTGTTTGGTTGGTTTGCTCATGATCAGTACCGCTCATCCTTCCGCCACAGCATCCAGACCCAGCCCGAGTATTGCTGCATCGCGGGTCAATAGAGTCAGCCTTTCATCATATGCCTGTGCGATGAGTAGCCGGTCGAACGGGTCGGCATGTGTGCAAGTCAGACTGCGCACGGCTTCGATGTGTCGGGGCAGGATGGGCAGCAGCACGAAACCTTGCGCTTCCAGTTGTTCGGTCAGCGAACCTTGTGGCAAAGGTAATTTCCCCTTGGCGTTCTTGAGAGCCATTTCCCACAGGCTAACGGTGCTTACCACGATTTCTGATTTTGCGATGATGCGCTGCGTTGCCTTGCCCAAACGTGCATCTCCCGTCATCCACCAATAGACCAAATGGGTGTCGAGCAGAAAACGCTTCACGGCAACTTATCTACGGTGAGCGCATCGGCGATAGCGGCATTCGTCGCAGGCGAATCCCAATCGGCTTTTGCCTTGGGCAGTCCCGCCCATGCACCCGGCTTGCGCGCAAAGTCTTGCGCACCGATCTTGACCAGCCTGACGACAGGAACGCCCTTGTTGGCGATGATCACGTCCTCGCCTTCCAGTGCGGCTTGTACAAGTTTGGAGAGTTGGCTTTTGGCTTCAAGCATGTTGCATTGCATGGTTAACTCCTCAAAGAAGTTGCTACAGTGCGTGCAGTTTACACCTGCTGGCTAAGTTAGCCAATAGGCTATTCACTTAATAAAATTCCGTTCGCCCTGATAACCAGCGACTTGGACTTCGTTTTTTGACGGCCTAGTCGAATGGCTATGTCGAAGGGTTCTGGTTATGTGGCTGGTGGTTCGACAAGCTCACCACGAACGGTTATCTGATTATTGGATTTTTCCGAATAAATCGTCGAGCGGGTTCTTGCCTGCGGGGGCGCTGCCGGAAACGCGCTGTGCGGTGAACTCTTCCTCAATGTTGTCGCGATAGAAGCTCCATGCCGCCCCCGAGCTGCTGAGACGGCGCCAGATATCCTCGCCCACACCGCCGTATTGCAACGTGGTGCCATTGTCGAGCTGAACTTGCAGCACGCGGGCGCGCGCATCGTAGCCAATGGCGCGCAATTTGCCCGAATTGATTTTCTTCATTTCCATGGTGGTGTTCTGGAACTATTTCGCACCAAGTTCCCTCGAATCATTTTGGCTCAAGCTCTTTTAAACCCTCTCTTTTCTTTAGCTCCCGATCGAGAATGTTTGCGCCCACAGTGTACGCGTAGGTACTACTAGGTATTAAATTGAAGTTAATGCCTTTATAGACAAGTTGTTTGGAAATAGTCTTCGTAGTAAAAAGTATTGGATTGGAACTGTTGATGTTGTTATTTTGGAACTCTACGCAATTATCCAGTTCGGACATGTTTGAAATAGCGCGATCCGACCATTTTACTTCGACTATCCAGCTTGGTTTCTGGCTACTTTGGTCAGCGTAAACTATATCAACCTCTCCTGCCCCCCATCGTGCGTAATAGAGATTGCCAATAGATGGACTATGTAGCCATTGGCTGTAAATAGCAGTTTCTACCAAATGTCCAATTGCAACACTATCTTCCTCAATATGCCCAAATAGCGCAGATCGCATCGAGGGATTTGTGAGATAAACCTTGAATGAGGTTGCACGCTTGAAATGCTTTGCATTTTGGTCAATGCGGTTGACACGACGGATTAGAAAAGCGGCTTCAAGATATTCTAGGTAGCGTTTAATAGTATTTTTTGCCACTCCAGCGGATACCGACAGCCCTTCCAAAGTGATTTCATTCCCAGAATTATAGGCAAGTGTTGTAAAAAGCCTATTTAGCTCTTGAACATCACTAATTCCATACAGGCTTGGCAAATCGCGAAGGAGAACCTTGTCGATAATGTCGCTCTTAATATAACGACCAGGATCCTCTTGAATCACCTTGGACATGACCGCTTCTGGGTAGCCACCAAAGTTTAAATAATTGCAGAATTCTTTGTTTAATTCGGTTATATTCCTAGCAATGTATTTAGTTTTGCTGCCACTTGTTGAG
The DNA here is from genome assembly GCA_964480365.1 of uncultured Gallionellaceae bacterium. Classification (GTDB taxonomy): domain Bacteria; phylum Pseudomonadota; class Gammaproteobacteria; order Burkholderiales; family Gallionellaceae; genus CAIQPV01. The sequence goes on from CAYZPM010000004.1 coordinate 76,670, forward strand.
GAAACTGCGACTTTCTCAATGAGTTCATTTTCTCGATTAATGAACTTTAAATATTCTGCGAATGTTAATGGTGGCAGAATGAAATCTGTGAATCGACCTGCTCCCGATTCTTGGCTTTTCAATTTCAATGCGGCAGCAGCGGAGCCTGTAACAATGAAATTGTATTCTGGATACGAATCAACTAAGGACTTGAGATGAATTTCCCAATTTCGCAAATACTGCACTTCATCGAAAAAAATGTAGAGATGTTTTTCTCGATCATGCCCAAATTTCCCTTGAAACATTCCCAATAATTTCTCTAAAGCGATACCGCTATAAAGGGGAGTTTCCAGAGATATGTAGAATATTGACTGCCCAGAAACACCAGCATCCAAGAGCGCCTGAATTGCATGAAAAACCATGACAGTCTTTCCAACTCGTCGAGGCCCCATAACAACAATGGCTCGATTAACAGAACGGTCTTGAATTAAAGTAAGGAAAGGTTTGAAGTAAAGACGACGAGGAAGATTGGCAAAGCGTTTCTCAATTCCGCTTCCAAGTACCCACCAGGGGTTATCAAATTCAAAGCGTTTAAGAACTTCAGCAGCTGAAATGGTAAGCATAATTCACCTTACGGAACATACAGATACAATCTAAGATCAATCGAATGATCTTAAATAATAGCGCAATTTAAAAATAAGATCAACAAGCTGATCTTATTTCTCATCAAGTCCCATTGCTTAGTGTGTTATTAAACCGTCTCGATAAATACTGATAAATGCTTTCGAGGTTGCTATACATCAACGACTAATCGGCTTATACCGAATCCGCTTCGGTTTCGCGCCCTCTTCACCCAGACGTTTCCTCTTGTCCGCTTCGTATTCCTGATAGTTGCCGTCAAAGAACGTCCACTTGGAATCACCTTCCGCCGCGAGGATGTGGGTGGCGATACGGTCGAGGAACCAGCGATCGTGGGAGATGACCATCACACAACCGGCGAATTCGAGCAGCGCGTCTTCCAGCGCGCGCAGGGTTTCCACGTCGAGGTCGTTGGAGGGTTCGTCGAGCAGCAACACATTGCCGCCGGAGATCAGCGTCTGCGCCAGATGCAAGCGTCCGCGCTCGCCGCCGGAGAGCTGACCGACGAGCTTGGCCTGATCGCCGCCCTTGAAGTTGAAGCGGCCAATGTAGGCACGCGCCGGGGTTTCGTATTTGCCCACGGTGAGGATGTCGTTGCCGCCGGAGATGGCGTCGAACACGGTTTTGTCGCTTTCCAGCGAGTCGCGCGCCTGATCCACGTGCGCGATCTTGACGGTCTTGCCGATCATGACTTCGCCGCTGTCCGGTTGTTCCTTGCCGGTGATCATGCGGAACATAGTGGACTTACCCGCGCCATTCGGGCCGATGATGCCGACGATGGCGCCGGGCGGCACCTTGAAGCTGAAGTTGTCGATCAGCAGACGGTCGCCATAGGCCTTGCTCACGTTATTGAATTCGATGACTTCGTTGCCCAGACGCTCGCCGACCGGAATGAAAATTTCCTGCGTTTCGTTGCGTGCCTGGTGTTCCTGCGAATTGAGTTCTTCGAAGCGGGCGATACGCGCCTTGGATTTCGCCTGGCGTCCTTTCGGATTTTGCCGCACCCATTCCAGTTCCTGCTTCATCGACTTGGCGTGCGCGTCGAGCTGTTTCTGCTCGGTTTCCAGGCGCGCCCCCTTCTGCTCCAGCCAGCTCGAATAGTTGCCCTTCCACGGGATGCCGTGTCCGCGATCCAGTTCGAGTATCCATTCGGCGGCATTGTCGAGGAAGTAGCGGTCATGGGTAACGGCCACCACGGTGCCGGGGAAGCGCACGAGGAATTGCTCCAGCCATTCCACCGATTCGGCATCGAGGTGGTTGGTCGGTTCGTCCAGCAGCAGCATGTCGGGCTTTTCCAGCAGCAGCTTGCACAGCGCCACGCGGCGCTTTTCACCGCCGGAAAGATTCTTGACCAGCGCATCCCATTCCGGCAGGCGCAACGCGTCGGCGGCGATTTCCATCTGGTGTTCGGCATCGCTACCGGAAGCGGCGATGATGGCTTCGAGGCGCGCCTGCTCGGCGGCGAGCGCATCGAAATCGGCATTCTCTTCAGCGTAGGCGGCATACACCTCGTCCAGTTTCTTCTGCGCCTGCATCACTTCACCCAGGCCTTGTTCCACTTCCTGACGTACCGTGTACTCGGGGTTCAGTTGCGGCTCCTGCGGCAGGTAGCCGATCTGGATGTTCGGCAGATGCTGCACTTCGCCGTCGTATTCCTTGTCCACGCCCGCCATGATGCGCAGCACGGTGGATTTACCGGAGCCGTTCAAACCGAGCAGGCCGATCTTGGCGCCGGGGAAAAAGCTCAGCGAAATATCCTTGATGATTTGACGTTTGGGGGGAACGATCTTGCTCACTTTGAGCATTGACATTACATATTGGGCCATGGCTGTCAGTCTGGAGTTGAAAGATGCGCGATTCTAACCTATTACCCGACAAGTAGGATGGGTGGAGCGTAGCGATACCCATCGCGCTACAATAGCTAATTGATGGGTATCGCTACGCTCCATCCATCCTACAAAATCCCGCCGCAGTGATATGATGCGCCCAGAAAAACAAACTAATCAGCGAGGGCGTTTCTATGGATATCCGTACCATCACCACTCAGCCATTCCAGGATCAGAAGCCCGGCACTTCCGGGCTGCGCAAAAAAGTCCCGGTATTCCAGCAGCCGCACTATCTGGAAAATTTCGTACAGAGCATCTTTGACAGCATCGACGCGCCGAAGGGCGCAACGCTGGCGCTGGGCGGTGACGGGCGCTATTACAACCGCGCGGCAATCCAGATCATCCTGAAGATGGCGGCGGCCAACGGCTTCGGCAAGGTGCTAGTGGGGCGCGGCGGCATTCTTTCCACCCCGGCAGCGTCGTGCGTGATCCGCAAATACCAGACTTTCGGCGGCATCATCCTTTCCGCCAGCCATAACCCCGGCGGGCCGGACGGCGACTTTGGCATCAAATACAACAGCGGCAACGGCGGCCCCGCTACCGAGACCGTCACCGAGGCGATTTTCGCCAAAAGCAAAACTATCAGCGCATACCGCATCCTCGATGCCGCCGACGTGGCGTTGGATGCGCCCGGCACTTTTGCGCTGGGTGCCATGCAGGTCGAAGTGTTCGACCCGGTGAGCGACTACGCCGAACTGATGGAATCGCTGTTTGATTTTGCGGCAATCCGTAACTTACTAACGTGTTTTCGCATCAAGTTCGATGCCATGCACGCGGTGAACGGGCCTTACGCGAAAGAAATTCTGGAGCACCGCTTGGGCGCGCCCGCAGGCAGCGTGATGAACTTCGTGCCGCTGGAAGATTTCGGTGGCGGCCACCCCGATCCCAATTTGACTTACGCGCATGAGCTGGTGGAGATCATGTACGGCGACAATGCGCCGGACTTCGGTGCGGCCTCGGACGGCGACGGCGACCGCAACATGATTCTGGGCAAGCATTTCTTCGTCACTCCTTCCGACAGCCTCGCCCTGCTCGCCGCCAACGCCACCTTGGCGCCGGGCTACAAGCAGGGTCTGGCGGGCATTGCACGCTCGATGCCGACGAGCGCGGCGGCGGATCGCGTGGCGCAGGCGTTGAATATTCCCTGCTACGAAACACCCACCGGCTGGAAGTTTTTCGGCAACCTGATGGATGCGGGCAAGGTCACGCTGTGCGGCGAAGAAAGCTTCGGCACCGGTTCTAACCATGTACGCGAGAAGGATGGCCTTTGGGCAGTATTGTTCTGGCTCAACATTCTCGCAGCGCGCGGACAATCGGTTGAAAGCATCGTACTGGAACATTGGGCGAAGTATGGCCGCAACTTCTATTCGCGCTACGACTATGAGGGACTGCCCACGGAAGCGGCGCAAGGCGTGATGCAACATTTAAAGAATAATTTCGCCATGCTGAATGGCGCGCAATTCGGCAAGTACACCGTGAATCTTTGCGACGACTTCAGCTACACCGACCCGGTGGATGGCAGCGTGAGCAAAAACCAGGGCGTGCGCATCATTTTCACCGATGGTTCGCGCATTATCTTCCGCCTCTCCGGCACCGGCACAGAAGGCGCAACGCTGCGCGTGTATCTGGAAGCCTATGAGGCCGATACTTCGCGCCACCACCTTGATGCACAAGTGGCGCTGGCGGAACTGATCCAGATAGCCTTGCAGATTTCTGAACTCAAACAACGTACCGGGCGCGAGCAGCCCACGGTGATTACCTAAGGTGGACGAGCCGGAACCCAAAAATAACTGATGGATAGGTTGATTTTAAGCGATGTTACAGGGTATTTCACTGCATAAAACAACAAATGCAAAGATGCGGATTCTATATTTTCGCTTCCCTCTTTATTGCCCCTCTTGTCAATATTGCAAACTTCTTTATAATCCATTGCTGATTAATAAAAACGAGTAGTGGAGCCGACAGGTTCCATTACACAAAACATCAGCCTGCCACGATGTGGCAAAGGAACTGAGTACGGGGAGTCAGCGTAAATAGGGAGCATACCCGCAGGGGCGGGCATTGCCTCTTTCGCCGCTAATCGCCAGCGCAGCAGCACAACGTGCCGACTTCAAGAACATCGCCATGCCCAGCCTGCTGGACAGTGAGTTGCCTGACTTTGCCTCGCAGAGGTTCTGGCAACCGGAGGGGGTTGCATCCGCCATGCGCGGCTGCAAACAACCAGAATTTGATAACGAAAGGGTAAGTGAATTATGAATGTAAGCGGAATGCTCCACGGAGCCGGGCTGCTCAAAATCGTTGACTTTCCGGCCTCCGAGATACTTGGGCCGGAAGCAAGCGAACACGAGATCCACAGCATGATCGAACGTTGCGGCTCGGTCTTCGTCAAGCCTATATTTAAAGGCGGCATAGGCAAGAAGGGCAAATCCGGACTGATCGGGCGCGCTAAAGACTTGAAGTCGGCGCTGGCCGAAAAAGAGCGCCTGTACTTTGCCGAATATAAAGTTGGCGAGGTTACGTACAAGTCGCGTGGGGTCACTTTCGAGGGCGCCGTTCCTGCCCAATATGAAATTTACTTCTCTATCACTGATTCGACTCGCTACCGCGCGCCAGTCATGACGCTCACCCATCACGGTGGCATGGACATCGAAGAATTGGATAAGACCCAGATCATCGAAGTCCCGTTCGATCCGCTGACCGGACTCAAGTCCTTCGTCATTTCCAATGCACTGTCCGACCTGGGCGCGCCGCGCGAGATCGTATCACCGTTGGTGCAACACCTGCCCAAGCTATGGGATTTGTTCCATCATTACGGCATGTCCACGCTGGAACTCAATCCAATTCGCATGATGGAGACCAAGTCCGGTTCGCTAGTTCCGGTGGCCTGTGACTTCAAGTGCGGCTTTGATCGCGACGATCCGCGCGTGGGCCGCTTGAACCTGCCCGTTGATCTCTTTGTAACCGAGGCTAACGACTTTGAGCAGGAGATCAACGAACTGCGCACCTACCAAGGACAGAGCGACGTTTACGTGATCAACGAAAAGGGCACCATCCTGGCCCCCACCTTTGGCGGCGGCGCGAATTCGCTGGTTACCGAGGTGCTGGGCAACGATGCCATCATCTCCTCCGATTTCGGCGGCAATCCGCCTTATGAGAAAATGTACGAGGTGATGCGTATCAGCCTCAAATATTATCTCAAACAATCGAATGTGCTGTTCATCATCGGCGGCAAGGCCAACAACACCGACATCTTCGTCACGTTCCGGGCGATGGCCGATGCGTTGCGCGATTATTTCAGCGAACGCGGCCCGACTCCGCTGTATGTGGTGATCGGTCGCGGTGGTCCCAATGTGATACGCGGCATGGGCGTGTTCAAGGATGTGCTCGACTCGTTGCGGATACCTTACCGTATCTTCGGTTTCGACTCCGCGATGACTGACGTGGTGAATTACGCTCAGGAGGCGAATCGCTGGATGAAAAGCGGCGGTCGGGCTGAAGTGGCTAAACTGCTGGGGTTGCCAGCCGACGCTTGAGCGTAGGGTGGGCATGTCTTTTGTGCCCACACGTCTACCCATTTAATACCGTCAGCGTGGGCGCAAAATCGTGCCCACCCTACGAAAATAAATATTTAAGCAATGAATAGTAAAGGTGATATGCAATGAGAAAGCCTGGTATCGAAAACTTTAAATACTACGTTGGCACGCGGTCGTTGGCCGATATTGCCACCCCGGAAGATCGCATCTGCGTGCTTAACATCACGGGTAACGAATCCCGTGCGGTGACCCCGGTCAGCCACGTCTATTCGGGAGGCAATGTGGTGTTCGGCACCTCGCCGGGCCGTCGTGGGCAGGTCGTTGAAACAAGCCTGGGTAATATCCCCGTTTACAACAACGTGCGCGAAGGAATGGAGGCCGGACATAAATTCAACGTCGGCGTCGTCTATTTGCCGCCCTCTGCCGTGCGCGACGGTGTCGCCGAACTGATCCGGATCAATCCCGATGTCGAGAAAGTCATCATCCTCACCGAGAAAGTGTCTGTGCATGACTCCCGCGAGATACGTGCGCTTGGCCAGCAGCGCGGTGTGGACATTTTCGGTGCCAACTGCCTGGGTGTCGCGGACTCTTGGAACCATATCCGCATAGGCGGCGCACTGGGCGGCGACAATCCTGCCGAGAGTTTGCGCAAAGGCTCGGTCGCTATCTATTCCAACTCCGGCAACTTCACCACCACCATCGCAAACTATCTGTCCATCGGTGGCTGGGGAACGACGACACTGATTTCCAGCGGCAAGGATGTGTACATCAACTTTGCTACCCCCGAGTTTGCTTTTGCCATGGCTAACGACCCGCGCACCAAAGCGGCGGTGTTGTATTGCGAGCCTGGTGGTTATTACGAAGAAGCGGTTACCTTTGAAAAGCCGGTAGTCGCATGTGTGGTTGGTCGCTGGAAAGCGAACCTTACACGTGCAGTCGGCCACGCCGGCGCCATAGGCGGCTCGGGCGACGGCGCGCTGGCCAAAGAAAAATGGTTCATGGACAAGTTCGGTGTGACCGACCTCTTCACGCCCGAAAATCCGGTGTGTTCGAAAAAAGGCGCGGTGGTCACCAACATCTCCCACATTCCGCTGGCGCTGACTGCGGTGATGAAGTTGAACGGTGTCGAGAAGGACTTTCCGCCGGAAGGGAATCTGGAACTGAAACCATGGTTCGGCGATGATCAGGGTTTGAAACTTCCGCCCTCGTTGAGTATTCCCGTGGTTCAGGCCTTGTCGCCTTACGACGTACAAATCACCGAACTGCTCAAGCACGTGGGCGCTATCTTCCCGCGCCAAACCATGAAAGACTGTTCGGGAAGCTCGGTGATGGACCCCAAGACGCAGGTCACCAAGGTCAACGGCATTTCCATTCTGGACACGGCCAAGCAGCCTCTGGAATCCAACCTGTGCCTGGCGCTGGTACGCGAACTCAACGACGCCAACGACAACGCCTTGTTCAATCTCGCGGTAGCGGCGCGGGTTAACCTGCACGGCGAGGTCATGCTGGCTGCCGCTGATGCGGCACGCGAGGCCGGCAACGCTCCCAATACGGCGATCAGTTCGGCTGTCGCGCTACTTGGCCCAAAACGCGTTGATGGGGCACGGCAGGCCGCCGACACGCTGGTTGAGTTGTTTGCGCACTCCGATCTGCTCACGGGTGATGACGAACAGGCCAAAATTTCGCCAGCCACGGCCAGTCCCGAACAACTTGCAACCCTGCTGGGTAAAGCGCCGGATGCGCAAGCTGAAGCGATGCTCAAGGCTTACGACAAACGCGGTGGCAAGTCGGTGTTCGTGCGTTACTTGCGCTCGCTGAACGGCCACCCGACCACCGATGCGGTGATCGCCGCGCTCACCACGACTATCGCGTGGGAGCCGCTGATTCGCAAGCGCATCTCGCGCTTGACGGTGCGCAATTTGCCTTGGTATGCCCACTTGTTCGCGGTCATCCTCGGCGCAGCGACCGAGGGCAAGCATCACCAGCCGGGCAAGTTCTGCGGTATCGACAATGAAGAAATTCTGGGTTCATGGACGATCACCGAATTGGCTTATCTTTCCTTGTTAGGTGAGCGTCCAACTGAGGCGACCCTATTCCCGTTCCAGGTCATCCTGGGGCTGATCATCTCCAACGGCGTCGGCACCATTTCGGCGCAGGGCTGTAAAGGCGCGGTATCGGCGGACGGCCCGGAATCGCCGGAGCGGGTGCAGATCAACAAGGGCATGATCGGTTTCCTCACCCACACTGGCTTTGCCCATGGCGGCAACGGCTACGAGGGTATCCAGTTCCTGATCGAGAGCTTCAGCAACACCAACTTGGCCGACGCAGGCGCACTCGACCACGGCCTTGACCTGAAGGCGATGGCGACGAAATTTGCGCTGGCATTCAATGACGAGAAAAAGGCTGGCAAGGCGCTCGGCCTGCCGGTGCGCAACATTCCCGGCGTCAACCATCCCGTGTTCAAGGGGCATCAGGTCAACAAAGACCCGCGCGAAGTTTACATCGCGGAGTTGTTTGAGGAACGCGGTGAAAAGAACGTGTTCCACGACTTTTACCGTACGCTGGTTCAGGCCTTGTTCGACAACGGCGTGACCAATAACGTGTTCTGCGTCAACATTGACGCCATCATCGCCGCGATGCTGCTGAAGCTTCTGTGGTCACGCTACCGCAAGGGCGAATTCAGCGAAAGCTCGCTGGAAATGGCGGCATTCACCGCATTCCTGTTCGGTCGTATGGCGGGATGCGCAGGTGAAATTGACGACCATATCAATCGTGGTCGCAACATGGATACGCGGACTCCAGCTTCGCAATGCAGTCATGTTTCGTAATTTCGTTAGGATGGGTGGAGCGTAGCGATAACCAATGACTTGGCTGTCGTTTCTGGACAGCTTAGTCAGATGGCTATGCAGAGCTACCCATCAATTTGTTACCGTGGAACGATGGGCATCGCGTTGCTCCACCCATCCTGCGCGAATTTAATTTTTACGCGATAATTTAGTTTTTAGCGCAACAACTCGGAGAAGAACGCAAGATGGGTAGAGCACATCGCCTAACCCAATCATTAAAGTTCATCAAGCTTCGATGAGTTGCGCGGTTTCACCCGTCTTGTGACGACTACCACTCGTCCTGTGACGATTACTGATTTATTATTTGACGCACTAATTTTGGAGAACTTATGTCCGCATTAAACGTCGCACAGAAAATCCTCCTGGCAAATGCAGCCGGAGGTCTGAAACAGTTGCCCGAAGCTGGGCAACCATTGGAAATTCAATTCACTCACACTCTGTATCAGGATGCCACCGGCACGGCCGCAGCACTCGCCTTCGAAAAGATGGGCGTGGATCGGGTGAAGACCACCTCCGTCATCGTGGTGGATCACAAGACCCTGCAAGTCGGCTACATTGACGGCGACGACCATCGCTACCTAGAGACCTTCAGCAAGAAATACGGCTGCTGGTTCTCACGCGGCGGGAATGGCATTTGCCACAGCGTATTTTTGGAAGACTTCGCTGCACCCGGCAAGTCGGTTATCGGCTCCGATTCCCACACCACCAACGCTGGCGGCATGGGCATGCTGGCCATGGGCGCGGGCGGCACCGATGTGAGTTTTGCCATGGCTGGCACTTCTTACAAGATCGAAATGCCGCAGGTGGTGCAAGTGAATCTCACCGGCGCGCTGCATCCGGGCGTACTGGCCAAGGACGTGATCCTGAACGTGCTCAAGGTCATCGGCATCAAGGGCAACAAGGACATCTGCCTGGAGTACACCGGGCCGGGGTTGAAGAGTCTGGCAGTGCCTGATCGCGCGACCATCTGCAACATGGGAACCGAGGGCGGCGTCGCCTTCTCGATTTTTCCTTCGGATGAGATTACCCAGGCTTTCCTCGAAGGCCGCCAACGCGCGAAGGATTTCCAGCCACTGTCTGCCGATGCGGGCGCAACGTATTCGCGTACCGTCGAGATAGACCTTTCGGCGCTGGTTCCCACCATCGCACTGTATCCGCGATTGAAGTCCATGGAGCCCGTATCCAAGCATGCCGGGATGCCCGTTGACGCCGTGTTCATCGGTAGCTGCACCAATGCCAACTACGAAAATCTGGCCCGTGTCGGCGAAATTCTGCGCGGCAAAAAAGTCAAGGTTGACACGGCTATTGCTCCTGGATCGCAGGCCATCGCACGCCAACTGGCGGCGGCTGGCTACCTGGAAATTTTCTACGCAGCCGGTGTGCGCGTGTTGGAAAATGCCTGTAGCGCCTGTATCGGCCAGGGCTTCAGCCCACCCAGCGATGGCGTGATGCTGTCTACCGCCAACCGCAACTTCGCCGGACGCTCGGGAACCGAGAGCGCCGCTGTGCATCTGGTCAGCCCGGTTACTGCTGCGGCCAGCGCCGTCATGGGCTGCCTGACCGACCCGCGCGATCTCATCGGCGACAATCCTAATCTGACCATCAAGCAAGTGCCGCCGGTGGTTGACATGGCTGCCTATCAGGCACCGCTGCCGCCAGCCGAAGCTGCCAAGGTGGTGATGCGTTATGGCCCCGACATTGCGCCGCTGCCGACGCTGACCAGCTTGCCCGCGAAACTGGCAGGCGAAGTCATGCTCAAGCTGGGCGACGAAGTTACGACCGACCTGATCCAGCCAGCGGGCAAGTACCTGTCCCTGCGTTCCAACGCGGACGAGTACGCCAAGCAGGCTACCTTCATTCAGGCCGACAAGACTTTCAGCGCCAGGGCTGCGGCAGTACGCGATGCGGGCCAGCATGGCTTCATCGTTGCAGGTGACGGCTACGGCATGGGTAGTTCCCGCGAGCACGCCGGGTTGTGTCCGCGCATTCTGGGGATACGCGCCATCGTAGCCAAGGGTTTCGAGCGCATCCACCTGGCCAATCTCGCCAACTTCGGCATACTGGGTCTGACCTTCGAGAATCCAGCCGACCTTGACCGCATAGAGCAAGGCGCCAAGGTTGCGCTGGATACTTCCGGTCTGGAGAGCGGTCATCTCAAGCTGGTAGTTGACGGTGTTGGCGATATCCCCCTCAAACTCGGACAAGGCAAGGAAGATATTCCCATGATCCGTGCAGGTGGTGCGCTTTCATTGTTCGCCAGCCAGCAACAGTCGGCCTAACTGCGTAGAGTAATAGGGTGTAGGTCGGGCAAAGCCCGGCCTACATTACTTAAACCTGAAAGAGAAAAATATGAATAGTCCAAAAATTGTTTACACGATGGTCGATGAAGCGCCGGCACTGGCGACCTACTCCTTGTTGCCTGTCGTCGCGGCTTTCACCAAAGCTGCCGGAGTTTCTGTCGAAACGAGGGATATTTCCCTTGCCGGACGGATACTCGCAAACTTTCCCGAGAATCTGACCGTGAGCCAGCGCAAAGCCGATGAACTGACTGAGCTGGGTGAGCTTACGCAGAAGCCGGAAGCCAACATCATCAAGTTGCCGAATGTCAGTGCTTCGGCTCCGCAATTGAAAGCGGCAATCAAGGAATTGCAGTCGCAAGGTTACAAAGTTCCGGATTATCCCGAAAATCCGAAAGACGATGCGGAGAAGGAAATCAAGGCGCGCTACGGCAAGGTGCTCGGCAGCGCCGTCAACCCCGTGCTGCGCGAGGGCAACTCCGACCGCCGCGCGGCACTCTCAGTCAAGAATTACGCGCGCAAGAATCCGCACCGGATGGGCGTATGGAGTCCCGATTCGAAGACTCATGTGGTGCATATGAACGCCGGGGATTTCTACGGTAGCGAAAAATCCGTCACGGTCGCCGAGGCTTGCCCGGTGTGCATCGAATTTGTCGGCGATGATGGCAAGACCACGGTACTCAAGGAAAAAACGACACTGAAGGCAGGCGAAATAATTGATGCGGCAGTGATGAGCTGCCGCGCCTTGCGCGCATTCTACGCAGAGCAGATCGCCGAGGCGAAGAAGCAACCTGGCGTGCTGCTGTCATTGCATCTCAAGGCCACCATGATGAAAATCTCCGACCCCATCATGTTCGGTCATGCGGTGTCCGTTTATTTCAAGGATGTGCTCGATAAACATGCCGCAACGTTCAAGGAATTGGGCGTCAATCTCAACAACGGTTTCGGCGACCTGCTGGCAAAAATCGCCACGCTGCCGGAAGCCAAGCGCGCCGAGATCGAAGCCGACATTCAGGCCTGTTACAAGACCCAGCCGCAACTGGCGATGGTGAATTCCGACAAGGGCATCACCAACCTGCATGTGCCCAGCGACGTGATCATCGATGCCTCCATGCCACCGATGATCCGCGATGGCGGCAAAATGTGGGGTGCAGACGGCAAGGCGTACGACACCAAGGCGATGATTCCTGATCGCTGCTATGCCGGAGTTTTTAATACCGTCGTTGAAGACTGCCGCAAACATGGCGCACTTAATCCGGTGACCATCGGCAGCGTACCCAATGTCGGCCTGATGGCGCAGAAGGCCGAAGAATACGGCTCGCACGACAAGACTTTCGAGATGTCCGGCAACGGTGCGGTCCGCGTGGTGGATGCTGCGGGCAAGGTGCTGATGGAACAAAAAGTTGAGCAAGGCGATATTTTCCGCATGTGCCAGACCAAGGACGCACCTATCCAGGACTGGGTCAAGCTGGCGGTTACCCGCGCCAGACTGAGCAACACGCCAGCCATTTTCTGGCTGGACAAGAACCGTGCACACGACGCGCAGATAATCGCCAAGGTCGAGAAGTATCTCAAGGATCATGATACCAAAGGCCTCGATATCAGCATCATGACGCCGGAAGCCGCCGCGCAGGTTTCGCTGGATCGCATCCGCAAGGGCCAGGACACCATCTCGGTGACCGGCAACGTGCTGCGCGACTATCTCACCGACCTGTTCCCTATCCTCGAACTGAATACCAGCGCGAAGATGCTGTCCATTGTTCCGTTGATGAGCGGCGGCGGACTGTTCGAAACCGGCGCGGGCGGTTCTGCTCCGAAGCATGTGCAACAGTTTCAGGAAGAAGGCTATCTGCGCTGGGATTCGCTGGGCGAATTCCTGGCACTCTGCGTATCGCTCGAACATCTGGCGCAAACCTTCAAGAACGACAAGGCACAGGTTCTGGCAGATGCGCTGGATGTGGCCAACGGCAAGATACTGGACAACAACAAGTCCCCTGCCCGCAAGGTCGGCGAAATTGACAACCGGGGCAGCCATTTCTACCTCGCCCTGTACTGGGCACAGGCACTTGCCGCGCAGACCAAGGATAAGGAAATTCAGGCACGTTTCGCACCGCTGGCGAAGGCCCTGGCAGACAACGAGGCGAAGATCAATGCAGAATTGATTGCAGCTCAGGGGAAACCGGTGGATATGGGCGGCTATTACCATCCGGATTTCGAAAAGACGTCGAAGGCCATGCGTCCCAGCGCAACCTTCAATGCGGCATTGGCTGCTATTTAATTAAACCAAATAATTCATTAGTGGTGAGTCCCCTCCTCCTTGCAGTCCGTCAAATTTTTGGCCGGGCACACGGGGAGGGCTAGGGATAACCCATCACTTGCTGCGTTTTTTGCAGCTTAGTGAGATGGCTAGTAGTTCTATCAGGGGGTAGAAGCGTTCACTTCACCACTTTTGCCCCCATCCTGATGAACTAGCTTCGGTTCTAATGAATTTTTGAGGTTATTAAGGAAGCTTTGTTTTGTAATACTCAACATCAATTACCGCGCAGGAGCATATTATGAAAGCACCCGTTCGTGTCACCGTCACCGGAGCCGCTGGCCAGATTGGCTACGCTGCCATATTCCGCATTGCCAACGGAGACATGCTGGGGCCTGACCAGCCCATTATCCTGCAATTACTGGACTTGCCGCAGGCACAAGAAGTGTTGCGCGGTGTAATGATGGAGCTGGAGGATTGCGCCTTTCCACTGCTGCAACAAATCATCATCTCCGACGACCCGAAAATCGCTTTCAAGGATACCGAAGTCGCCATGCTGATCGGCGCACGTCCACGCAGCAAGGGTATGGAACGCAAAGATTTGATCGAAGCCAATGCGGCGATCTTCTCCGCGCAAGGCAAGCTGCTTAACGAATACGCGGCGCGCCACGTCAAGGTATTGGTGGTGGGCAACCCGGCCAACACCAACGCGCTGATCGCAATGAAAAACGCCCCCGATCTCGATCCGCACAACTTTACTTCTATGATGCGTCTCGATCATAACCGCGCTATCGCGCAAGTCGCACAGAAGCTATTCCAGCCGATCCACGACATCAAGAGAATGGTCGTTTGGGGTAACCATTCCGGAACGCAATATCCCGATCTCGACCACTCCGAGATTCGCGGTCGTCAGGTGCGTGACCTCCTGCCGGATCCGGCTTGGATTGAAGGTAAATTCATCCCCACCGTGCAAAAACGCGGAACAGCAGTCATCGAGGCGCGCGGGCTTTCCAGTGCGGCGAGTGCCGCAAATGCGGCGATTGCGCACATCCACGACTGGATACTCGGCTCACACCACAACAATTGGGTAAGCATGGGCGTCCCGTCCGATGGCAGTTATGGCATACCGGAAGGCGTAATTTACGGTTTCCCGGTAAGGTGCAAACAAGGTCGTTTTCAAATCGTGCAGGATCTGACCATCAGCGAACTGGGGCGCAAGCATATGGAAAACAGCTATCGCGAACTGGCTGAGGAACGCGATCATGTGAAAGGCATGCTCGGATAAAGCCGCCAAGGCGAAGGGTTTTATGGCTGAGCAAGACCATACCAAAAAGCTGTTTTCCACAGCGTTTCGCAAACATCTCGATGGCGATCTGGTTGCAGCCGAAGCGCTTTACCGGGAAATTATCCTTGCCGACCCCGGCGACCCGCAAGCCAAGCACTACCTGGGGTTTTTGCTGCAACAAACCGACCGATTGCCTGAGGCTTTTGAGCAGCTAACAACTGCTATCGCCCTTGATGATCGTCATGCCGAGTGGCATTTTAATCTGGGCATCGTACTTTCCAAGCAAGGTTTTGTCACTGCCGCCATTGACGCCTTTTCCCGCGCAATCGCCATCAATCCAGACCAGTATTTTTTCTGGACCAATCTGGGGGCTTCGTTCGAATTAAATCAGGAATGGGCTCGCGCCGAGGAGTGCTACAAAACGGCGACAAACCTTGATCCGAATTGCCCGGATGCATTCTATTTGCTATCGGCTTTATGCCTGAAACAGGAGCGATTTCCAGAGGCCCGGCATTTCAACTACTGCGGCATTATTGCCGCACCGGCAGACAGCAAATCAAAAATTATCCTGGGCCAAGCCTATTATCAGTTGGGCCGGGAAAACGACGCCATTGCGCTGTTTGAAAGCTGGCTGGAAGAGGAGCCGGGCAACCCGGTGGCGACGCATTTATTGACCGCCTATCGGGGACAGCAAGCACCAGAGCGATGTACCCGCCAGTATATCGAACGTACATTTAATGGCTTCGCGAAAAGCTTTGAAAATATTCTGGGCAGATTAAACTATTGTGGCCCGCAACTGGTGCAGGATTACCTTGCCACGCTCAACTTGCCTGCCGCCAGCCTTAGCGTGCTGGATCTGGGCTGCGGCACCGGCTTGGTGGGCGAGGTTTTAAAGCCCTATGCTCGCGTAATGGTGGGCGTCGATCTCAGCCAATCCATGTTGGATCAAGCCGTCGCCAAGCAGCTATACCATCAACTACATAAATCCGATATCACGGATTTTTTACTGGCATGCCACGACCAGTACGACCTTATCACCTGCATGGACACGTTTATCTATCTGGGTCGTCTGGACGAAGTTATCGCGCTGATTTATCAGAAACTGAAAACCGGTGGCATGTTGCTCTTCAGCACCGAGAAGCTGTCTGGAGATCGCGAGTTTACCTATCGATTGAATATCAGCGGCAGATATAGCCATCACCCCGATTACCTGACTGCAATACTGGACAAGACCGGCTTCAAGATCGCGCAGATAGGTGATGTCGAGATCAGAAATGAATCGGGTTACCCGATTGAAGGGCAGTTTGTTTGGGTGAGCCGCACGGAATAACGCGTTGACCAATCACTACCGATCCAGCGGACTGACCACACCCTTGCCGCCTTTATTCAATACGTGGGTGTAAATCATCGTGGTGGAAACATCCGAATGGCCGAGCAGTTCCTGCACTGTCCTGATGTCGTAGCCGGATTGTAAAAGATGCGTGGCGAACGAATGGCGCAAAGTATGAGGCGTAGCGGGCTTGATTAGCTCCGCATCGCGCACCGACTGCTTCACTGCGCGTTGCACGCCCTTCTCATCCACATGATGGCGACGGGTCTTGCCGGAACGCGGATCAACCGACAAATTCTTGGAAGGAAAAACATACTGCCAGCCCCAGTCGCGCCCAGAAGCGGGATTTTTCTTGTCCAGCGCGAAAGGCAAATACACCTCGCCGCATCCCTGCATCAAGTCCTCATCGTGCAAGGCCTTCACCTTAGCCAGATGCGCCTTGAGCGACGCCACCACGGCCTCCGGCAACATTGTCACCCTGTCTTTGAACCCCTTGCCCTCTCGCACCACAATCTCGCGCCGCGAAAACTCCACATCCTTTACTCGCAAGCGTACCGCTTCCATCAGGCGCATTCCCCCGCCGTACAACAAAGAGGCGATCAGCAAATGCGTACCCTTCAGGTGCGACAACAGGGACTGCACCTCAATCACCGTCAACACCACAGGCAGGCGCTTGGGCGCTTTGGCCTGAGTGATGTTATCCAGCCACGCCAATTGAATCTCCAGCACTTCGCGGTAGAGAAACAGCAACGCTGACTTGGCTTGATTCTGCGTGGAAGCGGAAACCTTGCCCGCTACCGCCAAGTGCGTAAGGAAAGCCTCCACATCGTGCGCGCCCATATCTTTCGGGTGGCGCTTGCCATGAAACCAGATAAAGCGTTTAATCCAGTCCACGTAAGTTTGTTCAGTGCGAATACTGTAGTGCTTCACGCGCAACTTGCCGCGAACTTGGTCGAGTAACTTGGGGGGATTTAGTGTGGTGTTTTTATCTGAAGAATTAGGGGGTGCCATAATTTCACCTCGAATAAAAACAAGGCATTGCTGGATTGATTCCAGATTATACACCTCGAAGGTGCCTTTCACGGCGCGTTTTAGGGTGTCCACTTTACGTTAGACATGATTAAAGACGTTCTATGATATTCCCCAGACTTTTCGGTGAACCGACAAAACTGGACTTTAATTTACCAGATCTTTGCAGCAACTGCGGCGAGGAAAAGGGAGCTGTCTTGATTGAAGTTCCACTGAATATTTCTCGCTATGGATTAAGAATTGTTGAGGAACCAGGTTTCATAATGAATGTCCCTCTTTGTAAACATTGCGCAATGTCGAATTTTCCCCGACCAGTGGCCGTTTGCGGGATCAAGAGTAAATTTTTTACGGGTAAAGTAACAAAGATATTTCTCAGCTTCACAAACCATAATTTCGCCCAAGAATTCAAATCACACAACCGAAAAATTATTTTATCGGGTCATGTGCAGGTTATAGATGTCAGCACTCATGTCTAACCTTACGGTCGAGAGGGACTGCGCGAATACACCCTCGCGCAGCCCCTCACCTCAACGTTGGGCACCGCAAGTCCAAGCGTGGCGCACGCTGTGATAAACTGTGAATTGTCACCATCTACCGCATTGGAGGGCAGCATGAGTACAAACCTAGAAGTCCTGGAAGCCGAAGTCCTGCAGTTAGCCCCTGTCGAACGATCACACTTGCTTGAGCGGTTGATCGCCAGCCTTGATTCAGACCCCGAAGTCGAGGAAGCTTGGGAGCGAGAAGCAGATCGCAGAGAAGCCGAACTGGAATCCGGTTCGGTCTCGGCAGTTTCAGGGCAGGAAGCCATCGCCCGGCTTCGCGCAAGACTTACGCGATGACCTACTCGCTCCACCCCGGAGCGGAGCATGATATTGCCAACGCTCTGGATTTCTACAGCGATCAAGCTGGCCCCGTGGTCGCTGAGCGTTTTCTCGAAGAGTTTGAACGTGTCGCGAAGCTCTTGGTTGAACACCCCGGCCTTGGAACGCCAACGACGAGAGGACGAAGAACATTCCCGCTGAAGGTTTTTCCGTACTCTGTTGTATATCGAAATCTTGAAAGCAGCATTCGTATTCTAATAGTGCGCCATCAGCACAGGAAGCCCGGCTACGCTGGTGGCAGGCGGTAGGTGTGAAACCTTCGTGCGCAGCCCAGCGATGCCCAACCCGACGCTCAAGCGGGACTGCGCGAATACACCGTCGCGCAGCCCCTCACCTCAACGTTGGGCGGCTTAAATGCGTAGACTGATTTTCATTGCAATGCTTCTGTTCTCAATCGGTGGCGCGCATGCGGCAGAAGTATCAGAGCAACCAGACTGGTGCGACTACAAGTGGAATGTCCAAGAGCCTGTTCCCTCGCGCCTGAATCTGCCGTCCTGGGCCTGCGAGGTGATCGCAAAGCAAAAACTTGCCTTGACGTATTCCCCCACTATCCGCATCAATCCTTTTTTCTTGACCGGCGATTTCGACGGAGATCATCATACCGACATCGCCATATGGATAACGAACAGAAAAACAGAAGAGCTTGGCCTAGTTATTATTCACGCTAAGAGTCAACGTGTGTTCGTCATTGGCGCGGGCAATGTGACAGAGCGCGGCAAAGACCTCAAGGGTTATGATATGTGGACTCTTCTTCCAAAAGGGAAGGTTGCGAAGAGTCCATACGAAGAGCACTCTGTGACATTACTGGGGGACGCTCTGCTTTTGACCGAATCGGAGTCAGCCAGCGCCATGCTGTATTGGAATGGAAAAACCTATGTTTGGTATCAGATCAGCGACTAGCCGCCCAACCCTACATTCGAGCGGGACAGGCCAGAAGCGGCCTGCCCCTCAATTTGTTAGGCCATACCATGAATTTTGGTTTTTCGTGTGTTGACGTTTTTGGCGGTAGCTCATAGTTGAGCGCGATTTTGCAAACGTGAGAGAGTTGTTTTGGGATGTCAAGTGAGGTAGGATGCTACGCATGAGTACAATGGACTTCACGCGCAAGTTGCGCGAGGCTGGCTTTGACGAACGGCAGGCTGAAGCTGTTGTGCGTGTCATGGCTGATGCACAAACGGCCTTGGTCACAAGGGAGCATTTCGACGCAAAAATGGAAACGCTGGAAACGCGACTGGATGCCAAGATGGATAAGTTGTCTTGGATGATGGGCATCCTTATCGCTCTGGCCGTCGCCAACTTCGCCAAGCAGTTTTTCTAATTGTTCATCAGATCATCTCCGTAGTAAAAAGCCTAACCTCACATTCGAGAGGGACAGGCCAGAAGCGGCCTGCCCCTCAATTAAACTACAAGGGCTTCCCCAATTTAGCAAGCGCTTTTGAAGTTTCTATTTCATTGCCATTCTCCGTTCCGTTTCATGTCGCGCTGCTTGCATCGTGCGAGAAGGTGAAGGACTGCTAAACTACAAACGGTCATGTTGGGCTATTGCCCGGACCCTGATGAAAGACGCGCGCCGGGACCTCATTCGTTAGTCGGGTGCATGCTGCATCCCCCGTAAATTGATCAGGCTCTCCCGGCGCGGGTCCAACCCGCTTCACATCAACGCTGGCAGTACACGGTGATTCTTTAGTCGCCGCCCGGCGGCGCGTATATTCCTTTCGAGTTTCGTTTTCTGGCAGACGGTTTTGATTTTCAATCCTTGCCCGGCTCCAATTTGAAATCTTCGCCGTACTTCAGCACCGCCCACGCCAGCCGCGCGTTTTTCGCCGCGATGGCGATCACCGCGCGCCAGTAGCCGCGCCGTTCTTCCAGTGACCGCGCCCAGCGGCTGAATCGATCCTGCTTGTCGCCAAGACTGTTGAGCACCGCTCGCGCGCCCATGACCAGCAGGCTGCGCAGGTAACCATCTCCGGCCTTGGTGATGCACCAAAGGTAGGCAATCCGCATCCAGCCTGCGGCTGGGCGGAATTGACACCGTCCGAGTCGCGCCTTGCCGCCGCTGCTGTATTGCCCCGGCACGAGGCCGATCCACGCCGCCACCTGGCGCCCGTTATCGAAGTCGTGACCGCAGCCTATGCTGGCGAGCAGCGCGCTGGCGGTGACAGGGCCGATGCCGGGGAGTTTCATCAACCGTTTGCTGCGCGCATCTTCGCGCGCGGCTTTTGCGATGGCGCGGTCATATTCGGCGATCTTCTTGTCGAGTTCGTCCGCGTGCGCCAGCAGGTCGCCCACGCACAGGTTGGCGTAGCCCGGCAGGTCTTCCAGGTGCGCGCCGATCTCCCGGCGCAGGCAGACAACTTTTTGCGGCAGCACGATGCCGAACTCGGAGATCAGGCCGCGCAGGCGGTTGTAGCTTGCGGTGCGTTCCTCGACAAAACCCTGCCGGGTGCGGTGCAGGCACAGGATGATCTGCTGGTGTTCTTCCTTGACCGGGACGAAAAGCATGGTCGGGCGCGTGACGGCCTCGCAGATCGCGGCGGCGTCCGCCGCATCGTTCTTGCCGCGCTTGCCGGTCATGCGGTAGGGCGCGACGAACTTCGGCGCCATCAGCTTGACCGTGTGGCCGTACTGCCGGAACAGCCGCGCCCAGTGGTGTGCGCCCGAACACGCTTCCATGCCGATCAGGCACGGCGGCAGTTGCGCGATCAGCGGCAGCAAGTCCGCTCGCTGTACTTTTGGCTTGACCAGCGCGGCCTTGCCGCTATCATTGACGCCGTGCACGGCAAATACGTTCTTGGCGAGATCGATTCCTACGGTGATAATGTTCATGACTTTCCCTTCCTCTTGGTTTAGATGAAAACGACACTTTCCATCTTGGCACTTTTGATGCCGTTCGCGGAAACTTCTCCGCAGCCTCGGGACGGGGAAGTCCCTTTCATTCGTTAGGCGTTATAATTCGCGCCATGTCACCTACTATTTTTCGTGAGGGTAGTTTTCGGTTCTTTTTCTTTTCGCGGGAAGAGCCAAGAATGCATGTGCATGTTAGGACATCACTATGGGGAAGCCAAGTTTTGGATGTCGCCAGAGTTGGCGTTGGCAACAAGCACTGGGCTTTCGCCCAAACAAATCAAGGAAGCTCAAGGTCTTGTCGTTGTTCACATGGAGGAGATAGCTCATACGGTATCGTGGAACATGTGTTCGATGAGGATTCTCTCGAAATTTGCTCACTCACCCCAGACGAGTGAATGAATATTCTCGTTTATGCTGAATAGAGTGCGGAATTAGTCATGCGCCAGCAAAGCCGTCGCCTTAGGAAGAAACTGCACCTTGGTGAGTTTCAACAACTTGGGTTCGAAATATCAATTACGCTGAAACCAAATCTTGAAATTGACGATCTAGACCATTTTCTTGATGAATTCATTCTCGATACCATTGAAAAGAAGGAGTCTCTTCATGGAAGCTGAAAAACACAATAGTTTGATTCCATTGCAGTGTCCGACATGTGGTTCTACTCAGTTCGAGCATTCGGATGAGTCAGCGCTTGCAATGTGCGCTTCCTGTGGTCGAGAACTTACCCGAGATGAGTTGATTCGCGAGAAAGACAATAACATTCAAGAGCACGCAGAGGATATGGGAAGCAAGCCGTTCAAGACCTTGGGCAGTAATTAAAGAAGTCCCTTCGGGATGAATTCAAGGACAATAAATTCATCAAGGCCAAGTAATGATCATCTTCCTTACACCCTCGTTATCCTTGCAGGACTAGCTTTTAATTGTTAGCTGCGCGAATAAACCCTCGCGCAGTCCCTTTGTTTTGCGTTGGGGCTATAAAAAACCCTTTTCACATCAAATCCCTCCCGTAGCGTCTCTTTCCCTGCATCAATTTCTGGCCGCAAATTTTTTCTGTAACGAGTACGACTCAACTTCATCGCTTGAAACGTCAGTCTTAGGATGCCAACTGGTTAGCTTTGCATAGCCATTCCACTAGGTTGTCAAAAAACGACAACCAAGTGGCTGGTTATGTGCGGCACCGTACTGAGAACGGCAGACTTAATCCTCATGATGAAACATGGCGGCTCAGAATTCATCCACTGATTCAATTTATCCCACCATGCAGATAATACAGGTTCGAATTTAATGATTAATGCATCCGACATTCTTAACGCGAACGTGCTGATCGTCGACGATATGGAAGCTAATGTGCAGCTTTTGGAAAAAATTCTGCGCGGAGCGGGTTATGTTTCTATCTCGACAACGATGAATTCTGGCGAGGTCTGCGAGCTTCACCTCAAGAACAAATATGACTTGATTCTGCTCGATCTTCAGATGCCCGGCATGGACGGATTTCAGGTGATGGAAGGACTGAAGGAAATTGAACCGGATGACTACCTTCCGGTCATCGTGATCACCGCGCAGCCGGATTACAAACTGCGTGCGCTTGAAGCAGGCGCGATGGATTTCGTGAGCAAGCCATTCGATGTTCTTGAAGTGAAAACGCGTATTCACAATATGCTTGAAGTACGACTGTTGTACAAAGAGCATAATCGCTTGGGCCAGGTGTTGCAGGATAGGAACACTGAGCTGGAGAGTGCCAAGATCGTGGCTGAAAAAGCCAACCTCGCCAAATCGGATTTCCTCTCCAATATGAGCCACGAGATCCGCACACCGATGAACGCCATCATCGGCATGTCCTACTTGGCGCTGAAGACAGAACTGACGCCGCGTCAGCGCGACTACATCAAGAAGATCAAGGGTTCCGGCCAACATCTGCTCGGCATCATTAACGATATTCTCGACCTCTCGAAAATCGAGGCGGGCAAGCTGACGGTCGAGCACACCGAGTTCGAACTGGAAAAAGTGCTCGACAATGTTGCCAACCTTCTCGCCGAGAAGACCTCCACCAAGGGGTTGGAGCTGGTCTTCGACGTAGATAAGAATGTACCGCCAAATCTGATCGGCGATCCGCTGCGGCTGGGGCAGATTTTTATCAACTACAGCAACAATGCCGTCAAGTTCACCGAGCAGGGCGAGATCGACATCGTCATCCGTCTCAAGGAGCAGACCGACAAGGATGTGCTGATCTACTGCGCCGTGCGCGATACAGGCATCGGCCTGACGGAGGAGCAGATGGGACGGTTGTTCCAGAGCTTTTCGCAAGCCGATACCTCGACCACCCGCAAATTTGGCGGCACCGGCCTCGGTCTGGTCATTTCCAAGAAGCTGGCCGAACTGATGGGCGGAGAGGTTGGCGTAGTCAGCGAACCCGGCAAAGGCAGCACTTTCTGGTTCACTGCTCGCCTCGGCAGGGGCGTCGGTCAGCAGAGCAGGCTGGCGCTGGCGGGCGACCTGCAGGGCAAGCGCGTGCTGGTGGTAGACGACAACGTGAATGCCCGCCTGGTGCTGGGCGACATGCTCGGCAGCATGAGCTTCAAGGTCGACCAGGCCGAGTCGGGCACAGCGGCCATCGGCACCGTGGATCGAGCAGAGGCAGAGGGCACTCCCTACGAAATCGTATTTATCGATTGGCAAATGCCGGGGATGAATGGCATCGAGACGGCCAAGCGGCTAAGGGAGCTTCCGCTCAGCCGCATGCCGCACATGATGATGGTGACCGCTTATGGCCGCGAGGAAGTCATTAAGGGCGCAGAGGAATCTGGCTTCGAGGATGTGCTGATCAAGCCGGTCAATGCCTCGGTGCTGTTCGACAGCGTGGTACGCATTCTTGGGGGCGTCGTCGATGGCGCGCGCACCACTGTGGACGAGCCCACCAGCACCTTCGAGCAACTCGTCACCATTAAGGGCGCTCGCATTCTGCTTGTGGAGGACAACGATCTCAATCAGGAAGTGGCAACCGAACTACTGCGCGATGCCGGCTTCGTCGTTGATTTGGCCGAAAATGGCCAGATTGCTCTGGAGAAGGTGAGGACTGCCGATTACGACATCGTGCTGATGGACATGCAGATGCCGGTGATGGACGGCGTGACGGCGACTCAGGAAATCCGCAAGGAAGAACGCTTCAAGGATCTTCCGGTGGTGGCGATGACCGCCAACGCCATGCAGGGCGACCGTGACCGCTGCATGGCGGCGGGCATGAACGATCATGTCGTCAAGCCGATCGAACCCGAAGATTTGTGGAAGGCGCTGCTGAAATGGATCAAGCCACGGCATGCTGCGGCAGGGGTAAAGCCGCAATTGGCACAAGATACCGCCCTGCCCTTCGACATCAAGGGGCTGGACATGGTCAATGGCCTGCACCGCGTACTTGGCAAGAAACCACTCTATATATCGATGCTGCGCAAGTTTGTCTCTGGACAGAAATCCGCAACGGCGGAAATCCTCAAGGCGCTGGATAGCAATGACTGGGACGCTGCCGAACGGCTCGCCCACACGCTAAAGGGCGTTTCCGGCAATATCGGCGCAACCGGCTTGCAACAGTTGGCGGAAATAATTGAGGCAGCGATCAAGGGACACCGTCCGCGCGATGAACTCAATGGTCTGCTCAACGCACTAAAAAATTTGTTAAAAAATCTCATCGCACAACTTGAACAGAAGCTGCCTGAGGAACGAGGCAAGGCAGCTATCACGGTCGACCCTGGAAAACTCAAGTCGGTCTGTGACAAGCTGGTGGCCTTGCTCGCCGACGACGATGCGGAGGCGGGTGACGTGCTGGATGCGAATGCGGATCTGCTAAACGCAGCCTTCCACAACCACTATCGCAAGATCGAAGACAGCATCCGTTCATTCGACTTCGAGGCGGCTCTCGTAGCGTTGAGAATCGCCACCGCAACATCTACTTGAAAGGAATTCCCATGGACGCACTCGGTTACACCAAAAAAGCCACGATACTGGTGGTCGACGATACGCCGGATAGTCTGGCCCTGATGAGCAACCTGTTCAAGGACGACTACAAGGTGAAAGTTGCCAACGGTGGCGAGGCGGCGCTGAAGATCGCGGCATCTGGCTTGCCACTTGATCTTATCCTGCTCGACATCATGATGCCCGGCATGGACGGCTATGAAGTGTGCCAGCGACTCAAGCGCGATCCCAAAACAATGAATATTCCGGTGATCTTCGTCACCGCCAAGATTGAAATGGAGGATGAGAAGAGGGGGTTGGAACTCGGCGCGATTGACTACATCACCAAGCCGATCAGCCCACCCATTGTCATGGCGCGAGTGAAGAACCATCTCGCCCTCAAAGCCATGGCTGACTTCCTGCGCGATCAAAACGATTGGGACACCGCAGAACGGCTCGCTTTCACACTAAAGGGCGTTTCCGGCAAAGTCAGCGTTACCGGCCTGCAACAGTTTGCGGACAAGCTCGATGTTGCGATCAAGGAACACCGTGCTCGCAAGCAGGCCGATGATGCGCCCGACGGGCTGACAACACCGCCTGACAATCTCATCGCACAGTTGGAACAGAAAATTCTGCAGGAACAAACGCAGCGTTAAGGCTCGCCACCGTATGTTATGCGCGAAAGGAATATCCATGGACGAAATCGAATTGATCAAAAAGGCCACGGTACTTGTGGTCGACGATACGCCGGATAACCTGGCCCTGATGAACGGCCTGCTTAAGGACGACTACAAAGTAAAAATTGCTAATAGTGGGGAAAAAGCACTGAAGATCGCGACATCAGACTCGCCCCCAGACCTGATTCTGCTCGACATCATGATGCCAGGCATGGATGGCTATGACGTGTGCCAGCGGCTCAAACACAACCCCGAGACGATGAACATCCCGGTGATCTTCCTTACCGCCAAGACTGAAGCGGAGGACGAAAAGAGAGGGTTGGAACTCGGCGCGGTCGACTACATCACCAAGCCAATCAGTCCACCCATTGTCATGGCGCGCGTGAAAAACCATCTGGCGCTCAAGGCCATGGCCGACTTCCTACGCAACCAAAACGACTTTCTTGAACTTGAGGTGGACAAGCGCACGCGCGAAGTGATGGCGATTCAGGACGTGACGATCCTCGTCATGGCCTCGCTGGCAGAGACGCGCGACTCTGACACCGGCAACCACATCCGCCGCACGCAATACTACGTCAAAGCGCTGGCAGAGAGACTGCGCGACCATCCGCGCTTCGGCTGGTTCCTGACGGAACCCAACATCAACATGTTGTTCAAATCGGCGCCGCTGCACGACATCGGCAAGGTAGGCATTCCCGACCGCATCCTGTTGAAGCCGGGCCGCTTCGAACCCCATGAGTTCGAGATCATGAAGACGCACACCACCTTGGGGTACGACGCCATTGTGCACGCCGAGAAAGCACTTGGCACCAACGTCGATTTTCTTTCCTTCGCCAAGACCATCGCCCTCTCGCACCAGGAAAAGTGGGATGGCAGCGGCTATCCGCATGGACTCGCCGGCGACGACATCCCGATTCCGGCGCGCCTGATGGCGGTGGCTGACGTTTACGATGCCCTGATCAGCCGCCGCGTGTACAAGGAAGGCATGCCACATGAAAAGGCGGTGCAGATCATGATCGAGGGTCGGGGCACGCATTTCGATGCCGACATGTTCGACGCCTTCGTCGATATTCAGGAAGAATTCCGCGCCATCGCCCGGCGTTTTGTTGATTCCGATGCGGACATGGACAGGAAGAAGGACTATCTGACGCAGACCGGCGTCGTATAACACGCGAAAGACAGGACATGATCGACAAGCAGACAGTATTTCTCGTCGTCGACGACTTTGAGGCCATGCGAAATGTTACATCGAGCCAACTACGTTCGATGGGGGCAAAAAACATCGTGACGGCCAACAACGGCGCCGAGGCTCTGCGTATGCTAAAAGATAAGCGCGTTGACATCGTGCTTTCCGACTGGAACATGCCGGTCATGACGGGACTCGAACTGCTCAAGGCGATACGCGCCGACGAGAGCCTGTCGCATCTGCCCTTCATCATGATTACCGCCGAAGCAGATCGGAGGCGCGTCGAGGATGCCATCACCAGCGGCGTGAGCGACCTGCTGGTCAAGCCTTATACCGCAGATCGTCTAGCCACGCGCGTTGAAAAAATGCTGACGTCGCGACTTCGATTAAGTTCGCCTGTTCGTGCGGGATCTGTTCCAGCACCTTGGGCCGTCACCGTCGAGACGGTCGCCAAAGATGCACAGAAATTGCTGCGTCCGACAATTCTTATTGTCGACGACACGCCAGACAATCTGCTCCTGCTCTCGCACCTGTTCGAGGGCGAATATCGTGTACGTATCGCGCATAACGGAGAGAAAGCTCTGGATATAAGTCAATCGAATAACCCTCCTGATCTGGTGCTGCTCGACATCATGATGCCAAACATGGATGGCTTTGAAGTGGCCCGGCGCATGCGCGAGCATCCAACGTCTGCCTCCATTCCCGTGATCTTTGTCACCGCCATGACCGGCGAAGACGCGCGACTCAAGGGTTTGGAACTGGGTGCGGTGGATTTCGTCACCAAACCCATCGATCCCGATGTGCTCAAGCTGCGTGTGCGAAATTTTATGCGCTACGTCGAAGTGCACAAGCAATTGCAGGCCGATTACGATGGCATGCTGGAGTTGGCGCGCCTGCGCGAGGATGTAGAACACATTACGCGCCATGACATGAAAGGATCACTGGCCGGTGTGATCGGGCTGGTGCAATCTCTGGCGGACGACGACTCGATGAACCACAAGCAAGTCAGGCAACTGTGCATGGCCGAAGAAGCCGCGTTGCAGGTACTCGACATGATCAATCTGTCCTCGGAAATATTCAAGATCGAAACCGGACGCTTCAAGCTTGACGCCAAGCCGGTCAATATCGGCGACGTCCTGCGCCGCATTGTCAAAATTTTGCGCACGATTTTCGCCGAAAAGCACATCATTATCGCCATCGATACGGATATGCCGGTCGGAGAGGAGGTGCCGATTGCCTTGGGTGATGCCATGTTCTGCTATTCCTTGTTCCAGAACCTGATCAAGAATGCCTGCGAGGCGGCTCCCGAAAAGGGTCGAGTTGAGGTAACCCTGATTGATGAAACTCCACTGCGCATTGTGATTCAGAACAAGGGGACAGTTCCTGCCGAGATTCGCGAGCGCTTCTTCGAGAAGTTTGTCACATACGGTAAGAAAGGCGGAACAGGTCTTGGAACGTATTCAGCCAAAGTGTTCGCAGAGGCGCAAAACGGAACGATTTCGATGGCAGTTTCTGACCCTGAAAACCAGACCACGATCACCGTGACATTGCCCCGCTACTCTGAGGCTATATGTGTGGTAACGCACGGTGAACGGCAGAATTAATCACCATGATGCAACATGGCAGGAAAAAACCTCTGCCGGCTAAATGGACACAGCGAAAGGGTCGCTGCGCAACAGCGGGGATACCCTCAACGTATCCTTACACTGGTTAAAAGACGACCCCACCCTACAGCGAGCTATGTCGCCAGACCATTTTACGATTTATACGAAGGCAAGCCATGTTAATAGAAATTCGCGATCCCGCCATTCTCAACCCAGCCGCAGGCACGGCGGAAGATACGCTGCTCAAGGCGGGGGCTTTGCAGCGCGCGATTTTCAACAGCGCCAATTTCTCCAGTATCGCCACTGACGCGAAGGGCGTGATTCAAATTTTCAACGTCGGCGCGGAACGCATGCTGGGCTACACGGCGACCGACGTGATGAACAAAATCACCCCAGCCGAGATTTCCGATCCACAGGAAGTGATCGCGCGCGCTGAAGCCTTGAGCGTCGAACTCGGGACCCCGATTACACCCGGCTTCGAGGCCTTGGTGTTCAAGGCATCGCGCGGCATCGAAGATATTTACGAGCTGACCTACATCCGCAAGGACGGCAGCCGCTTCCCGGCGGTGGTATCAGTAACCGCGCTGCGTGACAATCAAGATTCTATCATCGGCTATCTGCTGATCGGTACGGACAACACCGCTCGCAAACAGGCGGAGGAAGCACTACTCAAGGCAGGAGCCTTGCAGAGCGCAATTTTCAACAGCGCCAATTTTTCGAGTATCGCCACTGACGCAAAAGGCGTGATTCAGATTTTCAATGTCGGCGCGGAACGCATGCTGGGCTACACTGCTGCCGACGTGATGAACAAGATCACCCCGGCCGACATTTCCGATCCGCAGGAAGTGATCGCGCGCGCCAAGGCGTTGAGCGTCGAACTCGGAACCCCGATTACACCTGGCTTCGAGGCCTTGGTGTTCAAAGCATCACGCGGCATCGAAGATATTTACGAATTGACCTACATCCGCAAGGACGGCAGCCGTTTCCCGGCAGTCGTGTCGGTCACCGCGCTACGCGACGATCAAGACGCCATCATCGGTTATTTGCTGATCGGCACAGACAACACCGCGCGCAAACAGGCGGAAGAAGCGCTGCTCAAGGCGGGAGCTTTGCAGAAAGCAATTTTCGACAGCGCCAATTTTTCGAGTATCGCCACTGACGCGAAAGGCGTAATTCAGATTTTCAACGTGGGAGCCGAGCGCATGCTGGGCTACGCGGCGGCCGATGTGATGAACAAGATCACCCCGGCCGAGATTTCCGATCCACAGGAAGTAATCGCGCGCGCGAAAGCACTAAGCGCAGAACTCGAAACCCAGATTGCGCCGGGCTTCGAGGCCTTGGTGTTCAAAGCATCACGCGGCATCGAAGATATTTACGAGCTGACCTACATCCGTAAGGATGGCAGCCGTTTCCCGGCAGTCGTGTCGGTCACGGCGCTACGCGACGATCAGGACTCCATCATCGGTTATTTGCTGATCGGTACCGACAACACCGCTCGCAAACAGGCGGAAGAGGCACTGCTCAAGGCGGGAGCTTTGCAGAAAGCAATTTTCGACAGCGCCAATTTTTCGAGTATCGCCACTGACGCGAAAGGCGTAATTCAGATTTTCAACGTGGGAGCCGAGCGCATGCTGGGCTACGCGGCGGCCGACGTGATGAACAAGATCACCCCAGCCGAGATTTCCGATCCACAGGAAGTGATCGCACGCGCGGAAGCATTGAGCGTCGAGCTCGGAACCCCGATTACACCCGGCTTCGAGGCATTGGTGTTCAAGGCCTCGCGCGGCATCGAGGATATTTACGAATTAACCTACATCCGCAAGGACGGTAGCCGCTTCCCGGCCATCGTTTCGGTCACCGCGCTGCGCGACGATGAAAACACCATCATCGGTTATCTGCTGATTGGTACGGACAACACCGCTCGCAAACAGGCGGAGGAAGCACTACTCAAGGCGGGAGCCTTGCAGAGCGCGATTTTCAACAGTGCCAACTTCTCCAGTATCGCGACGGACGCGAAGGGCGTGATTCAGATTTTCAACATTGGCGCGGAACGCATGCTGGGCTACGCGGCCGCCGACGTAATGAACAAGATTACCCCAGCCGAAATTTCTGATCCGCAGGAAGTAATCGCACGCGCGGAAGCGTTGAGCGTCGAACTCGGAACCCCGATTACACCGGGCTTCGAGGCATTGGTGTTCAAGGCCTCGCGCGGCATCGAAGATATTTACGAATTGACCTATATCCGCAAGGACGGCAGCCGCTTCCCGGCCATCGTGTCGGTCACTGCGCTACGCGACGATCAGGACGCCATCATCGGCTATCTGCTGATCGGTACGGACAACACCGCGCGCAAGCAGGCGGAAGAGGCACTGCTCAAGGCGGGTGCCTTGCAGAAAGCGATTTTTGACAGCGCCAATTTTTCGAGTATCGCCACTGACGCGAAAGGCGTAATTCAGATTTTCAACGTGGGAGCCGAGCGCATGCTGGGCTACACAGCCGCCGACGTGATGAACAAGATCACCCCAGCCGAGATTTCCGATCCGCAGGAAGTAATCGCGCGCGCGGAAGCCTTGAGCGTCGAACTCGGAACCCCGATTACACCGGGCTTCGAGGCCTTGGTGTTCAAGGCCTCGCGCGGCATCGAGGATATTTACGAATTGACCTACATCCGCAAGGACGGTAGCCGCTTCCCGGCCATCGTTTCGGTCACTGCGCTACGCGACGATGAAAACACCATCATCGGCTATCTGCTGATCGGTACCGACAACACCGCGCGCAAACAGGCGGAGGAAGCACTACTCAAGGCGGGAGCCTTGCAGAGCGCGATTTTCAACAGTGCCAACTTCTCCAGTATCGCCACGGACGCGAAGGGCGTGATTCAGATTTTCAACGTCGGTGCGGAACGCATGCTGGGCTACACAGCAGCCGACGTGATGAACAAGATCACCCCAGCTGATATTTCCGATCCGCAGGAAGTGATCGCGCGCGCCAAGGCGTTGAGCGTCGAACTCGGAACCCCGATTACACCGGGCTTCGAGGCCTTGGTGTTCAAGGCCTCGCGCGGCATCGAGGATATTTACGAGTTGACATATATCCGTAAGGATGGCAGCCGCTTCCCTGCGGTCGTGTCGGTCACGGCTCTACGCGACGCACAGGATGCCATCATCGGTTACCTGCTGATCGGCACCGACAACACAGCGCGCAAGCAGGTCGAAGCCGAACAGAAGCTGCTCGACCAGCGGCTGCGCGACCAGCAGTTCTACACGCGCTCGCTGATCGAGTCCAACCTTGACGCGATCATGACCACCGATCCATCTGGCATCATTTCCGATGTCAACAAGCAGATGGAAGCACTCACCGGATGTACGCGTGACGAACTGATCGGCGCGCCGTTCAAGAATTACTTCACCGACCCAGAACTGGCCGAGGCAGCCATCAAGCTGGTGCTAAGCGAGAAGAAGGTCTCCAACTACGAACTCACCGCGCGCGCCAGAGATGGCAAGGAAACCGTGGTTTCCTACAACGCGATGACCTTCTATGACCGAGACAGGAGACTACAGGGCGTGTTCGCTGCTGCGCGTGACGTCACCGAACGTAAACGCCTGGATTTGGTGTTGCAGGAAAAAAATATTGAACTGGAGAGCGCCACCTCTGTGGCGGAAAAAGCCAACCTTGCCAAATCGGACTTTCTTTCCAGCATGAGCCATGAGCTGCGCAGCCCGCTCAATGCCATCCTCGGTTTCGCCCAGCTTATGGAGTCCGATTCTCCACCGGCAACGCCGTCCCAGAAGGAAAGCATAGCCCAGATTCTTCAGGCTGGATGGCATTTACTGAAGTTGATCAACGAGATCCTCGATCTCGCCAAGGTCGAGTCCAGACAGGTGCCGCTGTCGGAGGAACCTGTGTCGCTGGCCGAAGTCATGCTCGAATGCCAGGCAATGATTGAACCGCAAGCGCAACAGCGCAACATAAAATTGACCTTTCCAAAATTCGACATCACTTGCTTTGTCCGCGCTGATCGAACCCGGTTGAAACAGATTCTCATCAACCTGCTTTCCAACGCGATCAAATACAACATCAAGCAGGGAACGGTCGAGGTGAAATGCACCGAGAGCACGTCGGAACGTACTCGCGTAAGCATCATGGACACCGGTGCGGGACTGTATCCGGAGCAGATGGCACAACTTTTTCAGCCGTTCAATCGTCTCGGACAGGAGGCTGGCGGCGAAGAAGGCACAGGCATCGGCCTAGTGGTGGCAAAGCGACTGGTCGAACTGATGGGGGGCATCATCGGTGTGGAAAGCACCGTCGGTGTGGGAAGCGTGTTCTGGTTCGAACTCAGCTCGGTTGCTGAACCGCTTCTTCCCATGACTGGAGGCGATACAGTGGCGTTGGCTCAACCACATGTGCCTCGCGGGGAAAGGCTACATTCCGTACTCTATGTAGAGGATAACCCGGCAAACATGAAACTGGTCGAGCAGATCATCGCGCGTCACCCCGATATTAGCCTATTGACTGCTGTAAACGGAAATAGCGGGATCGAGATTGCGCGCGCATCCCAGCCGGATGTGATCCTGATGGACATCAATCTGCCCGGCATCAACGGTTTCGAGGCCATGAAAATACTACGCGCAGACTCGACCACGGCACACATCCCTGTCATTGCTGTCAGTGCCAACGCGATGCCGCTTGATGTTGAGAGGGGACTAAAGGCGGGGTTCTTCGGCTATATAACCAAACCCATCAAGGTCAATGAGCTCATGGAGGCGCTGGATGTAGCACTGGAATTTGCAGGAAAAACACCTGTTATGAGCGAATAAGACACTACGATTATCATGATAAGTTCATCTGACATTTTTCACGGGAAAATCCTGATCGTCGACGATCTGGAAGCCAATATCGTTCTGATCGAGCGCATGCTTCGTGGCGTCGGCTATGATGGCTTTACGTCCACGATGGATTCGAGCGAGGTCTGTGAGCTTCATCGCAAGAACCGCTACGACTTGATCATGCTCGATCTCCAGATGCCCGGCATGGACGGATTCCAAGTGATGGAAAGATTGAAAGAAATTGAAACGGACGGCTATCTTCCTGTCCTCGTGATTACCGCTCAACCCGCTCACAAGCTGCGCGCGCTGAAAGCAGGGGCGAGGGATTTCGTTAGCAAACCGTTCGATCTCGCAGAGGTATTAATCCGGGTTTACAACATGCTCGAAGTCCGCTTACTGCATTTGGAAATGAAGAAACTCTACGATCAAGTCTTGGCGGAAAAAAAGGTATCGGAGCGATTGCTGCTAAACGTGCTGCCTTATTCAATTGCAGAACGCTTGAAAGGGCGTCCAGAAGTTATGGTCGATAGCTTCACCGAAGTCATCGCCGATAGTTTCGATGAGGTGACGGTGTTGTTCGCAGACATAGTGGAGTTCACGAAGTTTTCTGAGGGCGTGAGCGCTGAAGTTCTGGTGGCTGTGCTCAATGATATATTCACCCGCTTTGACAGCATCGCCGACAACCGTGGCCTTGAGAAGATCAAGACTATCGGTGATGCCTACATGGCTGCTGCGGGACTACCGGTTCCTGTGGCGGATCACGCCCTCCGTGCGGCGCACATGGCGTTGGACATGATCGAGGCAATGGATCGCTTCAATGAGCAAACAGGCCACAAGCTGAAGGTGCGCATCGGCATCGAGACCGGGTCAGTAGTGGCAGGCGTCATCGGCAAGAGCAAATTCCTTTATGACCTATGGGGAGATACGGTGAACACTGCCAGCCGGATGGAATCCCATGGCGTGCCCGGACGAATTCAGATAACAGATACTACCCGGCTGCGGTTGAGTGAGACGTTCATGCTTGAACAGCGTGGCACCATCAATGTCAAGGGCAAGGGCGAGATGCACACATGGTTTCTAAATAGCAGAAATGAAAGCAGGCAAATGCGATGATTAGCGACCAGGAAATTCTTAGCGCCAGCATTCTTATCGTAGACGATATGGAAACCAATGTGCAATTGCTGGAGAAAATGCTGCGTAAAGCCGGTTATCTGCATGTTACATCGACGATGGATCCGCGTGCCGTCTGCACTCTGCATCGCGACAACCACTACGACCTGATTCTGCTCGACCTGCAAATGCCCGGCATGAATGGCTTTCAGGTAATGGAAGGCCTGAAAGAAGTCGAAATCGACGGCTATGTTCCGATACTCGTGATCACGGCCCATTCGATCCACAAGCAACTAGCGCTGGGATCTGGCGCGAAAGACTTCATCAGCAAACCGTTTGATATGATGGAAATCAAGACACGTATCCATAACATGCTGGAAGTGCGGTTGTTGTACGCAAAACTCGAAGATTCCAACAAGATGCTGGAATCCATGGCTCTGCATGATTCGCTGACCGGGCTGCCGAATAGGCGGCTTTTAATGGACAGGCTTTCATCTGCCATAGCCCATGCGCACAGGAACAAGCACGATATGGCGGTAATATATTTGGATTTGGATGGGTTTAAGCAGATCAATGACACCTTGGGTCACGCAGTGGGCGACACACTGCTGAGTATGATCGCCGCTCGTCTGGTGGCTGCGGTGCGTCAAGAGGACACGGTTGCGCGCTTGGGAGGAGACGAATTCGTGATTGTGTTGTGGGAATTAAATCATGGCGACGGTGTGGACAAGCCAGTGTCAAAAGTGATACAGGCCGTATCACAACCCTATGGCATTCAAGGCCGTAGCGTGAGCATGACTGCCAGCGCAGGTGTCGGTATTTATCCCACGCATGGCGAGGATGCGGAGACGCTGATGAAGAACGCGGATCTAGCCTTGTATGAGGCCAAGCGCAAAGGCAAGAACGACTATTGCATTGCAACACACACCGACCCGTTGGCGATGGCGGTAGTTGATGCAACGTGTCCTCACAGGACTGAATCTTAATGAAAATGAAAGCAGGCAAATACGATGATTAGCGACCAAGAAATTCTTAACGCCAGCATTCTGATCGTTGACGATCAGCAATCCAATGTCCTTCTGCTGGGGGAAATGCTGCGAGATGTCGGTTATGCGTGCATCGCGTCGACAAATGATCCCTATGCGGTCTGCGATCTGCATCGCAAAAGTCGCTACGATCTGATCCTGCTCGATCTACAGATGCCCGGCATGGATGGCTTCCAGGTGATGGAAGGCCTGAAGGAAATAGGAACGGATGGCTACCTTCCCGTACTCGTGATCACCGCCCAACCGGATCATAAGCTGCGTGCGTTCGCCGCCGGCGCGAAAGATTTTGTTTCCAAACCGTTTGATCTGGTCGAAGCACAAACGCGTATCCATAACATGCTGGAAGTGCGGCTGTTGTACAAAAAACTCAAACATACCAACCAAGTGCTGGAACATTACAACCAAATGCTGGAACAAGATGTGCTGAAACGTACCGCCGAATTACGTGAAAGCGAAGCGTGTTTTCGCCGCCTGACAGAGCTATCGTCCGACTGGTATTGGGAACAGGACGCAAACGGGCATTTCACCAAAGTTTACGGCCCGGTACTCGAAATGCTCGGAATCCGGGTTGACGACGCGCTGGACAATACACGGGATGATCAGGGAGCGCGCTGGAATGAGGGCGAGCGAGAAATTCTGGAGGCTAACCTGGCCGCCAGACGACCCTTTCTGGATTTCGTCTACAGCCGGGCCAATCAAGATGGCTCGCTGCAATATTTAATGGTGAGCGGGGAACCGATGTTCGACACCTCCGGCCGCTTTACCGGCTACCGAGGAACCGGCAAGGATGTGACTGAAACGATGCGCCAAAACCATGAGTTGCCCATGATTTAGTAGCTGCGGGGATATAAGAAAGTGTTTAGCCATCTTACCGAGCTGCAATCTACCTAACAGATCAAGGTTGGCAAGATTTTGAATTAGCGGCGTAGGCTGGTGGTGAGCAAAGCGAACTCCAGCCGCTTCGACAATCTCAGGACAGGCATGATCAATGGCATCAGCAGCTACCTAACCGCCACCAACCCCAGCCATTTTTCCATCGGATCAAAATCCCGATCTTTGTGCAGCAGTGGGATATTGTTAAGGATGCAGAAAGTGCCTATCATCACATCCACCGTCTTGCGCACCGTCACGCCTTGCTTGCGTAGCGCCCGGTAATTTTTGGCTGTTTGCAGCGCCACTTCGCGCCCCAACATTTCCCGGAACGGCAACAGCGCCAGCAAGTTTTGCGCTCGTTTGAAATCGGTATCGCTGGCGAAACCCTGCAATACTTCCGCCATGATGATGTCACCCATCAGAATGTTCTCCTGTCCAAGCAGCGCATCCAATCGGTCAGTTTGAGTGTTGGCGACGCCGTTGAAGTAATCAATCCAGACGGATGCATCAACCAGAATCATTTGTGCGAGCCGCCGCTACGCTGCTTGCCTGCTTGCCCCTCTTCAGTGCGCGAAGCTTCCAAATCCCCGCTCCACTTCAGCTTGCCGCGCGCAGAGCGGATTTTCTCCTGTTGCTTGAGTTGCACCAGCAAGCGCAACCCCGCCTCAACAATTTCCCGTTTGGTTGGCAGGCCAGACAAGTTCGATGCCTGTTGCATCAAATCGTCATCAATTACGATATTAGTACGCACAGCCCGTCCTTTTATGATGTGTATAAGTTAGCTATATTATACACATTCCATGCCGAACCAACACAAGAGATATGCTAGACATTGCTTGCCGAGACTTTTAGATAAGAAACGAAAGCAGAACAAGCAACCAGCATAAACTTGGCATCTGCATATGTGATGTTCGTGTCATCAATAAGAGAATGGCGTATACCTGATGCATCACTCGTATAGCCATATAACTGATCAAAAGCCTTGGAAAGTGCAGGATGTAAATTACGAATCTTCTTGAGCGCACCTCCTAAAGTCGCAGATGTATTTCCGTTCACTAGCCTACAGGCCGCTTCAACAGCAGAAATAGATTCCTTAACTGAGTTGCGGTAATCCGGTGCCTGTTTGTCACTAAGCATTCGTAGAGCCGCCTCAAGATGTAAGCGAACCGGTTTTTCAGGGTGTTCTAGCCCATCCTCAATTGCTTCTATTTCCTGTTGGTCTGTGATCTCCGCAATTTCTTTGCTGACAAAACGATAAGCGGCGTTTTGTTCCTCAAAAACTTGATTGATCCATTCACGCGCTTCATCGCTGAGCAATTCGCTTGAATCCAGAGAAATTGCCTCAATAAAATCGTAAACCTCGAACCAATCACATTCTAAAAAGTATTTTTTTAGTTGGTCATACCCGCCTGTTTCATATCTATTCCGGAATTCAGGAAGGCTGTCGAGGTCTTTATTGAAGAAGTGGAACCATAAGCGTTGCAGCATACTATCAATGCGTTGGCTAATTTCACGCGTTTGGTAGTCATTATGATTGTAATGATCCCAGATTATCACCTTGAGAACATTCCAGAGTTTTGTGCGTAAAGCCTCATCAACAGATTCACGCTGAAAGGCTCGCTCCAAAGGAGTGTGTCCATACCGCTGTGAGAATCTTGGCATCATGTATTCCGATATATCAAACGTAACAAACCTACCCTGCCAGCACTTCGCGCATCGCCTTACAGGTGCGCTCGACAGCCGCCTCATTCATCGCATAGAACATCGGCAAGGAAACGATCTGCTTGCCGACGCGCTCGGCGACCGGGAACATGCCTTCCTTGAAGCCCAGTGCGCGATACAGTTTGAACAGGTGGATAGAGGCGTAGTGAAAGCCGACGCCGATGTTGTATTCCTTCATGCGCGCCATGAACTCGGCGCGAGTGATGCGCTCCGGCAGCACGATCTGAAACAGATGCCAGTTGGTATTTTCGAATTCAGCGGGAGGTAATTGCGCGCCGGTTTGTGTCTCGAAATCCTTACCCAGCGTGGCGAAATAATGCCTCGCCAGTTTGCGACGTTGTGCGGTGATGGCGTTCAGTTGCGCGAACTGGCCTAAACCAATTGCGGCGGCTACATCTGTCATATTGTACTTGCCGCCCAGCACGTCCACTTCGATGCCGTCCCAGCCGCTGCGCGTGACGCCCTGCAGCCGGTATTTCTCTGCGAGCTTTGCTTCCTCTTCATTATTCAGCACCAGACAGCCGCCTTCGGATGTGGTGATGTTCTTGTTGGCCTGAAAGCTGAACGAAACGAAATCGCCGAAAGAACCAATCGGCTTGCCCTTCCAACTCGATCCGATAGCTTGCGCGGCATCTTCCACTACGCGCAGTTTATGTTTGCCCGCAATCGCATAAAGCCTGTCCATATCCAGCGGCTTGCCCGCCAGATACACCGGGATGATGGCCTTGGTGCGCGGAGTGATGGCGGCTTCTACCTTATCCAGATCAATGTTGCGGGTAACCGGATCAATGTCGGCAAACACCGGTGTGGCACCGACTTCAATGATTACATTCGCGGTGGCCACCCAGGAAATCGGCGTGGTGATGACTTCGTCGCCTGCGCCGATACCCGCAATGCGTAAGGCGATTTCCATGGTGCAGGTGCCGGAGTTGAAAGTGCGTACCGGACGCCCGCCGAAGTAGGCGGAGAGCGTCTTTTCAAATTCCTGCACTTTGGGGCCGGTGGTGATCCAGCCGGAGCGCAGCACATCAACGACGGCGGCGATGGTGGCTTCGTCTATGGTTGGGCGGGAGAAAGGAAGAAAAGTATTCATTAAATATATCCGTTAAAAATTTCTACCGCCATTCTGGCTGATGCTTCGACAAGCTCAGCACGAACGGCTCGGTGAATAGCATTGACTTTAAGCCCTTGAAATAATAATCACACCCAGAATAATCACGCCCATGCCGACCAGTTTGGTCGGGTTGAAGGCTTCGCCAAGCAGATACCATGCTGCCACAGCATTCACCACATAAGCCATGGACAGCATCGGGAAAGCAATACTCACGGGTACACGCGACAGCGCGAGTATCCAGATAACCACGCTTAATGCGTAGCAAAACAGTGCGGCAATGATATGCCACTCAGTTGCCAGTTTCCACCCGATGGGCAGGATGTTTTCCATGCTGAATTCAAAATGACCAATTACATTGGTTCCCGCCTTCATCAGTATCTGCGCGGTGGCGTTGAGCATCACGCCAGTAAAAATCAGGCCGAAGCTGATTAAATTCATGGCTTGCTCACCACGATGTATTGAGTATCTTCATAAATAATTTTCATGGCAAAATTGAGCTGCTGGAGTTGCGGATAAATATCTTTCGGCATGATCGCCAGCGCCTCCGATTGTACCTGCCAAACCTTCGCCAGGCTGGCGATGTCAGGTATCCAGCGCTGCGGTTCCTGCTTGATACCAAATTCCATCTCGTCCTGATACTGCACCAGAGTAAAGGTGCGCTTCAAATAAAACGGCAAAGTTTGTTCGTACATGGCGACCGAATAAAACGGTTCGCCTGCCTTGACGTAGGGGCGTATCGCATCGGCGATGAGGTAGGCAGAGCGTTCCTTCGCGATGGTGTTATAGCCAGAGGTACCCAGTTGCATAGCCATCAGCGAACTCAATGCCAATACCAGCACAGCCACAGGTTTGTTACTGCGTCGCAATAATACCAGCGCGGTAATCAAACCCAGAGACCAGATCAGCGCCGCCGCCATCAGCCAATAGGCATATTCACCATACATCTGCATTTGCAGCGGCGTATCCGCCATCCGCGCCGAAAAAAATGGCGCAAACCCCAGCCCCAACGCCAGAGGCAATATCGGGGCTATCATCCAGAACAATCTGCGCGCGTCGATTTCGACCAGTTGTCTGCCCATCAGCAGCGTCAGCGCCGGAAACATCGGTAGCAGATAGGGCGGCAGCTTGGAGCCGGATACCGAGAAGAACAGATAGATGAACACCGACCAGATTAACAGGAAGCGTTCCGGGTTGAAGGTTTTGTCGTCCGTGCGTGAACTGTCTTTCCATGTACGAAGCAGAGTATCAAACATCAACACAGTCCACGGCATCATGCCGAACATCAAGACGGGCACGAAGTAATACCAAGGCTGATAGCGCCCTAAATCTTTGGTGGTGAAACGCGTGTAGTGTTCGTAAATAAAAAATTTCTGGAAGAATTCCGGATTGGCTTTCATCACCAGATAAAACCACGGGGCAGTAATAAGAAAAAATAACGCCAGACCGGGCAACCAGTGCATGCGTTTGAATACTGAAAAATCGCGCTGCGCTACGGCATAAATAAACAGCGCGGCGCCCGGCAACACCAAACCCATCAAGCCCTTGCTCAACACGGCCAACCCCAGAGCAGCCCAAGCCAGCAACATCCAGTTACGACGTTTTGTCGTGTTTGTCTGTACTTGTCCGAGCAACAGACCTGCTATGCCCAGCGTAATAAAAAAGGTGACCCCCATGTCCAGCGTGTTGCCGTGCCCCATCAACGCATACAGCAAGTTTCCGCCGAGCAGCATGGCGGCATAGCGCCCTGCTGCGCATCCGAACAGGCGTGCGCCAGCGAACCACACCAGCAGGATACCGGCGTAGCCGGTCAGCGCGGCCCACAGGCGCGAGGTCCATTGATGCTCGCCGAATAATTCGTATGCAGTCGCGGTCGCCCAATATTGCAACGGGGGTTTTTCGAAATACTTCAGGTCATTCAGGCGCGGCGTGACCCAATCGCCGCTCACCACCATCTCGCGGGAAATCTCAGCGTAGCGCCCTTCATCTGGCTTGATCAACTTGCGATATTCGATATTGCCGAACCAAATGACCGCCGCTGCCAGCAGCAGCCACAGCCAACGCCGGGATGCGCCCGTGCAGGACTTGTTCAGATGTTCCATAACTTCATGCGGACGCTTTCCAGCTCAGGGGATAGAAAAATTTCGAGGCGAGATTTTAACCTAAATACAGATACACCGATCATTTCACCACAGATTGACAATTAGAATGTGAAACTCGCCAAAACATATCAGCCCTTTTCCTTCACCTCAGTCAGCGCCCAGCCTTGCGCAAAGATGATGCGCAGTTCCGCGCCGATCTCCAACTGTCCAGCATCCGACACCACGACACCGTTTGTGTCTTGCACCAAGCTGTAGCCGCGCGCCAGCACTTGTTGCGGATTAAGCGAGGCAAGGTTTTGCGCGGCGTTTTCAATACGCACCCATCGTTGCGCTTGTGTCGCGCGCATCGCTATGAGCAGACGTTCCGCCAGATTTGTTTGCCTGTCCTGCAAGCGGGCAAAGTCGCTGCACGAAGCGCGCAGCCGCTGCCCCAATGATTGCCAACGCCAATGTTGCCGTTGCTTGCCATACGCGAAAGCGCGCTGCATGCATTGTTGTAGTTGTCCTAATTGTTGAGTCTTGTTTTGCAACTGCTGCGCGGGGTGTACCAGACGGCGCTGTAAATAATCCAGTGACTGCATGGCGTTTTGCAGACGGTTGCGCTGCGCACGCTGTAAGTGTTGCGCCATATCACGCAAACTTCTCAACAAGGCGTCACGATCCGGAGCTACGCGCTGCGCCGCTGCGGTCGGGGTCGGGGCGCGTTCGTCTGCAACAAAATCGGCGATGGTAAAATCGGTCTCATGCCCTACCCCGCTTACCACGGGAATGGCGCTGGCAACGATGGCGCGCGCCACCGCTTCTTCGTTGAATGCCCACAAATCTTCAATGCTGCCACCGCCCCGGCATACGACCAGCACATCGCATTCCGCTCGTTCGTTCGCCATACGGATGGCCTGCGCAATTTTCTGCGCTGCGCCTTCGCCTTGTACCGGCGTGGGATACACCACCACGGGGATGCCGGGCATGCGCCGCGCCAGCGTAGTCAGCACATCGCGCAGCGCTGCCGCCTGCGGAGAGGTGACGATGCCGATTTGCGCCGGCAAGAAAGGCAAGGCATGTTTGCGCGCCGCATCGAACAGCCCCTCGCCTTCCAGTTTTTTCTTGAGTCGTTCGAACGCCTCGTACAACGCCCCTAATCCGGCGGGACGCATCTGCTCCAACGTCAACTGAAATTCGCCGCGCGACTCATACAAAGTCGCCAATGCCAACACTTCCACCTGCATGCCGTTTTTCGGCTGCCAGTCGAGATACTGGCTCTTGTGGCGAAACATCACGCAGCGTACCTGCGCCTGCTCGTCCTTCAGGGAAAAATACCAGTGCCCGGATGCCGCGCAGACAAAATTGGAAATCTCGCCACGCACCCACAGCAAGGGTAACCCGTTTTCCAGCAATTGCTTGGCCGCAAAGTTTAGTTCGCGTACGCTGAATACGCGATTTTTTTCAAGTGTATTCGAATTAAAAAACATATTGACAACCCGCAATAATCCACAACTCAAGGAAATACGCCACTGTGCCGCAATATACCCTACTTCCATATCGGAAATTTACACTATCTTGCTGTTTTTATTGTTAATTTATAAAGCTTAAAAATTAAGCAGCGAAACAAAATTGTTATCCGATAAGGGGTTGGGAATTACTCCATACCTCTTATTCACAAAGTTATCCACAGTTCCTGTGCACAACAAAACATACATAACTAATATATCTAACATGATAATGAAACCCGCCATACCCGCTTCCCAATATAACCGCTTACGCCTGCCGG
This sequence comes from uncultured Gallionellaceae bacterium, assembly GCA_964480365.1. Taxonomy (GTDB): domain Bacteria; phylum Pseudomonadota; class Gammaproteobacteria; order Burkholderiales; family Gallionellaceae; genus CAIQPV01. Next base: position 119,446 of record CAYZPM010000004.1, read on the forward strand.
GTTAACTCAATTCCAGAGACAAATTCCAGCAAAGAAACTTGCCCAAATAGCTGCGACAAGATAGAGTGCCGCCTGTCCAATTTAAGCATATCGGAAAAGTCGCGTGTTCGCTATTGTAGAAGCCGCCGGTTGGCCCATCTGGTTTTTGATTTTCGCATCGGTAATCGCCGTCGCCTTGATCGCGGAACGCCTGACGTTCCTGCGCAACAAAAACGTTGCTCCTGCAGGATTGCTCAATGAGGTGGTGCAGGAACTCAAACAGCGCGGTGTCAGTGAAGCCATGCTGTCCCGCTTGGAGGAAGGCTCCCCGCTCGGATGCGTCTTCGCCGCAGGGCTGAGAAATATCAAAAGCTCACAGGAGGTAATGAAAGACTCCATTGAGGAAGCCGGACGAACTGCCGCGCACGAGCTGGAACGTTTCCTCACCACGCTGGGTACAATAGCCTCAATCAGCCCTTTGCTCGGACTGTTCGGCACTGTAGTCGGTATGATCGAAATTTTCGGCGCGCAAACCGCCGTCGGCAACACCCCTGCGATTCTCGCGCACGGCATTTCGGTGGCACTGTATAACACCGCATTCGGTTTGATCGTCGCAGTGCCCAGCATGATTTTTTACCGCCACTTCCGCGCCAAAGTGGATAGCCTGATCATCGAGATGGAGCAGCAGGCGATCAAGTTGGTGGAAATTGTGCACGGCGCGCGCAAAGTATAGATCATGAACTTCCAGCGCGGACGCACACGCGAAGAGCCGGAAATAAATTTAATTCCGATGATAGACGTATTACTGGTGATCCTGATTTTCATGATGGTCACCACTACTTACGCCAAATTTTCCGAGTTACAGATCAACCTGCCGCAAGCAAGTGGCGAACAGACCGCAGCTCAATCCAACCAGATCAATGTGTCGGTGGATGCATCCGAGCACTATGCCGTCAACAACACGGTCACTGTATTCAGCGATGTGGATGCGCTGGCTCAAGTGCTGAGTAAGGCGGCGGGCGAACAAAAAGACCCCACCATTATCATCAACGCCGATGCCAAGGCGCCCCACCAGTCAGTCATCAACATCATGGAAGCCGCGCGTATGGCCGGTTACAGCCGCATTACCTTCACTACCAGCCGGAAATAACGGCATCGAAACAGGATGCACTGGCTGGAACGTCACTGGTACCGCATCACCCCGCTGCATATTTTCCTGCTGCCTGTCAGTTTTATTTTTCGCCTATTGGCGGCATTGCGCCGCGCACTTTACAGAAACGGCATTCTGTCCAGTGATAAGCTGCCTGTCCCCGTCATCGTCGTGGGCAACATCACGGTCGGTGGCAGCGGCAAGACGCCGCTCACGTTGTGGCTAGCGCAACAGCTAATTGATGAAGGCTGGCATCCCGGCATCATCAGCCGGGGCTTTGGTGGTGGTAAAACTACTTTTCCGCAAGCCGTTCATTCCTCCAGCGCCCCTGACGCTGTCGGTGATGAGGCCGTGCTGATGGCGCAGCGTGGGCTGTGCCCGGTATGGGTCGGGCGCGACCGCCCAGCCACCGGACGAGCGCTATTGAGCGCCCATCCAGAATGCGATGTCTTGCTCAGCGACGACGGCCTGCAACATTATCGTTTGCAGCGCAATGCCGAAATCGCAGTTGTCGATGGAATACGTCGTTTCGGCAATGGCTTCCTGCTTCCCGCAGGCCCGTTGCGTGAAGCGCCATCACGTCTGAATGGTGTAGATGCGGTCGTCATCAACGGTGGCACGGCTGCAAACGGCGAATACCGCATGCAACTCGAAGGCAGCGTTTTCTACAACCTGCTCAACCCCGACAGAATAATGCGCACTTCCGATTTCCATGGAATGAAACTGCACGCCATCGCTGGGATAGGGCATCCGCAGCGCTTCTTCGCGCACCTGAATAACCTGGGACTGGCGGTGCAAGCCCACCCTTTTTCGGATCATCACCGCTACATGCCAAGCGATTTGGCTTATGCCGATGCCAATGCAATACTCATGACTGAAAAAGATGCGGTAAAATGCACCGCATTCGCCACAGAAAAATGCTGGGTGCTGCGCGTGGAAGCGCAACTTGACCCGGCACTCACCCACCACATCCTGGAAAGGATCGCCCCGAATGGACGCCAAACTGCTTGAAATCCTGGTTTGCCCGCTGTGCAAATCCCCATTGGTTTATCGAAAATTCGAACAAGAATTAATCTGCAAGGCAGATCGACTAGCCTTTAAAATCCAGGACGACATCCCTGTGATGCTGGCGGATGAAGCGCGCGCGATGACACCCGAAGAAGTCGAACAACTCAGGCGATGAATTTCCACGTCGTCATCCCGGCGCGCTTCGCCTCCACCCGATTGCCGGGCAAGCCGCTCCTGCTCATCGCAGGTAAACCCATGGTGGTGCGGGTTGCCGAACAGGCAGCGAAAAGCGGCGCGCAGCAAATCTGGATCGCCACCGACCATCAGCCTATCATCGCCGCCGCGCACGAACATGGCTTCAAGGCCTGCCTGACCCACGCTCACCATGCCAGCGGTACTGATCGCATCGCCGAAGTGGTGGAACAGCATAACTGGCCCGATGACACCATAATCGTCAACGTGCAAGGTGACGAGCCGCTGATACCTCCCACCCTGATCCGCGCCGTAGCGCAACACCTGCACGAGCATCCCGAATGCGCCATCGCCACTGCCTGCCATCCGATTCATGATGAAGCGGCGATGCGTAACCCCAACATCGTCAAGGCGGTGCTGGACAAGGACGGAAACGCGCTGTATTTCAGCCGCGCGCCGATTCCGTATCCGCGCGATGTGTTCGCGCACAAAGCCGCGCTGCCGGACAACCTCACCGCGCTGCGCCACATCGGCATCTATGCCTACCGCGCCGGTTTCCTGCGCGCCTTCCGCCAGCTCGCGCCCGCTGCCATCGAACAGATTGAGGCACTGGAACAATTGCGCGCGCTGTGGCATGGTTACAAGATCGGTGTTACTGTCACTTCAGATGCTCCACCCTGCGGCGTAGATACGGAAGCAGATTTACATGCAGCAAGAAACACTTTTGAAACTTTACTTACCCAAGGGCTATAAACATGAAAATTATACTGCTAGGCGCACCCGGCGCTGGTAAAGGAACACAAGCAAATTACATCAAGGAAAAATTCAGCATCCCGCAAATTTCCACCGGCGACATGCTGCGCGCCGCAGTCAAGGCAGGCACACCGCTCGGCGTCGCCGCCAAGAAGGTCATGGATGCAGGCGGACTGGTTTCAGACGACCTCATCATCAATCTGGTGAAGGAACGCATCAAGGATGCGGACTGCGCCAACGGTTTCCTGTTCGATGGTTTTCCACGCACCATCCCGCAAGCCCAAGCCATGAAGGACGCAGGCATTCATATTGATTTTGTGGTGGAGATCGAAGTTCCGGACACCGATATTATCCAGCGTATGGATGGCCGTCGCGTGCATCCGGCTTCGGGGCGCACCTATCATATAATATTCAATCCTCCCAAGGTTGCAGGCAAGGATGACGCCTCCGGCGAAGATCTGGTGCAACGCCCGGACGATGCGGCGGAGACGGTTAAAAAACGCCTTGAGGTCTATCACGATCAGACCAAGCCACTGGTAGACTATTACGCCGCATGGGAAAAATCCAAAAAAGCTGGTGCGCCGCACTGCATCAACATTCCCGGCATCGGCAGCGTGGATGCCATCCGCGACCGTATATTCAACGCACTGACAATACACTGACATGGCAAGCAAGCCTATCCTTACGCTTGATGATGCCAAGCGTATTGCCATGGCAGCCGAGGGCGAAGCGCGGCGCAATGAGTGGCGCGTTGCCATCGCAATAGTGGACGATGGCGGTCACCTGCTCTACCTGCAACGCAGCCACGACACCCAGTTCGGCAGTGTAGAAACTGCTATCCAAAAGGCGCATGCCGCCGTTGCTTTCCAGCGTCCGACCAAGGCATCGGAAGATGCCGTGACGAGCGGACGCCTGATCCATCTCGCCCTGCCCGGCGTGATCCCTGCCGAGGGTGGGGTGCCGCTGCTGCGAGAGGGGATGGTAATCGGAGGATTAGGGATCAGCGGTGTGCGCTCATTCCAGGATGGTCTGATCGCGCAAGCTGGAGTGGATGCCCTTGTTCAAGATTAATTTTAATACTGGGATAGCAACGCGGCTCATACTGCGCCTCAAAGGTCAGTTTACCTATAAATTTTACCTAAATAATTGGCGTTAAGATGACTTATTGATACTAAAAGAGGATAATTAAAAATCATGGCGAAGAAGAACGCATTTTATGCACAGTCGGGCGGTGTAACCGCCGTCATCAACGCTTCGGCCTGCGGTGTAATCGAAACAGCACGCCAACACAAGGACAAGATCGGCAAGGTGTACGCCGGGCGCAACGGTATCATTGGTGCGCTGACTGAGGACTTGATCGATACCGGCAAGGACAGCGCCACCGCCATCGCCGCGCTACGCCACACCCCCTCCGGCGCATTTGGTTCCTGCCGTTTCAAACTCAAAGGCTTGGAAGAGAATCGCTTGCAATACGAGCGACTGATCGAAGTATTCAAGGCGCACAACATCGGTTACTTTTTTTACAACGGCGGCGGCGATTCTGCAGATACCTGTTTGAAAGTTTCGCAGCTCTCGGAAAAACTTGGCTATCCGCTGCAAGCCATCCATGTACCCAAAACCGTGGATAACGACCTCCCCATCACTGACTGCTGCCCCGGTTTCGGCTCGGTCGCCAAATATGTTGCTGTATCGGTGCGCGAAGCCAGCTTCGACGTAGCCTCGATGGCAAAAACGTCTACTAAGGTGTTCGTGGTGGAAGTGATGGGCAGACACGCAGGCTGGATCGCCGCTGCCGGTGGGTTGGCTTCGGATGAAAACTGCGAGTTGCCTATCGTAATTTTGTTCCCCGAAATTGCTTTCAACAAGGATAAATTCATCGCCAAAGTGGATGCCATGGTGAAGCAGCACGGTTATTGTTCTGTGGTCGTTTCGGAAGGTGTAAAAGGCGAGGATGGAAATTTCCTTTCCGACCAAGGACTGCGCGATGCCTTCGGTCATGCTCAATTGGGCGGTGCTGCCCCGGTTATCGCCAACATGGTGAAAGATGCTCTGGGCTATAAATTCCACTGGGCGGTAGCAGATTACTTGCAACGCGCCGCGCGCCACATCGCTTCCAAAACCGATGTCGAGCAGGCCTATGCTCTTGGCAAGGCCGCAGTGGAGCTAGCCTTAAAAGGCGAGAACGCGGTTATGCCAGCCATCACTCGCCTCTCCGACAAACCGTACAAATGGAAAATCGGCGTCGCCCAGCTCAAGAACGTGGCCAATGTGGAAAAGATGATGCCGCGCAATTTCATCAGCAAGGATGGTTTCGGTATCACGGAAAAATGCCGCGCCTATCTCGCTCCGCTCATCAAAGGCGAGGATTACCCGCCTTACAAGGATGGCCTGCCACAGTATGTGCGGCTTAAGAATGTAGCAGTAGCAAAAAAGTTGGACGAGTTCAAAATCTGAAATTAACCTGCTTCACCTCAATAAGGAGAAAATTATGTTGGGTGGTTTGGTATTTTCGTTGTTATGCGCGGTAGCTGCTCTTGTGTATGGTGCAGTCTCAATTAAATGGATTTTGGGTTTGTCTACAGGCAACGACAGGATGCGGGAAATTGCTGCGGCGGTGCAGGAGGGAGCTCAAGCTTACCTGAACCGGCAGTACACCACTATCGGCATCGTCGGTGCGATTTTGTTTATCGTTATTTTGTTTGCATTAAAATGGGAAACTGCCGTTGGCTTTGCCCTTGGCGCGATTCTGTCTGGCCTGACTGGCTATATCGGCATGAACGTATCGGTGCGGGCCAACGTGCGCACCGCGCAGGCTGCCAACGAAGGTCTTAACGCTGCGCTCAACGTCGCCTTCAAGGGGGGCGCGATCACCGGCTTGCTGGTCGTCGGTCTGGGGCTGCTGGGCGTGACGGGCTACTATGTATTCCTGACGATGGTGATGGGCGCCGACACTACCGAAGCCACCCATTCGTTGGTGGGACTGGCTTTCGGCAGTTCGCTGATCTCCATCTTCGCGCGTCTCGGCGGCGGTATCTTCACCAAGGGCGCAGACGTGGGTGCCGACCTGGTGGGTAAGGTCGAAGCGGGCATTCCCGAGGACGATCCGCGCAACCCGGCGGTGATCGCCGACAACGTCGGTGACAACGTGGGCGACTGCGCCGGCATGGCCGCCGATCTGTTCGAAACTTACGCCGTGACCATCATCGCCACCATGGTACTGGGCGGCCTGGTAATTTCCGGTTCCCCCAATGCTGTAATCTACCCGCTGGTTCTGGGAGGAGTTTCCATCATCGCCTCCATCATCGGCACTTTCTTCGTCAATGCACGCGAAGGCGGCAAGATTATGAACGCGCTGTATCGCGGCCTGCTGGTGTCTGGCCTGCTGGCGGTGGTCTCGTTCTACCCGGTAACTACCTGGCTTTTGGGCGATGGAGTGATGATCGACGACAAACTGGTGTCGTCAATGAACCTTTATCTGGCTTCCCTGATTGGCCTTGCTCTGACCGGAGCAATGGTGTGGATCACTGAGTATTACACCGCCACCGAGTATGGCCCGGTGCGCCACATTGCTCAGGCCTCTACCACCGGTCACGGCACCAACGTGATTGCTGGTCTTGGCGTGTCGATGAAATCCACCGCAGCGCCAGTGCTGGTTGTGTGTCTGGCGATCTATAGCGCCTACGCACTGGGTGGCCTGTACGGCATCGCCATCGCCGCGACTTCTATGCTGTCCATGGCTGGCATTATCGTGGCGCTTGACGCTTACGGCCCGATTACCGACAACGCCGGCGGTATCGCCGAAATGGCGGGGTTGCCCGACTCTATCCGCGACATCACCGACCCCCTTGATGCCGTGGGCAACACCACTAAGGCAGTGACCAAGGGCTATGCTATCGGTTCTGCCGGTCTGGCTGCATTGGTGCTGTTCGCAGACTATACCCACGCGCTTTCCACCAATCACCCCGGTTTGACCTTCGATCTGTCCAACCATATGGTGATTATCGGCCTGTTTATTGGCGGCATGGTGCCCTACCTTTTCGCCGCCATGGGCATGGAAGCGGTCGGTCGCGCTGCTGGTTCGGTGGTGGTCGAAGTACGCCGCCAGTTCAAGGAAATCCCCGGCATCATGGAAGGTACCGGCAAGCCTGAATACGGCACCTGCGTGGATATGCTGACCAAAGCTGCGATTAAAGAAATGATCATCCCGTCGCTGTTGCCGGTTGCGGTTCCAGTAATAGTCGGCTTGACCCTCGGGGCACAGGCTCTGGGCGGCGTGCTGGTCGGCACCATCGTTACCGGCATCTTCGTGGCAATTTCCATGACCACAGGCGGTGGCGCATGGGATAACGCCAAGAAATACATCGAAGAAGGAAACTTTGGCGGTAAAGGCTCGGAGGCACACAAGGCAGCAGTAACCGGCGACACTGTTGGTGACCCTTACAAGGACACCGCTGGCCCTGCGGTGAACCCATTGATCAAGATCATTAACATCGTCGCGCTGCTGATCGTACCATTGCTGTAAATTTTACGTCTCGGGTGGGCACGCTTTTGTGCCCACCCTATATCGGCATCGGCTCACTTGCGTTGATGTCTGACAGTGTGCCAACGTAATTCGTGACAATGCCGTCCGTGTCTATCACTGCGGTTCAGCAGACTTCGATACTCCCTCTCATTTCACCATAGGTCAATGATACAATTCGTCCCTTCGAGTTTTCTTAATTAAAGGCCTTGCACCATGAGTTTGAATAAAGTTCCATCCGGGCAAAACCTGCCTAACGATTTCAACGTGATCATCGAGATTCCCATGCATGGTGAGCCAGTAAAATATGAAGTGGATAAGGAATCGGGGGCAATCTTCGTTGACCGTTTCATGAATACCGCGATGCACTATCCGTGCAACTACGGCTACATCCCGCACACGCTGTCCGATGACGGCGACCCGGTAGATGTGCTTGTCATCACGCCCGTGCCATTGAACACCGGTGTTGTAGTCCGCTGCCGCCCCCTTGCGGTACTCAGGATGGAAGATGAGGCTGGACAGGATGCCAAGGTACTGGCCGTGCCGGTTGATAAGCTCTCCACCCTGTACCGGGGCTTGAAAAGCCACACCGAATTACCTGAGATCACCCTCAAGCAGATTTCCCATTTCTTCGAACATTACAAAGACCTCGAACCCAACAAGTGGGTCAAGATCGGCGGCTGGCACGGCATCGAGGAAGCACGCACCGAGATCATGGCCGGGGTCGAGAATTACCAGAACTCGGCAGACAAACCTCAGTTCTAACGGTCACGGTGATTCGCTATGCCCGTTTCCCCCTCTCCAACTCTGATGGGACTACTAGCCATTCGACTAAACCCGCAAGCGGGCAAGTCGCTGGTTATCCCCCTGAGGTGGAGAGGGACAAGGACTCGCTCCGCGAGTTTCACGTTTAATAATTTAGGAAACCAACATGACAGCACGCATCATTGATGGCAAGGTCATCGCGCAGGAAGTTCGCGCCGAATGGAAAGTGCGCGCAGATGCCTTGAAAGCGCGCGGCATCACGCCGGGGTTAGCAGTTATCATCGTCGGCGAGGACCCTGCTTCCAAGGTATATGTCGCCAACAAGGTAAAAGCCTGCGCTGAGTTGGGATTGCACTCCGAACACATCGTCCTGCCCACCGACACCAGCGAGGCAACGCTGCTGGAGAAAATTGCCGCACTAAATGCCGATCCAAAAATTCACGGCCTGCTCGTGCAATTGCCTGTACCCAAGCACATTGACAGCGACAAAATACTGAAAGCCATTAGCCCGGACAAGGATGTGGACGGTTTCCATCCGATGAACGTTGGCGCGCTGGTGATCGGCAACACGCAACTCCCGCCCTGCACGCCCTACGGCGCGATGAAATTGCTGGAGAAATGCGGCGTCGAAATCGAGGGGAAACACGCCGTAGTGGTAGGCCGCAGCAATATCGTCGGCAAGCCGATGGCGCTGATGCTGCTGCAAAAAAATGCCACCGTCACCATCTGCACCTCCAGAACCGTTGACCTCGCCAAGTTTACGCGCGATGCCGACATTCTGGTTGTCGCCACCGGCAAACCGAAGATGATCACCGGCGACATGATCAAACCGGGTGCCGCAGTAATAGACGTAGGCATCAATCGTATGCCCGATGGAAAGTTATGCGGCGACGTAGACTTCGATAGCGCCAAAGAAGTCGCAGGCTGGATTACCCCCGTCCCCGGCGGCGTCGGCCCGATGACCATCACCATGCTGGTTGCAAATACGGTGCAGGCTGCTGAACGCGCGGCAAAATAAAACAGTTGTTGTTGGAACCTAATAAGGTTTTAACATGAGCTGTTTACTGTAAGGAGAAATTTATGAATAAATTTATTATTGCTTTGCTAACTATTGGGCTGGTAGCTTGTGGAGCAGGTAAACCAGAATTAGAAGGTAAGTATATAAGCAAAGATGACACTTTGGACTTTAAAGGAAACGGCAAGGTTTACTATATAAAATCCGGTCTTACTAAAGAGTTCACTTATGCTTTAGAGGGCGACAAAATAAAAGTGACTGGAGCGAGAGGCACAGCTGAAGGAACAATTAACAAAGATGGATCAGTTGATTTAGATGATAGCCATTATGTTAAAGATACTGCAAAGTAAGGACATTCAAACACCCAAAAAACAGAAGACGCTTTTGCGCGATATTCGAATACCAAAGTGCACTTACTCCGCAGCAGTTTCTTCATTTTTCGGCATATTAAGAACGCCGGTATTAAAGTTGTACTCGAATAGATCGCCATAGCGTCCCCACTCGATGGCGACGCGCAGGGCAGATATCGCGTCGGCCTCATTCAAAGTAAAGCGGAGCAGTCTGAGAAACAGATCCTCGTGCAGGTCACCGGATGGATCTTGCACCAGCCCTTGGCGGATATAAGCTATCAGGGGTACGTTTTCCAGCAGTTGTTGGCCGAATATTGCCTTCCGTTCGGGGTTGTTGGCGTGTACGTATTGTTCGCCGAGCGGATTGAGAATGATGTCGCCATGCTCAAGATGGGCAAAGCCCAGCAGAGTCAGGGCGCTGGACACAGCGAGAAGCTCCTCATCGCCGAACTCTGTTTCCTCCGCAAGCTTAGGCAAGTCTGCCCGCCCCAGAAAAGGCTCGTCGGCGAGAAGTTCCAGTATACCCTCCATGCGGGCAATCTCCGCTTCCGGCAAGCGGTCACCCAGTTGCAATTTGATTTCCTTGCCGGTAACGCGTCCCGTGCGCGTGGTGCCCGCTGTCATCAGCCCGTAAACTTTGTCGATCAGACCACGAACTTCCGAACTCTCCACTTCCCGAGGACGTGAAAGGGTTACCGGCAATTCGTCTCGCACCCGCCCCGGGTCGCTGGCGAAAACTAAAACCCGGTCTGCCATCATCACTGCTTCCTCAATATTGTGCGAGACAACGAGCATTGCCTTGGTGGGAATCTTTCCGGTTTCCCAAAGCTCAAGAATATCTTCGCGCAAGCGTTCTCCGGTCAACACATCGAGCGCCGAAAACGCTTCGTCCATCAGCAGTACATCGGGTTCCATTACCAAGGCGCGGGCGATACCCACCCGCTGGCGCATGCCACCTGACAACTCCCTTGGCAACGCGCCTTCAAAACCCGACAGTCCGATCAGTTCGATGGCCGCTTCGGCACGCTGAACTCTATCTTTGGGGAGCATTCCTTTCGCCTCCAGACCCAGTTCAACGTTCTTTTGAACGGTGAGCCACGGGAATAACGCAAAAGACTGGAACACCATGCTGATGCCATCAGCCGGCCCATAGAGAGGAAGTCCCCGATAAAGAACCGATCCGCTGTCGGCAGGAATTAGACCGGCCATGATGCGCAACATGGTGGACTTGCCTGATCCAGACTGGCCCAGCAATGCCACGATCTCCCCCTCTTTGAGAGTGAAGTCGACCCCTTCAAGGACGGATCGAGCCGTGCCATCCGCCGAGCGGAAAGATTTACCCACAGATTTGAGTTCGACGATAGGAGTAGTCATTGTGTGTTTCCTCAGAAATGCAGGCGATTTTCTGTCATACGATAGAGCCTCCGCCAGACGAAATTATTAAACCCCATTACAAATATGCACATGACGCCAATTCCCAAGGCAATCCGGGGGAAATCACCGACTGCGGTCATCTCGGCGATGTAGCTGCCAAGGCCATGGGCTTTCAAAGTTGTATCGCCCCAAGTCACGTATTCGGCAACGATGCTGGCATTCCATGACCCGCCTGACGCTGTGATGGCCCCAGTAACGAAACTTGGAAAGATCGCCGGAAGCAGATAACGTCGCCACTTGAGCAAGCCGCTCAATCCAAGATTCTGCGCGGCATAGCGTAATTCCGTCGGCACGGTGGAAGCACCGGCAATGACATTGAACAAGATGTACCACTGCGTGCCGAGAATCATCAGAGGTGATAGCCATATATCCGGGTTGAGACTGAACCGTACGAGTAAAAAGACGGCAATTGGAAACATCAAATTGGCCGGGAATGCCGCCAGAAATTGAATGGTCGCCTGCGCGCGTTCGGCGAGCCTCGGATTCATCCCGATCCAGACACCGACCGGAATCCAGATCAGGGCCGCCAGAGCAATCAGGATGATCACACGTGACATAGTGTAGAACCCCAGCACGAAGACTCGCCCAACCTCGTTCCAACCCACTTCGGTATGAATAAAGTGAATAAGAGTCCACAGGGCATAAAAAACTATAGCGGCAATAATTGCATCCCAGATACGTTCCGGCATTGTGGAAACCACTTGGGGTCGCGCCCGAATCGACGTGCCATCATAGCGCAGCCGAAACACAGCGAACGAGCGCTCCAGCAGCCTACCGAGCGCTACTACGCCACCCTGCATACGTTCGGTTCGGCGCAGCCAATTCAGCAACCATGAGTTCTGGGCCGTTTCGCTGCCAGACTCCTCAAAGCGAAACTTGTCTGCCCAAGCAAGCAGTGGACGGAAGAAAAGTTGATCGTAAAGCATCACACCAATAAGCATCGTGCCGATGGCCCATCCGATTGCATGCAGATCGCGCTGCTCGATGGCCAAGGCGATATAAGAGCCGATGCCCGGCAGTTTGATATTCTGGTTGGAAACCGAGATGGCCTCCGAAGCGACGACGAAAAACCAACCGCCCGACATGGACATCATCATGTTCCACAACAAACCCGGCATAGCAAAGGGCAGTTCCAGCCGCCAAAATTGCTGCCAAGCAGAAAGTTTGAACACGCTCGCGGCTTCCTTCAACTCGGCGGGAACGGTGCGAAATCCCTGATAGGCGCTGAAGGCCATGTTCCAGGCTTGGGAAGTAAAAATGGCGAATATCGCCGCGCACTCGACACCAAGTAAGCTGCCGGGAAACAGGGCGATGAAAGCCGTTACCGTGATGGACAGAAAACCAAGAATGGGAATCGACTGGAGAATATCCAGAATGGGCACCATAATTTTTTCCGCAGCACGATACCTTGTTGCCAGAACCGCAAAAACACAACTGAATACTATGGACGCGCCGAGCGCGATGAACATGCGCATCGTGGTACGGAGCAAGTAATAGGGTAAATTTGACGGGTCAAGAGATATTGGAAGCGTTTCACCCAACTGGTAGGGGCGAGCCATCTGGCCGCCGCCATAAGCCAGCAAAACCAATAGAGCCAGCACCATGGGTAACATTGCCCAATCCCACCGGTTCCCTCCAGCCTCAACGACCTGCCGAGGAAAAAACTGCTTGCGTTCACTCATGTTCGTATTGTTCTCTTTGTCCGCACCCTCCCGAAACGATCTGGATGGCAGCTATGAAGTATAAACTGCCCAAGGGATGTTTCAAAACTCTACTTGCAGGCGGACAGAAGCGGCGCCCCAACATAATCTGCGGTGTAGGATGGATATTGAATGAGCCGCAGATCGACGGTGATTTAACGTCCAAGAACGCGATTATATTGTAAAGATACTTTATGACATTCTTGTGACCGCTGCCGCTTGAAATAGCCCGGCAGTTTTTCTATTCGTGGGCGTGGTGAGTGTTGCTGTATTGATAAAACGTGGTTACACAGCGGTTACATGGAGAGAATTGCGCTAGGCGAGAAAAAGGCCTGCATCGCTGCCAAGCCTTGGTATTTCTAGGATGGTCGATGGGACTCGAACCCACCACAACCGGAATTACAATCCATTTTCTACACGCTTGTATCCAAGCAATTTTTTAGTTTACCCCTGAGCAAGGGAAATGAATAAGGACTTACAACCGCGAAGCTGTAAGTCCTTATTTTTATTGGTGCGCCCGGAGCGATTCGAACGCCCGACCCCTTGGTTCGTAGAATTGTTTTTTGGTGTAACATATTGATTTTATTAACTGCGTTTAGGGCTGGCCGTTGCAACCATGCATTACAGCGCACAACGATGCACTACCGAGTCCCGCAAAAGTCCCGCAAGGGATTTCAGTCACTAGGCTGCGATTGCGTCTGGAATGTGATGCAAAACCAGCAGATTATTTTCAGGCACTGCACACATGGCGTAAGTGTTCTCATCCAGATCGGAGAAGTCAACTATCAATGCCTAAAAATTGATATAAGTATGATCTAAGCAACTCGGGGTTATTAAGAAGTGTGCTTAGGTCTGATGTTGTATGAGTCCTAAACAGAAGATAAGCAATAAAATATCCGTATCTCGCATCGCCATGATCGAAGGGTATTCCTGTAAATACAGTAGAATGGAACTTGTCATGTTTGCGCTGCTCAGCAATGCGTGCTTCACGATACTTTTCTAGTAAAGAATGAGATGAGAGTTGCCATTGGGATATATTTTGTGTTTGGAGATATAGAAGTTTGTCCAATGGTAGCGTGAAATGGTCGGCGGTAACTTTAATCGCTAACGCTTCCAATATTAGATGGCGATCCAAATTCGAAGGAACAAACTCTAAACACGCCGCTGGTGTACTGAGATGTGTCAGCTCATGGAGCAAAAGCGGGTGAATCTCACTGGACGCTATTTTATCTAAGGAAAGGAATATATCTCGGTCACCAACCTTAGCGTTGAACTTTCCTCCTATACACATAGTGATTTGAATTGTTTCAGGAACTTGAAGCCCATAGTTTTTCAAAGAGTTATGAGATTCATCGACAAATCGCTTAAAGTCAAACGACAATAGTGTTGAAAAGATTGTCGCTGAAATTACCCTCAGTGCATTGAAAGCAACTGGATCGCAAAGAGGGCCATTAGCGTCCAATTCGATACCTTGCGAGGTTGCAAGCCCCCCCCATTTATTTTTGAAATCAACAAAGCTAAGCTCGGAACAAAGCTTGAGTATTTCGGATGCCCTATCGTCTATAAGTATTGATGGCAATGTTTTGTCTCTATGCGCGGGGCGTAAAATCAGGAATCGGCTGTTGCCCTGAGCAATAAAACTCCGACCCACCTCTAATTACTTCAGCCATTACAGCTTTTGCAACAAGCTGTTTGCGCGAGTCGCAATGGCTAGCGAATATTGACCCGGACTCAGATTCCGCTGCCACTGCGCAACCGCCCCCACATGCTAGTCCGATAGGACAACTTTTGCATGGGGCATGGCTAACCACAGTTCTACTTAAGTTCTTTGTATGCCTTTCATTCACCTCTAAACAACCACCTGAGGATACAACCCCGATTGCTCGATCACGATAGCCAGCCTCTTCGTAACAGCCAAATGCATTTCCTACATGATCGAGAACCACAGAATATTGGCGATTTTGCATACAAAAATTCGTTCGTCTTGACATCATGTTGTTCGGATTATTAGCAAGACTCGTTATGTCAGATCTTGCTCTATCGAGAGGTGATCTTAACGCAGTAATATTCTGCCGTTGCATGTCCCGAACTAAATGCCACTCTCCATACGGTGTTATAGAATTCGTGTCATGTGCATGTGTATGAATTCCGTGAATTGAGCGCGTGTAAATCGACACGTTTTTCTTGCCCGTGATTTCATGAGCTATAAGTAATTGCTCTAATTCTTTCAGTTTCGACGCTACAACATTACTTGTATTTATTCTTATTGAAACTTTTACTTGGCGCTCAATTAGTAATTTAATGTTTTCTAAAATAGTAAGAAATGTCGGTGCACCATTCACCGGTATTCGTGATTTGTTGTGCAAATCAGGTGGGCCATCTAGAGTGACTTGGACAGAAGAAACAGTACCCACTCCCGGCCCAAAATAATCTAAATTTTGGTGAATTGTCGTGGCATTCGTTATCGCAGAAATCTCGAATTTTCTTAATTTGCTGTATTCTAATATTTTACGTACGGCGGCTTCCGTTTGAGGGAGAAATGGTTCACCCCCATATAGAGTAACATGCAAAGTTGACATCAGACTCCCAAGAAAATTGGGGAGAGTTCGATTGAAATAGATATCGACGAGGTCTCTCGTCATTGAGCTTAAAGCTTGAGAATCCGAATCTCGAAGAGCATTTTGAAAACAATAGGGGCATCTAAGATTGCAATCATAAGTAAGAACAAGCATTACGTAACTGCCTAGATTTTTCTGCCGCTCAAGGTGCAATTGTTGCACGAAGAATTCATACTTAGTCTGCTCAATGATTGGATCTAACTCGGTCAAATATCCCCGGTTGACAAGCTGAGTCAACACTTTCCCAGAGGTGACAACCTTTAGGTTGAGTGGTTTGGAGCTATGTTGCGCCGCCACCAAATGTATTGCAAGTGCCCGTGAAATTTTATCAATCGCCCCTGTTACGCTATGGAATAAGGCGCTGTCTGTATGATCTATTGGATATGCATTCGCGAATTTACTGACGTAAAGCGTCTTTGTTCGTAGATCCCGAGATCTCTGTTGCATAATGTCAATGATTTGATTTTGAAACGGCTCACACAGCTTATCCTCATACATCAGCTGAACAAACATCATCAGTTGGACAATTGTCATGTGGACAACTCCATCCATCCGTTGGGCAACCCATACCATCTGTTGGACATTCGAGTCCATCCTTTGGACAAACCCCATTAACGTTACAGATATTCATAGCGCAGTTATTGTCAACATGGCAGATATTAGCTGCACAGAGCAGGTTTTGTGGGCATGTATATGCATCAGCTTCTTTTGTAAGGAAAGCTTCCTTAAGCCCTTTTCTTTCAAGCTCATAGAGCAAAACTGCAAAATAATCCCTCGAATCCAAATAGCGATTCAGGACATTGACCATCTGAAAAGTAATTTCTTGTTTGACCTTCTTCGACAACTTCCTCGAAGGCTTCGGCGATTTTTTGCTTTCCATGCTTATCCCCTTTTCTTTGGTAATTTATCACTCTACACTTTAGTTAATCAGCTAAAATTGTTGCCAGCGAAACTCCCCTACAGAAATCGGTTCACAGAATGTAAATTCATTTACGTAACTACTAGATTAACTATTAGCTTGGATAGTTAACTCATATGCACACAGTGGCTATATGCATAGATGTACGCTTCTCGATATTTTCTCTTGCTTGATTCACTAATTGATGCGTAACGAACTTCAGCGTCCGTGCCAATCTTAACCATCTTCCGCTCGATATTCAAGCTGCGGTGCGTTCAGCTGCGGTGCGTTCAAATTAAATCCCGGTCGAATTAAAGCCCTTGCCTTAGCAGTAACTTGTCACGCTCTATGGGGTAGCCCACGTATTCCAAGCGCAGACAGAAGAACCCGCGCCTTATGCCGTCCTTCCGGGTGTTGCGAGGACAAACAGTAGTCCCGCAACTTTTCTATGTCAATAACTGCAGTCGCTCCATTTGGAAGTTTCATGTTTAACCGAAGCAGATTCATCTAATCTAATTTCTGACATACTACACGCTCCTGGTTCCATAATACATCATGGGCGAGTCTCATCGAGCACCTCCACAGGCATTGTTGGCACGCCATGTCCGGAGGTTTTATGAAAACTAGGCTATGTCAATTCTGCAATAAAAAGTTCGAACCCTGTCCTCAAGTTAAATATCAAAAAACTTGCCCATCAGAAGTATGCCAGAGAGAACGCAAACGGCGCTGGCAACAGGCCAAACGTCAAACTGATCCGGCATATATATAAGGCTGACCAGAGTGAGCATGCCAAGAAATGGGCCGATTTGCACCCAAATTACTCGCGCGAATACCGAGCTAAAAACCCCGACTCTGCCAATCGCAATCGAAACAAGCAAAAAAATCGCAACGAAAAACGTCGAGTTGCTTTGATTGCAAAGATGGACGCGTCAAAGCCTGTATCCGTTTTTTGTGATTGATTTCACAATACGTTACCGGAAACGGTTTGGTTTGTTGCAGACAATTTCAATGACCCAAGCAGCACTGAATTAATTGCTCCTGACGTTGATAGACCGGATTGCTTCATCAATCTCTTTAAAACGGCAAATGCCTCTTCATCAAGGTACACATCACACCGATGACCGGGATAAGCAGCTTTTGCACGAAAAGCCTTAACGCGTGCCGCCCCGTCTTTGTGTTTGCGAGGACGTCCAACTGTCTTTTCGATTTGCTTTTCCATTTCATTACCACCATTAAGTTACCGGTAACGATATGATGGCATGTTTTGCGGAAATGTCAATATCGTTACCGGAAATATAAATCACAGAAAATGGATACCCATTTTAACGAGCGTGTCGCATTCCCTCCCCTCGAAGAACAACAAATCATCGCCTCCTTTCTCGACCGTGAGACGGGGAAGATTGATGCGTTGATTGCCGAACAGCGGCGGTTGATGGAGCTGCTGGCGGAAAAGCGGCAAGCAGTGATTTCGCACGCCGTTACCAAGTAAGCGTCCAACCCTGCCACATTGAACTAAGATAGTTGATGTAGGAGCATAGTGTCCACCAATTTTTAGTGGACACTATCATGACTACCGTTCTGCCAGTACGCCATCGCCGCACTCATTCAATTGAATTCAAGACTGATCTGGTTACGATGTGCCGCCAACCGGGAATTTCTGTTTCTGCTGTGGCGCTGGCGCATGGAGTGAACCCCAATCTGGTGCGCCGCTGGATGAAGCAATTTCCTGTCGATGCCACGTTTCCGGTTGCACCGGCACCTGCCAAGCTTGTGCCGGTTCAGGTCGAAACGATCAATACTCCGCCATCTGATGGGGAAATCCAATTCGATATTCAGCGCGGTGCGACCCGGATTAACATCCGCTGGCCCATGGCTGGGGCAGAAGCTTGCGCCAAGTGGCTGGGGGCGTGGCTGAAATGATTGGGCCCGGCCAAGTGTTTCTGTTTCTGGAGTCTGTGGACATGCGCTGGGGCATAGATCGGTTGTCGGTGCTGATTCAGCAAATTGACGGACGATCCCCATGCGATGGCACAGCCTATGGTTTTACCAACCGCACCCATTCGCGCATCAAGTTGCTGATCTGGGACGGCACGGGCGTATGGCTTTGCCACCGCCGCTTGCACAAAGGGCGATTCCGCTGGCCCATTCCGGGTGAAACTCTCTACCGTATGAGTGCAGAACAGTGGCACTGGCTCACCACCGGAATAGACTGGCAACGGCTGTGTGCAGCACCGCTTGCGCAGTGGCGGGTTTAGTACAAAAATACCGCTTATTTCCTCCTGTTTTCTCTGCATTTTTAGTGCATTAGCGATTGGCACATGATACAATACAAGCCAATGAAATCACTGAATAAAACAGCCAATTCAATTGATTTGCCGGCCCCCGCCGACGACGCTTTACCCCCTCAAATTCCGTCCCGTGATGCCGAGATTGTCCGGCTCACCGAAGTCATCAATTCGCAGACTTCAATCATCCGTTCACAGGATATCAAGATTCAGGCATTGGCCCATGAAGTGGCGTACCTCAGGCGTATCCGCTACGGAGTTAAGAGCGAAGCGATGAGTCCAGAACAGCGGCAGCTACTCGATTGCCCTTTGTGTTGTTTCAATCCTCGCCCGCGCCGTGGCGCGGGCGCTACTATTTGCTGACACAGTTGCAAGCGGTGCCAAACGTGTTTCAATCCTCGCCCGCGCCGTGGCGCGGGCGCTACCCCCGGTCATGCATGTACCAGAGAATATTAACGGGTTTCAATCCTCGCCCGCGCCGTGGCGCGGGCGCTACGCGGTCACAATCCCGGCAAACACACTGTCAGTAGTTTCAATCCTCGCCCGCGCCGTGGCGCGGGCGCTACAGCCACGACGTTCGAGTTCAGACCAGCGGCACAGTGTTTCAATCCTCGCCCGCGCCGTGGCGCGGGCGCTACGCCCGACAACCACGCTTGAACCCGATACCGAAATGTTTCAATCCTCGCCCGCGCCGTGGCGCGGGCGCTACACCACTGTCCTGAAAATCAGGCTCAAACATATAAGTTTCAATCCTCGCCCGCGCCGTGGCGCGGGCGCTACACCACTGTCCTGAAAATCAGGCTCAATCATATAAGTTTCAATCCTCGCCCGCGCCGTGGCGCGGGCGCTACTCCACAATTACAGGCATTCACCGAGGGGCATTCGCGTTTCAATCCTCGCCCGCGCCGTGGCGCGGGCGCTACACCCGCTTCGGCGATCTCCATCAATGGATACAGTTGTTTCAATCCTCGCCCGCGCCGTGGCGCGGGCGCTACGCGCGCATCACGTCCCGCATTGCCAGCAATATTGGTTTCAATCCTCGCCCGCGCCGTGGCGCGGGCGCTACTACAGCATTACTTATGTTACGGGGAGTGCAATCATGTTTCAATCCTCGCCCGCGCCGTGGCGCGGGCGCTACCCGCCGAACCGTTCGCGGCAATACCCTGCGCGAGCTGTTTCAATCCTCGCCCGCGCCGTGGCGCGGGCGCTACTCCTGAAACGTTTTTGGTTGAAGGTTACGCGACAGGTTTCAATCCTCGCCCGCGCCGTGGCGCGGGCGCTACAAGTGATCGCATGCTCGGGCGCAACTTTCAGACCCGTTTCAATCCTCGCCCGCGCCGTGGCGCGGGCGCTACCTTGATCACATCCATATGAGACACAGACACGATAGTTTCAATCCTCGCCCGCGCCGTGGCGCGGGCGCTACGTGCTTGCCCCGCGCCGTTGTAGGTAATGTTCGTGTTTCAATCCTCGCCCGCGCCGTGGCGCGGGCGCTACATTCCGAAATGTCCGTCATGCGGAGCTAGGAATTGGTTTCAATCCTCGCCCGCGCCGTGGCGCGGGCGCTACACGGGACAAGCACCGCACGTTTGCTTTGAATGTAGTTTCAATCCTCGCCCGCGCCGTGGCGCGGGCGCTACGTTCCGGTAATGTTCGGCGGAATAAA
>CAYZPM010000005.1:0-136693 GCA_964480365.1 uncultured Gallionellaceae bacterium
TGCGCGGTGCGCCGGCCATCGGCGTGGCGGCGGCTTATGGGGTGGCGCTGGAGGCTTTGCGGTTGCAGCATTCTTCGACCGCTGATTTCAACAGTGGCATGGAAGCCGGTTTTACCGTGCTGGCGCAAAGTCGTCCGACGGCGGTAAATTTGTTCTGGGGGCTGAAACGGATGTGCGGTGTGTGGGAAAGTGTAAAAAGTCAAAGTCATGCCGCCGTGGCACAACGACTGCTGGCCGAGGCGCATGAAATTCTCGCTGAGGACATCCGCATTAACCGCAGGATGGGCGCATTCGGTGCGGAATTATTGGCGGACGGCGCGCGCGTGTTGACGCATTGCAACGCTGGGGCGCTGGCGACGGCTGGTTGGGGGACGGCGCTCGGCGTGTTTCGTTCGGCGGTGGAGGCGGGCAAGAAAATTTCCGTGATTGCCGACGAGACCCGTCCCTTTCTTCAAGGTGCGCGGCTGACCGCGTGGGAAATGGTGCAGGAGAATATTCCGGTGACGCTAATTACCGACAATATGGCGGGCTACATGATGTCGCACGGCGAGGTGGATGCAGTGGTGGTGGGAACCGACCGCGTGGCAAGCAACGGCGACGTGGCGAACAAGATCGGCACTTACATGGTTGCGGTGTTGGCGCATCGCCACAACATCCCGTTCTACGTTGCCTGCCCGTTGTCCACGATAGATATGTCCATCGCCAGCGGCGCGGACATTCCCATCGAGGAGCGCTCAGTCGAAGAGGTCAAGGGCTTCCGCGACTATCACTGGGCGGCGCAGGGTGTTTCGATACGCAATCCTGCGTTCGATGTGACGCCCGCCGAACTGGTGACTGCATTGATTACCGAGAAGGGCGTGGTGCATCAGCCGGATCGGGAAAAGTTAGATGCTCTGTTTAAATGTGCTGGAATTATTCGTTAGCTCTAAACTTGCGTCATTCCCGCGCAGGCGGGAATCCAGTTGATTGAATAAGCCTCGCAAAGAGAGACAATATCGAGGTTTTGTCCGCTATGCGGAATGTTTTTTTGCTGGATTCCCGCCTGCGCGGGAATGACATTGTTAATGGGTATCTTGGTCAGGCAACCTGCCGCAACAGTTCCTCGCGCAACGCGGCGACGGCTTGCGGTTGGTTTAGTTCGGTTCCGGCAATGTGGAAAGTGTCTTCGGCACGAGCGCCCAAGGTGTTGATCTTGGCGCTGCGCAGATTGATGTGGTGGTGCGCCAGCACGTACGCGATGCGTGCCAGCAGGCCGGGGCGGTCACCGGCGATGATGGAGAGCATGTGCCGACCTTTTTCATCGGCGGTGATGCTAACTTCAGGCGTGATGGGGAAGTGTTTGAGTTGGCGACTTACTCTGCCTGAGTGCGGCGCGGTCAGGGCTTCTGTGCTGGTTAGCTGTTGCGTCAACTCGTATTCGATGAGGTTCATCACGTCGCGGTAGTTGGTCTTGTTGTTGTTCGCGTCCATCACCATAAAACTGTCCAGCGCGTAGCCGTGCTGGGTGGTGTGTATCTTGGCTTCCATGATGTTGTAGTGTATCCGTGCAAAAAATCCGCAAATGCGCGCGAACAGGTAGGGCTGATCCGGGCAATACACCATTACTTGTATGCCTTCACCGACGCGGCTCAGGCGCGCCTTGACGATAGGCATTGCGCTGTTGACGCGGTGCGCCAGCAAGCGGGTGTGCCAGGCGATTTCATCCGGTTCGTGGTGCAGGAAATATTGCGCGTCGAACTGCCCCCACAGCAGTTCATAACGATCCGGGCCTATCGCGTACAGGTTGAGCTGTTCGCGCGTGCGGCTGCGGATTTCACCGACCTGATCGGCGATTTTGCCGCCCACCATGAAGCGCCTTGTCGAATGAAACAGGTTTTCCAGCAACTTGCCTTTCCAAACATTCCAAATTTTCGGGCTGGTGCCGCGTATGTCGGCCACGGTGAGCAGGTACAGCGCCACCAAATAACGGTCATTCTGGATCGTTTCGGCGAAAGCGGAAATCACGTCCTGATCAGAAAGATCCTGTGTCTGAGCGGTGGCGGAAAGATTGAGATGGTGTTCCACTAGCCACACCACCAGTTCGCTGTCCTCGCGCGTCAGGCCATGCTGCTTGCAAAAACGCGCGGCATCGGCGCATCCTTTCAACGCATGATCGCCTCCGCGTCCCTTGGCGATATCATGAAACAACCCGGCGATATACAACACTTCGGGACGGGCGAAATCCTTCATCAGTTTGCTGCACAGCGGGTATTCATGCGCGTGTTTATCCAGCGCGAAGCAGCGCAGGTTATGCACGACCATCAGAATATGTTCGTCTACCGTGTAGACATGGAACAGGTCGTGCTGCATTTGGCCTACGATGCGACCGAAAGCGGGTAGATAACGCCCAAGGATGCCATTCCTGCTCATGCGCCGCAGCACGTGCGTAATGCCATGCGGCTGGCGCAGGATGTCCATGAATAGTGCGCGGTTTTTGGGATCGCGCCGGAATGCTGCATCAATCTTATGCCGCGCACGCCACAGCGCGCGCACGGTCGGAGAGGAAAATCCGGTCAGGTTCGAATGTTGTTCCATCAGCAAAAAACTTTCCAGGATCGCTGAAGGATCGCGTTCGAACAGCATTTCGTCGCGCGCTTCGAGCAGGTCATCGCGCGCCACGAAACGTTCGTTGAGCGGACGCACCGTCACACCTTCCGGAAAAAGGTGGGAATGCAGGTTCTGCAATAGTACGGCGTTGAGCAGCAATACCGCCCGCTTGGTGCGGTAGTAGCGTTGCATCAGGTGTTCGCTCGCGCGGCGCGAGTCCGTTGCGGCGATGTGCATCTGCGCTGCCAGTTCGGTCTGGTAGTCAAACAGGACGCGGTCTTCGCGCCGCTTGGCGATGTAATGCAGGCGGATGCGCAGGGTTTGCAACAGGGCTTCGTGGTGCGCGATGGCTCGCGCCTCTTGCGCGGTGATCAGTTCTGCTTCGGCGAGTTTGCGCCAAGTGCCGCCGAAGCCACTGGCGCGGCTGATCCACAGCACGGTCTGCAAATCGCGCAGCCCGCCTGGACTTTCTTTGAGATTGGGCTCGAGGTTGAAATCAGTATCGATGAAACGCGCGTGGCGCTTTTCCTGCTCTTGCACCTTGGCCAGGTAGAAGGCGCGGCGACTCAGATGGTTCGTTAGCGTCTCGTGCATTTCCACAAACAGCGGTTGGTCGCCGGTGATCAGGCGCGTTTCAAGCAGGTTAGTCTGCACCGTTACGTCCGACGATTCGGCCATGCAATCGCCCACGGTGCGGATGCTGTGGCCGACCTCCAGCCCGATGTCCCACAATATGCCAACCAACTCCTGCAAGCGTTGTTGTAAGGCATCATCCGGCCTTTGCGGTAGCAGGATCAGCAGGTCTATGTCGGAATGGGGGTACAGTTCGCCGCGCCCATAGCCGCCCACTGCCACTAGCGCCAGTTCGGGCGGCATGGCGAGCATCTGCCATACCATGCGCAGATGCTCGTCCACCAGTTTGGCGTGGGCGTGCAACTGGCGCTGTGGCCGCGGATGATCCGCAAAATCCTGTTGCAGCGCGGCGCGCGCCGCACGCAGGCTCTGGCGAATTTCGACTGCGTTTTGCACGGTCTTGGTATTGGTATTATATGGGCTTATTGTGGGGGAATTGGCGGCGAACAGGCGGAAAGGGTCAACACTTCAAAGCCGGATTCGGTGACCAGAATGGTATGTTCCCATTGTGCTGACAGGCTGTGATCCTTGGTCACCACGGTCCAGCCGTCACCCAGCTGCTTGATGGCGGCCTTGCCCGCGTTGATCATCGGCTCGATGGTGAAGATCATACCTGCCTCCAGCTTCAAGCCGCTGTGGGGCTTGCCATAGTGCAACACTTGCGGCTCTTCGTGAAATTTACTGCCGATACCGTGCCCACAAAATTCGCGTACCACGCTGTAGCCCAACGGTTCGACGAAGCTCTGGATGGCGTAGCCGATGTCGCCCAGATGCGCGCCGGGCTTGACGGTGCGAATGCCGCGCCACATCGACTGATAAGTGATTTCGCACAAACGCCGCGCCTGGATTGACGGTTCGCCGACATAATACATGCGGCTGGTATCACCGTGATAGCCGTTCTTGATAGGGGTGACGTCAATGTTCAGAATGTCGCCGTTCTTGAGTATCTTGTCGCCCGGCACACCGTGACATACCTGATGATTGATCGATGTGCAGATGGATTTTGGATAGGGCGCATGACCGTGCGGCGCGTAATTGAGCGGCGCGGGAATGCATTGCTGTATATCCACCATGTAGTCGTGGCATAGTTTGTCGAGCTCGCCGGTAGTGATACCGGCCTGCACGAAGGGGGTGATGTAGTCGAGCACTTCGCCCGCCAAGCGACCGGCAATGCGCATTTTTTCGATTTCCTGTTGGGACTTAATACTGACTGGCATTATTGTTTGAGTTAAGAATAAAGTTGGTCACAAGCATAGTGGATAGCGGCGTAGGGTGCAATGGAATTGCACCGGTTTTTTGGCCGATTGCGGTATGCACACAGTATGCCGACGAAGTGGGGTAAGTAGGCAAACCGCAAAGCGGATACGCTCAAAATTGGCATTCTTAAACGTGCCCTAAATGTGGTTTAACAATGCCAAAGGGGAGTCTACATTACCATCGGCACGCCAGCTATCCAAATCGGCCTGCACATCAATGTAGCCGTATCCGGCGATGATGCAACGCATTCCTGCGGCTTGTGCCGCCTCCATGTCGCGCAGGTCATCCCCCAGATAGATACAGTTTTTCGGGGCGATGCCCATTATCTCACAGGCCTTGAGCAGCGGGTCGGGGTAGGGCTTGGCGCGCGCGCAGGTATCACCGCTAATCAGGCAGGCGGCGCGTTCAGCATAGCCCAGCGCCTGCATCAGCGGCACGGTGAAACGGTGTGGTTTGTTGGTGACGATGCCCCACGGCAGACCGCGCTGTTCCAGCGTATCAATTAATTGCGCCATGCCGGGAAACAGCGTGGTGTGGTCGCAGATATGCGCGGTGTAATGCGCCAGAAATGCTTCGCGCAGTTTGTTGAAATTCGGCGCGTCCGGCTCGATGCCGAAGCCCAGTCTGAGCAGGCCGGGGGAGCCGTGCGAGGCTTGCGGGCGGATGGTTTCCAGTGGCAGTGGAGGCAGCTCATGCAGGCCGCGCACATGGTTGAGTGCGGCAGCCAGATCCGGCGCAGTGTCTGCGAACGTGCCGTCGAGGTCGAATAGGATTGCTTTAATTAAACCGGCTTCAATCACGATGGCAGGCGAAGAGATAATTTACGTCGGTGTCTTTACCTAGTGAGTAAACCTTGTTCAGCGGGTTGTAGCTCATGCCGACGATGTCCGCGACACTGAATCCCGCATTGCGGCAGAACTGTGCCAGCTCGGAAGGCTTGATGAACTTGGCGTAATCGTGCGTGCCGCGCGGCAACAAATTCAGCAAATATTCCGCGCCGATCACCGCGAACAAATAAGACTTGGGGTTGCGATTGAGGGTGGAGAAAAACACGTGGCCGCCCGGCTTCACCAGTTGCGCACAGGCATGCACGATGCTGGCCGGGTCGGGCACATGCTCCAGCATTTCCATGCAGGTTACCACGTCGTAGAAGCCGGGTTTTTCCGCCGCCAAATCTTCCACGGCGATCTTGCGGTACTCAACTCGTTTACCGCTTTCCAGTAAATGCAGTTTGGCGACTTGTAGCGCCTTGTCGCCAAGGTCGATGCCGGTGACCTGCGCGCCCAGCCCCGCCATGCTCTCCGACAGAATGCCGCCGCCGCAGCCAACATCCAGCACCACCTTACCGGACAGAGGCACGATGCGGTTGATGTATTCCAGGCGTAGCGGATTGATCTCATGCAGCGGTTTGAACTCGCTGCTGGCGTCCCACCAACGGTGGGCAAGCTGGCTGAATTTTTCCAGTTCTAACGGATCGGAGTTGGTCATGGTGTGCTCTTATCGGGGTGAGGATGGAATGTAGCAAAACTGTGGCTGGATCGCTAGTCTAACAGGATCGCTAGGTCGGGCTTTGCTCGACATTTTTTTAACGGCGGGCAGAGCCCGCCCTACGGGTACATCATGTTTAACGCCACCGCCTCGGCTACTTCGATGCCATCCACTGCAGCGGAAAGGATGCCGCCTGCATAGCCCGCGCCTTCTCCCGCCGGATACAGCCCCAAGGTGTTCATGCTCTGAAAATTCTCGCCGCGCTTGATGCGCACCGGGGAAGAGGTGCGTGTTTCCACGGCGGTGAGCACGGCATCGCTCATGGCGAACCCCTTGATCTGTTTGTCGAAAGCGGGCAAAGCTTCGCGGATTGCGGCGATGGCGTAGTCCGGCAGGGCGGTGGAAAGATCGGTCGGTGTCACGCCCGGCGTATAGGAGGGGTGCACCGTTCCCAACGCAGTGGAAGCTCGCCCGGCGAGAAAGTCGCCGACGCGCTGTCCCGGTGCGCAATAATTTTTGCCTCCCAACTCGAATGCACGTGCTTCCCACTTGCGCTGGAATTCGACCCCCGCGAGTACGTCGCCGGGATAATCTTCGGGCGTGATGCCAACGACAATTCCGCTGTTGGCGTTGCGCTCATTGCGCGAATACTGGCTCATGCCGTTGGTCACCACGCGCCCTTCTTCGGAAGTCGCCGCCACCACCGTGCCGCCTGGACACATGCAAAAACTATACACCGAACGCCCGTTGCTGGCGTGATGCACCAGCTTGTAATCCGCCGACCCAAGTTGCGGATTGCCCGCGTTGGGACCGAAGCGCGCGCGGTCGATCAGCGACTGCGGATGCTCGATACGAAAGCCGATGGAGAATGGCTTGGCCTCCATGTACACGCCGCGCCGATGCAACATCTCAAAGGTGTCGCGCGCGCTGTGGCCGACGGCAAGCACGACATGTTTGCTGGCAATGTGTTCGCCATTCGCCAACACCACACCAAGAGCCTGTCCGTTCTCAATAATGATGTCCTCAACCCGGCTCTGGAAACGAAATTCTCCGCCCAGCGATTCGATGGTGTGGCGCATCTCCTCCACCATCCCCACCAGCCGGAACGTACCAATGTGCGGCTTGCTGACGTAAAGAATTTCTTCCGGTGCACCTGCCTTCACAAATTCTGTGAGCACTTTACGCCCATAGAATTTTGGGTCTTTGATCTGGCTGTGCAATTTGCCATCGGAAAACGTTCCCGCACCGCCCTCGCCGAACTGCACATTCGACTCCGGGTCGAGCTTGCCTTGCCGCCACAAACCGAAAGTATCCTTTGTCCTTTCACGAACAGCCTTGCCGCGCTCCAGGATGATGGGGCGGAATCCCATCTGCGCCAGAATTAACCCGGCAAAAATTCCGCACGGCCCGGTGCCGATGATCACCGGGCGCTCCGCCAAACCTTGCGGCGCTTGTGCAACGAAATGGTAACGGGTGTCCGGCGCGGGTGAGATGTGAGGAGTATTTTTCAGGCGCTTGAGCAGCGATGCTTCATTTTTTACCTCCACATCCAGCGTATAGATAAACAAAATCGCCGACGGTTTGCGCGCATCGAAGCCGCGCCGGAAGAGGGTGTAACCGATGAGTTCATCCGCAATGATGCCCAAGCGCTTTAGAATCGCGGTCTTGAGATCGTCTTCGGAATGGGTCAGCGGGAGCTTTATTTCGGTGAGTCGCAGCATGGGT
Source organism: uncultured Gallionellaceae bacterium (assembly GCA_964480365.1). Classification (GTDB taxonomy): domain Bacteria; phylum Pseudomonadota; class Gammaproteobacteria; order Burkholderiales; family Gallionellaceae; genus CAIQPV01. The sequence goes on from CAYZPM010000005.1 coordinate 7,690, forward strand.
GCTATTCTACCCTAGGATAACTGCGCTATCCTTGCAGCAATTCATACTGAGGTCGGCATGGCAAAAGCAAAAACAATTTATAGTTGCACCGAATGCGGTGGGCAGACGCCGAAGTGGCAGGGGCAGTGCCCGCACTGCGACGCATGGAACACGCTGGTAGAGAGCGTGGCAGAGGTCGCGGTGAGCGGGAAGAATCGCTTCAGCGCGCTGACGGCAACAGGCAAGGTGCAAAGGCTCGCCGAGGTGGAGGCGGCAGAGGTGCCGCGCACGCCGACTGGAATCATGGAGTTTGACCGCGTGCTGGGCGGAGGGCTGGTGCAGGGCGCGGTGGTGCTGATTGGCGGCGATCCTGGCATCGGGAAATCCACGCTGTTGTTGCAGACGCTGGCGCATCTCTCCTCGCACAAAAAAGTGCTGTATGTCAGCGGCGAGGAATCGACGCAGCAGATTGCGTTGCGCGCCAAGCGTTTGACGCTGGATGCGCACGGCATGCATCTGCTGGCGGAAATCCAGTTGGAAAAAATTCAGGCAGCCATCGCTCATGAGAAGCCTGACGTGGTGGTTATCGATTCCATTCAGACCGTGTATTCCGAGCAGCTGACTTCCGCGCCCGGTTCGGTGTCGCAGGTGCGCGAATGTGCGGCGCAACTCACCCGTGTCGCCAAGAGCAGCGATGTGACCATGATTCTGGTCGGGCACGTCACCAAGGAAGGCGCGCTGGCCGGGCCGCGCGTACTGGAGCACATCGTAGACACGGTGTTGTATTTCGAGGGTGATACCCACTCCAGTTTTCGTCTGGTACGCGCGTTCAAGAACCGCTTCGGTGCAGTGAACGAACTCGGTGTGTTCGCCATGACCGAGAAAGGCTTGCGCGAGGTGAGCAATCCTTCCGCGCTGTTCCTGTCGCAGCACGGCGCGCAAGTGGCAGGCTCGTGCGTGATGGTGACGCAGGAGGGCACGCGTCCCTTGCTGGTGGAGATACAGGCACTATTGGATGAAGCGCATTCGCCCAGCCCGCGCCGCTTGTCATTGGGCTTGGAACAGAACCGGCTGGCCATGCTGTTGGCCGTGTTGCACCGTCATGCGGGCATCGCCTGTTTCGATCAGGACGTGTTCATCAATGCGGTGGGCGGTGTAAAAATCACCGAGCCGGGCGCAGATCTCGCGGTGCTGCTCGCCATTGTGTCCTCGCTCAAAAATAAACCGCTTCCTGAAAAGCTGGTCGTGTTCGGCGAAGTTGGCCTAGCCGGAGAAATTCGCCCGGTACAGCGCGGACAAGAACGCTTGAAAGAAGCTGCCAAACTCGGCTTCACACACGCCATCATTCCCAAGGCGAATGCGCCTAAACATAAAATTGCAGGCATGGAAATCATCGCGGTGGAACGGGTGGAAGAAGCCGTGGAGCGGATGCGCTAGCCGCAAATTATTTTTATCATCGTTCCCATCCTTGCTCCGTATAAGCATGATGGGTGATGATTTCAAAAGTTGAAATCGGTTTTGCCGCCTTCAACCTTTGTGTATACTTATTCCCATTGCATGATAAGGGCAGTGATGATGACCCCAGAAGAGCGCATTATGCTCGAACGGAACGAATTGTTCCGCAACATTGATTTGGGAAACATCGACTACATTCTGGACGATTGCCTGGTGCTCACCGTATTCAACGGTGAGAAATTGATGGAGATCGGTCAGCAGAACAGTTCGCTCTATCTGGTTCTGGAGGGCGAACTCCATGTCTATCTGGATAGCCGTGACTTGACTGAATATGTCGTGCTCGGGGCAGGTGAATGCGTTGGTGAGCTTTCGTTGATCGATGGAGGCAGTGCTTCGGCTCTGGTGATTGCAGCGCGGGATACGCGTGTATTGGCATTGCCGCATCACCATGTGTGGTCGCTGGTGGATAACTTGAATGGCGTTGCCCGCAACCTGTTGGGAATTCTCGCCGGGCGCATTCGTAACGATAACTTGTTGCGAGTGACAACCAATGAATACCATCTCGAATTCGAGGTCGCCTCCAATGTCGATGTGCTGACGGGGCTACACAACAGGAGTTGGATGGACGATGCGTTCCCGCGCATGATGTTGCGTTGCGAACGCAGTCAGACGCCTCTCTGTCTGCTGATTGTGGATATAGATCACTTCAAGGGCTTCAGCCGTACCTACGGACGTCCTACCAGCGAGGGGATTTTGAAAATAGTGGCGAAACTAATGGCGGGAAAGCTGCGACCGCAAGATTTGCTGGTATATCTTGGCGGTGACAAATTTGCCATATTGTTGCCGGAAACACCATCCGATGAGGCTGTAAATATTGCGGATCGTCTGCGCGAAGTAATGGTAATGTCTACTTTACACATTCGTGCAAGCGATAGGCCTCGCCCCGTCAATGCTACTCTGCCACCCCATGAAATCCACATTACGATATCGATCGGTATCGCCGCAATGCAACCAGGCGATGTGCTGGATTCGATATTTTCCATGGCTCAAATGGCGCTCCATCAGGCCAAAGCGGAGGGCAGAAATCAGGTGAAGGTTGCCCCGGTTCATGTATTACCCAGAGGTTAGTTTTCGTTCTATATTATCCGCTATCACCGTCATTCCCGCGTAGGCGGGAAACCAGATGATTGAATAATCCCCATGTAGTGGGCCAACATTGAGATTTTGTCCGCTATGCGGGGTGTTTGTCTCGCTGGATTCCCGCCTGCGCGGGAATGACAAGTTTTAGGAATGGATGGTTTTGGTTTGCCGTAATCTCGCTTTGCTGTTTCACAGCAAAACGAGATTGTCCCGATGGATTAATTCCATTTCATCTATGTAGCCCAAGATGCCTTCGATTTCATGGCTGGCATGACGGGCAATACGGCGAGCTTCTTCGGCACTATAGTTGACCAAGCCGCGCGCAATGTCATTGTCACTCTCATCAAGGATGGCGACCACCGCGCCGCGCTCGAATTCGCCGCTAACTTTAGTAACACCTATCGGTAGCAGGCTTTTTCCTTCGTCGCGCAGGGCGCGCATTGCGCCTGCATCCAGCGTTACCTTGCCGCTGACTTGCAGGTGATCTGCCAGCCATTGCTTGCGTGCGGGCAGTGGCATCGGTGGGGCGATGAGTAAGGTGCCGATGCTTTCGCCGTGCATCAGGCGTGGCAGCACGTCTGTTTCATGACCGGAAGCGATGACGGTATGTGCGCCGCTACGTGCTGCGCGTTTTGCTGCCAGAATTTTGGTAATCATGCCGCCGCGCCCGATATGGCTGCCTGCACCGCCCGCCATGGCTTCCAACTTCTCGTCGCTTGCCTGAGCATGTCTGACCAGTATGGCGTTCGGGTCTTGGCGCGGGTCGGCGGTGTACAGGCCGCTTTGGTCAGTGAGGATGATGAGGGCGTCGGCTTCGATCAGGTTGGCAACCAGCGCGCCGAGCGTATCGTTGTCACCGAACTTGATCTCATCGGTGACCACGGTGTCGTTCTCATTGATGACTGGAACGATATTCAGGCGCAGCAGTGTGCGCAGGGTGGAGCGGGCATTAAGGTAACGTTCGCGGTCGGCGAGGTCGGCATGGGTAAGCAGCACCTGCGCGGCGTGCAGGTCATGCTTGCGAAAACAGCTTTCATACACCTGAACCAAGCCCATCTGGCCTACGGCGGCGGCGGCCTGCAATTCATGCACGGCGCTGGGACGCTGTTTCCAGCCTAAACGTTGCATTCCTTCCGCAATCGCACCGGATGAAACCAACACGACTTCGTAACCCAATTGGCGTAGCGTGGCAATTTGTTGCGCCCAGTTGCCGATGGCAACGGTATCCAGCCCCTCGCCCTGATTGGTGACGAGGCTGCTGCCGACTTTGACGACGATGCGTTTGCACTGGGTCAGAATGGATTTCATGGTGGTTAGAGCGTGGCGATATCGTTTTCTTGTGCGCTTGCGGCGGCAGCCTCATCTTCTTGTCTGGCGACCTGCTCCAAGTGTTCCATGATAGCGTAAGTTAGTTCTTTGCAGCCATCGCCGTTGATCGCCGAGATGGCGAAATGGCGGGTATACTCGCCGAATTCGCGCAGAAAGGCGGCGACTTTTTCATCCTTGTCTTGCAACAAGTCGAGCTTGTTCAGCACCAACCAGCGCGGTTTGTCATACAACGCTTCGTCGTATTTCTTCAGTTCATTCAGGATGGCGTGCGCTTCATGTACCGGGTCGACGCCCTCGTACATCGGGGCAATATCCACCAGATGCAGCAACAAACGGGTGCGCGCCAAGTGACGCAGGAACTGGTGCCCAAGACCTGCGCCTTCCGCAGCACCTTCGATCAGGCCGGGAATATCGGCAATCACGAAGCTCTTTTCAGTTGATACGCGCACCACGCCCAGATTGGGGTGCAGCGTGGTGAAAGGATAATCGGCCACCTTGGGGCGCGCGGCGGAAACCGCGCGGATGAAAGTGGACTTGCCAGCGTTGGGCATGCCGAGCAGGCCGACATCGGCTAATACTTTCAACTCCAGTTGCAACTCGCGGCGTTCGCCTTCATCGCCGGGTGTGGATTGGCGAGGCGCACGATTGGTGCTGGACTTGAAGTGCAGGTTACCCAAACCGCCCTTGCCGCCTTGGGCAAGCAGTGTTTTCTGTCCATCGTGGGCGAGATCGGCAATGAGTTCGCCACTGTTGATGTCGGTGATGACCGTACCTACCGGCATACGCAGAATTACATCGTCCGCGCCTTTGCCGTAGCAATCCGCGCCGCGCCCGGACTCTCCGTTTTTGGCGCGATGCATGCGAGCAAAGCGATAGTCCACCAGAGTATTGATGTTGCGGTCGGCCAACGCATACACGCTGCCGCCCCAGCCGCCATCGCCGCCATCGGGGCCACCCTTGGCAATATATTTTTCGCGCCGAAAACTCGCGGCACCGTTGCCGCCGTCGCCTGCGATGACTTCAATTTTTGATTCGTCGATGAACTTCATTTTTGGATGCCGTTAAAACAAAAAAGCCCTACCTTGCGATAGGGCTCATTCTACTTGGCTGTACGTGTTTACGCTGCAACCACACTGACAGTCTTGCGCTGTAGCGCACCTTTGACTGCGAACACAACCCTGCCGGTAATCGTGGCAAACAAGGTGTGATCCTTGCCCATGCCGACGTTATCACCCGCATGGAACTGAGTACCGCGCTGACGCACGATGATGCTGCCTGCGTTGATCAATTCGCCGCCGTAACTCTTTACACCCAGACGTTTTGAGTGCGAGTCGCGTCCGTTACTGGTACTACCACCACCTTTTTTCGATGCCATGTTGCTGCTCCTTTAGCGTTACGCCGAAATGCCGTCGATGCGGATTTCGGTGTAGTTTTGACGATGACCTTGATGCTTTTGATAGTGCTTGCGACGACGCATCTTGAAGATGGTTACCTTGTCGTGGCGACCGTTCGACAGAATGGTTGCACTAACGGTAGCACCGGCCAGCAGAGGCTTGCCGACAGACAGCGTGTCGCCATCGCCAACCATCAGCACCTTGTCCAGCACGATTGCGCTGCCGACATCGCCGACAACGGTTTCAATTTTCAGGGTTTCACCCTTGATAACACGATATTGCTTACCACCGGTCTTAATTACTGCGTACATAACAACCTCGCTTGAATGCGGTTTTACAGAGCCGCGCATTATACACAAACGGCGCTAGCCGTCAAAATGGTTTTTTTGATACTTAAACTTAATATTTCTGATGAAACTACTAGCCATTCCACTAAGCCACCCAAAAGACGGTGGCAAGTGGCTGGTTATAAGCCAGACTAGGCGCGAGAGAAAAATCGCCGCGCCGCATATGCGTTATATGCGAGCAAGATTTTTCGAGCGCAACAACGTATGGCGACGAAATATTAAGTTTTAACGCCGCATGGAGTCGAAGAAGTCGGCGTTGTTCTTTGTAGCCTTGATTTTGTCCAGCAGGAATTCCATCGCCTCCAGTTCGTCCATCGGGTAAAGCAGTTTGCGCAGCACCCAGATTTTTTGCAGCACATCTGCCTTGATCAGCAACTCTTCCTTACGCGTGCCAGAGCGGTTGACGTTGATCGCCGGGTAGATGCGCTTCTCGGCCATGCGGCGGTCGAGGTGTATTTCCATGTTGCCGGTGCCCTTGAATTCTTCGTAGATCACATCGTCCATGCGCGAGCCGGTGTCTACCAGCGCGGTGGCGATGATGGTGAGCGAGCCGCCTTCCTCAATGTTGCGTGCCGCGCCGAAGAAGCGCTTGGGGCGCTGCAGGGCATTGGCATCCACGCCCCCGGTCAGCACCTTGCCGGAGGAGGGTACCACGGTGTTGTAGGCGCGCGCCAGGCGGGTGATGGAATCCAGCAGGATCACCACGTCCTTCTTGTGCTCGACCAGGCGCTTGGCTTTTTCCAGCACCATTTCGGCGACCTGCACATGGCGTGTGGCCGGTTCGTCGAAGGTCGAGGCAACCACTTCGCCGCGCACGGAACGGCTCATTTCGGTAACTTCTTCAGGGCGTTCATCGATCAGCAATACGATCAGGTGTGCATCCGGATTATTCGACGCGATGGAGTGAGCGATATGTTGCAGCATCACCGTTTTGCCGGATTTCGGAGAGGCTACCAGCAAGCCGCGCTGTCCCTTGCCGATGGGGGCGACGATGTCGATGATGCGACCGGTGATATTTTCCTCGGCGCGGATATCGCGCTCCAGCGTCATTTGCTGGGTCGGGAATAGCGGCGTCAGGTTCTCGAACAGGATCTTGTTCTTGGCATTTTCCGGTGCTTCGCTATTGACCTTGTCCACCTTCACCAATGCAACGTAACGCTCGCCTTCTTTCGGGGTGCGTATCTCGCCCTCAATCGAATCGCCGGTATGCAGGTTGAAGCGGCGAATCTGGCTCGGGCTGACGTAAATGTCGTCAGGGCCAGCGAGGTAAGAGGTGTCCGGCGAGCGCAGGAAGCCGAAGCCGTCCGGCAATACTTCCAGCGTGCCTTCACCGAAAATGCTCTCGCCTTTTTTCGCCTGATTTTTCAGCAGAGCGAAAATCAGGTCTTGCTTGCGCATGCGGTTGGCGTTGTCGATCTGGTTGGTAGTAGCCATTTCCACCAGTTCGGTGATGTGTTTTATTTTGAGGTCGGATAAGTGCATGGGATGGGATATGGGATAGAACGGGGTTAAGGGAGCTTACTTGAATTTCAAAAAAACGTATGGGGGAAGTATTACGGTTTGCGCGGTGATACCGCGCGCCTGAACTGCCTTGAGTGTCGTTTTATAGTTGTGTATATGGTGTAGCGGGGACGAAACAGGACAGTTGCAGGCGCGAGATTAAACGGTTCAGATGTGGCTGTCAATAAAAGCGGTAAGTTGCGATTTGGAGACTGCGCCAACCTTGGTCGCCTCAATGTTGCCGTTTTTGAACAACATCAGCGTGGGAATGCCGCGAATGCCATATTTCTGCGGGGTTTGCTGGTTCTCGTCCACATTCAATTTGGTCACCGTCAGGCGCCCGGCGTATTCCTTGGCGACTTCTTCCAGAATAGGGGCAATCATGCGGCACGGGCCGCACCACTCTGCCCAATAGTCCACCAGCACGGGCAAAGGTGCTTGCAGCACTTCTGCGGGGAAAGTTGTATCGGTGACATAAAGGATGTGTTCGCTCATAGTGTGCCTCGCTATATATTTATATTTTGGGTTGCTTAAGGGTAAGAATGGTGCTGACGCAGAGTGAATTGGGGTAGGTCGCAAGAACTAAGGACGCATCCTAACGGAAAAACGGCGAGATGTGAAGGGGTAATGCGCGAGGTAATGGACGGACATCACATGTGCCATATATACAGGGTCGAATGGTGCAAATCATCCACGGTGAATGTTTGCTGCGGCGGATGGTCGGCTACGGCAAAAGTGTTGCTGATAAACACCGTGCCGGGACGCATCTCGCGATGCGCTTTCTGCCACAGCTCATCCATGGGTACCGGAGAAAGATAGGCAAATACCACATCGTATTGCGACAAGTCGCAATCCCACAGGCTGCCCCAGTTAACCTGACAGTTGCGATAACCGCCCAACCGGATACGCAGCCAGCTCCACACAAAGGGGAGGGGAGCGGCTTCCACGCCGAAGTAGCGGCCATCCGCGCGCACGCCTGCAAGATGCGTCAATACCCCGCCGATACCTGAACCGAGATCCATGAAAGTGAAATGAGGTTCCCTCTCCCGCCGGGGGAGGGTTAGGGAGGGGGAGCGCTCTGAATAATTTGTACTTTGCTCATAGATTGTTCCCTCACCCCCAACCCCTCCCCCGACGGGGGGCGCAGTGGGGAGCAGCAACTCCATTGCCTGCCATATTTTGCGGCTGGAAAGATAGAGCGGCACCTGAGTGCGAAAGGTGCTCCAGTACACCACCAGTAAAATCAGGAAAGCAAAGAGGAAAAAATTAGGCGGCAGTTGCAGCGACAGCATCAGCACCAATGCCGGGATGAACAGAAGCTGGATGAGCAGCCACCAGCGCGCCAAGCCTGAGATGCGGCTGAATGCGGCGGCAAGCACGCCGCACAGCAGGGCGAACAACAGGGGGGGCAACTGCGTTGCAGTGGCGCGGGCGAACAGCAATACGCAGGCGAACGCGGCGGCTTGCAGCAGCAGCGCGATGACAGAGGGAGGCAGCTTGGCGATCAGGGTGCGCATTTTTGTCATTCCCGCGAAGGCGGGAATCCAGTGGTTTTATTCAATATGCCTTTGTTATTATTTAGTGTGGTGCGCAGGCGTGAATTCCCGCTTTCGCGGGAATGACGGTTGTTAATGGGGGCAAGTATTATCCGCGCACCAAGCCAGCCTCAACTTCGTCCCGTTTCGCTTTACCCGCCAGCCGCTCCACCAAAACCAAGGCGAAATCCATCGCCGTACCCGGCCCGCGCGAAGTAATCAGCTTGCCATCCTCTACCACCGCCGCGTGTTGTTGAAGCACCTGCGGAAAGGCATCCAGCGAGCCGATGTAACAGGTCGCACGCTTGCCATCGAGCAACCCCGCAGTAGCCAGCACCGATGGCGCGGCGCAAATCGCGGCAACGTATTTTCCTTGCGAGTTCATTTGTTGTACCAGTTTCAATACTCGCGCATCGGCTTTTAAATGATTCGTGCCGGGCTGTCCGCCGGGCAGCACCACCATGTCATAGCTGTGCGCCAATGCCTCGTCCAGCGTGGTGTCCGGCGTCAGCAACACCCCGCGACTGCCGCGCAACGCGCCAGCACTCAAACCCGCCAGCGTGACGGCAACACCGGCACGGCGCAGAATGTTAATGACCGTGACGGCTTCAAGTTCTTCACTGCCTTCGGAGAAAAGTATCAATGCGGTTTTCATGGTGATCCAATCAATAATAGGTAGATGAGATTCAGGGTCGGCTTATCACGATTCCAATTTTATGTTGGCGTGCAAGATAGAGATAAATCAGCGTACTGGGAAGTGCAATTGTCAATCTCTTAGGAAAAGTATTCCGCATCAATATCTCGGGCATGGTGCAGAACCCTAACGACAAGCACTCCATTCTCGTCTGGCACATAAAAAACGATGTACGGTGTACGAGTCGGAAAACTACGCAGCCTATCCGCCAATTCTGGACGAGCCCTTCCCATCTCTGGCTGGGTAGCTAATAGCAAAACCGTTGCATTGATTGAATCTAGCGATTCATCCGCCGCCACCAGATTTTCTTCCGCTATGGTTAGCCACAGCTCCAGAAGATCATCTTCAGCCGAATTGGTAAAGCGAGCACAGCTCATCAGGCAGCTTTACGAGCCTGCAATAACTGGCGACCTTGTTGCTTCAAGCTGTCAAAATCAATCTCTCTTGCGCGACCATTCTTGGCATCACTTAAACCCTTGGCAATATCCTGGCGCAGGCTATCGAGTTTCGCAGTCTTAACCTGCTCATAGGCTTCGAACAACCTCAGTGCCTCACGAATCACCTCACTTGCCGAGCCATACATGCCGGACTCAACGCGTTGGCGCACACGTGCTTCTAATTCGGGTGGTAAAGATACATTTATTGACATGGCAATTCTCCCAAAAAACTCGGATGCAGTATGGCAGTTTATGCCATTAATTGCCAGAGACACCATAAAGGTGTCTAGATTGGTCTGCTCGGATGAAAATGGAAAAAGGCTTACTTCCCTTAAGGAATAAGCCTTTTCTGGATAGGGTGCGCTCGAAGAGATAAATCTGGGCACTGGGAAACGGTTATTTTGTTACCTTGACCCGTCCGCTGCCGACCCACACTCGTCCCTCAAGATGGAACATCTGAGCGGCTGCTATGCAACCTACAAGAGACATAAAAACAGGGGTAAATAAGGGGTGGCATCTGGCCGTTCCTAACCCGTTGCGATCGGTCGCATTTGGCATTCATGGAGTAAACAACACCGCATTATCTATACCGCTACGAGTATCGGAGTTAGGTCCGGTAAACAAAAGGGCAGCGCCATTCTCCCTTAATAGAGGACTTACGTGAGTGATGCCATTAGGCAAGTTCCTAACGCTTGTCCAACTTTTGGTTGTTGGAGAATAGATTAACTCTTCTGCGAATAAATTATTTTTGCGTCCGATAGCCCATAGTGTTCCATTCGGCAGATCATTGATAAAGTTTATTCCAAGCACATCAGTTGGCATGAAATCTGTAGATACCCATTTGTCATTGGCGGGATTATACAAAAGGCCAGTCAGCCAAATTTTTTGCATGACACCGGTGATGGCGAGTACATTTCCGTCAGGGAGAGCTTTTACAACTTTAATATCGAGGGTATCCTTCGGCAAAGTGCCTGCAATAGACCATGTATTGATTTTAGGGTTGAAATATAAAACAATAGGTAAGGCTGGATATGATTGATAGCCAGTAACAAAAACTGAACCGTCAGATAAAACTGCTGCTTGATTATTATTGATGTTATTTCCGTGCATTGCAGTTGGAATATCGCCAGTTAGCGCCCAAGAATTATTAGTAGGGTCATATAACATTCCTATCCATTTTTCCGTTAACGTTAAGTGATCTGTAGCAATTGCCAGAACCTGCCCGTTTGCGATATTTGTAGCGTATATAAATCCATTTATTTGTATAGGTATGCTCTGTGTAACAGACCAAGTATTATTTTTGTAGTTGTAAAGCCAGCCTGCTGTATTCACTGTACTGTTAAGTACCGAACTTCTAAGCACCAAGACATTTTCATTGGGAAGAACAACTATTCTGGGGATGATATCTATAGTTTTTGAAGGAAGAGGGCCAGTTGGATACCATTGTTTGCTGGCAGGGTCAAAAAGCAGCGCAACTGTATTGCGATTGATGTCTACGCCAATCGCAAGCACTTTACCATTGGGTAATTTCGTTAAATTAAATCCGCCTGTTCCATCCGGAACATCTCCGGTTTGGCTCCATTCATTGGCCGTTGCGTCATAAAAAAAGGCCAGAGAATGACGGCCGGAAATGGCCCACCCAATTCCCAATAAAGAACCGTTTGACAATAACACGGTATCCCATCCAATGGAGTAAATAGCTGTAGGTGGATTTTTAGTGGCTGTCCATGATTTTTGGGGACCTATGCCGTCATTATCCTTTGCATTGACTTCGGCCACCTTGCCTAGCAACAACTGCACGATATCCTTGTGGTCATTCTGGGTAGCCGAATAAAACGCAGTTAGTCCGCTAATATCCTTTGCATTGACGCTGGCTCCCTTGTTGAGCAATAACTGAACGACATCCTTGTGGCCATTCTGGGAAGCCGAATACAACGCGGTTAGTCCGTTAATATCCTTTGCGTTGACTTCGGCCCCCTTGTCGAGCAGCAACTGAACGACATCCTTGTGGCCATTCTGTGAGGCAACCATCAACGCCGTTACGCCGGTATTCGGCTTTGCGTTGACGTTGGCTCCCTTATCGAGCAACACCTTGACCTCTTTCAAATCACCCTTGTACGCTGCGTCAATCAAGTCCTCCACTGAACCAGCCAATGCCACACCGGCCAAACTGATTGCCAGAACAACCAACAACCCCGACAGCACCCGACGAATACTAACCATCGAGCTATCTACAACAAAACTGTTAGCCATAGCGAATCTCTCCCTGCCACAGAAATATCAGATATTCACTTCAGTTGAACCCTACCTGACATGATTGAATAGAACAATAAACCGTTCGATCTAAATTTGCTTTTGGACGGAATTGGAGGATAAGATCGACTGGCCGGAATTGGCCGACTAAAGCCGGATTGTCCTCGCAATTTCAACTGGCAGCAATGTGGCGGGGAGCGGGCATTGAACTTCCCCCTACTCGAACTTCCGCAGATGGCACGTTGCGGACATTTAGCGCTTTTGCATGCCTCCGTTCAAGTAACACGGGGGGTCACAAATGCACAGGATGGATTATAGACACAATTCACCATCGGCATCATGGCTAAAAATAGTTACTCATCCAGCGCCACATTCCTAGTCTCCGGCAAGAAGAATACGCCGATGACCAGCGCCATCCCCAGCAGCCCAACCGGGTACCACAGGCCGGATATCGCATCGCCCGCTTTCACGCTCAGCAGCGTAATCATGAACGGCGACATGCCGCCTATCCATCCGGCGCTGAGGTTGTGCGGCAGGGCGACTGCCGTGTAGCGGGTGCGCGCTGGGAACAGTTCGGCCAGCGTGGCGGTTTGCGGGCCGGTGATGAGTGCGACGGCGATGACCAGAATGGTTAGCAGCAGGAAGATCATCATGCGGTCGGTCTGCTGCGTATCGGCATGTTCCGTCCAGCCTTCGGCTTTCAGCGCGTCAATAAGATTTGCAGTTTGGAATCCCACGACTCCGCCCTGTTTGCCAATGCGCACCCGTGTCTCGCCGGATGTCTGTGCAGGATGTAGCGTATAGGTCACGCCCAGTTTTGCGAGCAGTTCCTGATTGAGTTCGCAGTCGTTGCGCGCGGCTGTGAACGGGCTGTAGGCGCAGGACTCGCCATACAATTCCACCGGCACTTCGCGGTTGAAGCGCTCCAGCATCGGGTTGCCGTAATGCATCAATCCCTTATACACCGGCATGATAGTCAGGCTTCCGAGCAGCAACCCAGACAGCAGCACCGGTCTGCGTCCTATGCGATCCGACAGCCAGCCAAACAGGATGGTCAGCGGGAATAGCAGGAGGGTGCTGCTCATCACCAGCGTCCCGGCTAGCTGCGGGTCGAGCCTGACCACGCTTTTCAAAAAGACATTAGTGTAAACCTGCGACGAGAAGAACAGCAGCGAGCCTCCAGCGGAGAGGCAGAAGAACAGCAGCGCCATGCGACCCAGTGTGTGCGGGTCGGCGAAGCATTCGCGCAGCGGCGCGCTGGACAAAGTTTTGTTTTCGCGCATATGGCGGAATACCGGCGATTCGTGCAAATTCAAGCGGCTCTTGAGCGAGACCAGCAGCAGCACGGCGGAAAAAAGAAATGGTACGCGCCATCCCCATGCGCTGAAGTCGGCGCTGCTAAGCAGCGCTTGCAGCAGCAGCACCTGCAAGGTGGAAACCAGAATGCCCAGCGGCCCCATCAATTGCAGCACGCTGGTATAAATACCGCGCTTGTTGGTGGGCGCATGTTCGGTGAGGTACACCGCCGAGCCGCCGATTTCGCCGCCGACGGAAAATCCCTGTAATAGGCGCAATGCCAGCAGGAGCGCTGGCGCCAACATGCCGACTCGCTGATAGGTTGGCAGCAAGCCCACGCCGAACGTCGACAGTCCCATCAGCACGATAGTGGCGATGAAAATCGGACGACGACCATATTTGTCGGCCAGCGAACCGAACAATGCCGCGCCGAGCGGACGCACCAGCATGCCCACGCCGAAAGTAGCCAGACTCGCCAGCAGCGCCGCAACCGGATTCTCCGGGGGGAAGAACAGCACGCTGAAATAGGTAGCGAGCGAAGCGAAAGTGAGGAAATCGTACCATTCCAGAAACGTGCCGAAACAGGCGGCGATGGCTACCTTGCGCTGGATGGTGGAGGATTCTTGCAGGGGAGAATTGCTGGGCACGTTAAATATTCGTGGAAGACTAATTCTGCATTGTCTATCGTTTGGGCAGAATTTTCCATTTGTTAAGAATCTCAACAGTGGAATAGGTGTCCTCCCAATTGGCTAAAGTTACTCCAGATTGCCCATTAGGCTGTAACACTCGTCATTCCCGCGCTGGCGGGAATCCAGCATTAACAAATATCCCGTGAAGCGGACAAAACTGTGATGTCGTCCCGCGTTGCGGGAGGTTCTTTAATCATCTGGATTCCCGCCTGATGAACTACCTAGCCATTCGACTAAGCGGGCAAACAACGCCCGCAAAGTCGCTGGTTATGCGCGGGAAAGACGGGCTGATAGATGTCTCCCCCGCTACATTACTGGCAAATTATCCGAATCTACCAGTAATGTAATCTTCCGTTTCCTTGCGCTTGGGGTTGGTGAACACCGTGCTGGTGTCGCCGAATTCGATCAAGTCGCCGAGGTACATGTAGGCGGTGTAGTCCGAGACGCGGGCGGCTTGTTGCATGTTGTGGGTGACGATGACGATGGTGAATTCTTCTTTCAGTTCGTCTATCAGCTTCTCGATGTGCGCGGTGGAAATCGGGTCTAGCGCGGAGGTGGGTTCATCGAGCAGCAGTATTTGCGGTTTGACGGCAATGGCGCGGGCGATGCACAGGCGTTGTTGCTGCCCGCCGGATAGTCCGGTGCCGCTTTGTTTCAGTTTGTCCTTTACTTCCCCCCATAGCGCGGCCTTTTTCAACGCCCATTCCACGCGCTCGTCCATGTCGTGCTTGTTCAGTTTGTCATACAATTTCACGCCGAAGGCAATGTTGTCGTAGATGGACATCGGGAACGGGGTGGGTTTCTGGAACACCATGCCGATCTTGGCGCGCAGAGTGTTGAGATCCTGCTTCTTGTCCAGCAGGTTCTCCCCATCCAGCAAAATTTCACCGGTGGCTCTTTGCCTTGGGTAGAGCTGGTACATGCGGTTGAATGTGCGCAGCAGGGTGGACTTACCGCAGCCGGATGGGCCGATGAAGGCGGTCACCATTTTTTCCTGAATGGAGAGGTTGATGTCCTTGAGGGCGCGGTCTTTGCCGTAGTAGAAATTCAGGTCGCGTACGACCAGTTTCGGGGTGATAGCTTTTTCAGCGTTCATCTGCTGTGGTCCTTAATGGATTGTTGCTTGTTGGCGGAACAGCACACGCGCCACGATATTGAGCGTGAGTACACTGAAGGTGATAAGCAGCGCACCGGCCCAAGCGAGGCGATGCCAATCATCATAGGGGCTCATGGCGAACTGGAAAATTACTACCGGTAAATTCGCCATCGGCTGGTTCATGTTGTTGTTCCAGAACTGGTTGTTCAGCGCCGTAAACAGCAGCGGCGCAGTTTCGCCGCTGATTCGCGCCACAGCCAGTAGCACACCGGTGAGGATGCCGGCGCGCGCAGCGCGCAGGGTGACGAAGTTGATGACTTTCCACTGCGGTGCTCCCAGCGCCGCCGCTGCTTCGCGCAGGGTGTTTGGAACCAGACGCAGCATATTTTCGGTGGTGCGGATGACTACGGGGATAACTAGCACAGACAGGGCCAAGGCACCGGCCCAGCCAGAAAAGTGGCCGATTTTGACGACATAAACTGCGTAGATGAACATACCGATTACGATGGATGGGGCGGACAGCAGCACGTCGTTGATGAAGCGGGTGACAGGGGCCAGCCAGCCGCGCTGACCAAATTCGGCGAGGTATGTGCCGGCCAGGATGCCGATGGGGGTGCCGATCAGGGTGCCGACCAGAGTCATCACCAGGCTGCCGGCAATGGCGTTGAGCAAGCCGCCATCGCTGCCGGGAGGCGGAGTGTTTTGCGTGAATACCGCCGAGGTCAGGCCGGACAAGCCATATTCCAGTAAAGTAAACAAAATCCAGCCCAGCCAGAACAGGCCGAACAGCATGGTCAGCACAGAGACGCTCAGGGCCATGGCGTTAATCAGGCGGCGGCGTGCGTAGAGTGTCAACATATCAGGCAGTGCCTCCTTCGCGTTGGGCCAGTTTATACAGCATGAAGCGAGCCAGCGACAGGATGACAAAAGTGATGAAGAACAGGATCAGACCTAACTCGATCAGGGACGAAGTGTACAAATCACCTACGGCCTCGGTAAATTCGTTGGCCAGTGCGGATGAGATACTGTTGCCCGGCACCAATAGGGATTTACTCAGTTCGTGGGCGTTGCCGATGACGAAGGTGACTGCCATGGTCTCGCCCAGCGCGCGCCCCAGCCCCAGCATGATGCCGCCGACTACGCCGATCTTGGTGTAAGGCAGAATGATATCCCACAGCACTTCCCAAGTGGTCGCGCCCAGGCCGTAAGCGGATTCCTTGAGCAGGGTAGGAACTACATTGAAGACATCGCGCATCACCGAGGCAATGAAGGGGATCACCATGATGGAGAGGATGAGTCCGGCGGTGAGGAGACCGATTCCCATTGGCGGTCCCGAGAAAAACGGACCGATGATGGACATGTGCCCCAGATTTTTGTTGATCCACGGTTCGACGTTATCGCCGAATAGCGGGGCAAACACGAACAACCCCCACATGCCATAGATGATGCTGGGGATGCCGGCCAGCAGTTCGATGGCGATGCCGAGCGGGCGACGCAGCCAGCGCGGTGAGAGTTCGGTAAGAAAAATGGCGATGCCGAAGCTGACCGGGATGGCGATTAGCAAAGCGATACCAGAGGTGACCAGCGTGCCGACTATCGGCACCAACGCACCAAATTCTTCGGAGACCGGGTTCCACTCAGCGCTGCCGAGGAAACCAAAGCCGAACGCCTTGATGGAGGGCATGCTGCCGAATATCAGTGAAACGATGATGGCGACCAGCAGTGCGAGTACGGCGAATGCGCACAGGCGTGTGACGCTGCGGAACAGGATGTCCAGCGAGTTCTGGTGCTTGTGGTGTGCTTCCCGCAATGATATTGGCATATTTCTTTGGGTGTTCTGGACAAGCTGCACAAATAATGAGGGGGCTTGCGCCCCCTCGAATTATATCTTGGAAAGCTTGAAATTAGCGCTTTACTCTTCCAAGAATTAGAGTTTACTTCCAGATAGCCTTGCCGGAAGCGTCCTTCAACTGTGCCTTCCAGTGTGCGCGCACCAGATTTTGCACCTTGTCCGGCATCGGTACATAGTCCAAGTCGGTAGCTAACTTGCTGCCATTTTTGTAGGCCCAGTCGAAGAATTTCAAAACTTCAGTGCCAGTTTCCGGTTTTTCTTGCGTCTTCTGCATCAGGATAAAAGTGGCGCCGGTGATGGGCCAGCTTGCCTTACCCGATTGTTCGGTCAGGAGCAGGTACATGCCGGGTGCTTTGTCCCACTCTGCCCCTGCTGCCGCAGCCTTGAAGGAATCTTCGTCGGGTTTGACGAACTGACCATCCTTGTTTTTAACTTGACCATAAGACATCTTGTTTTGTTTCGCGTAAGCATATTCCACGTAACCGATGGAACCTTTTATACGCTGTACATAAGACGCTACACCTTCGTTACCTTTGCCGCCTGTACCAGCAGGCCAAGCCACAGATGTGCCTTCACCGACCTTGGTCTTCCACTCCGGGCTGACCTTTGACAGGTAGTTCACCCAGATAAAGGTGGTGCCCGAACCATCCGAGCGATGCACTACGGTGATGTCCTGGTCAGGCAGATTTACGCCCTTATTTAGTTCTGCAATCGCGGGGTCATTCCACTTGGTTATCTTACCCAAGTAGATGTTGGCAAGTAACTCGCCCGTAAACTTGAGTTCACCAGGGTTGATGCCATTCAGATTATAAACCGGCACGTCGCCGCCCATTACCGCCGGGAATTGCATCAGGCCGTTCTTGTCCAGATCATCAGGTTTCAGTGGCATGTCGGATGCGCCGAAATCCACAGTCTTGTTTTCAATTTGCTTGATGCCGCCGCCGGAGCCGATGGACTGGTAGTTCAGTTCGTTGCCGGTTTGCGCTTTATAGGCTTCAGCCCATTTGGCATAGATCGGGTAGGGGAAGGTCGCGCCCGCGCCAGTGAGGTTGGTCGCGCAAGCCGTGCCCGCAGCCAACAGCGAGGCGGTCAAGCCGAGGCTACAGAAGAGGTGGTTCAATTTGTTCATGGTCTCTCCAAAAAGTTACTGGGTTTGCTACATTACGCTCGTCGTTCGATAGCGAAATGCATCATAGCTATGCTCTGTTACAGAATTATTACACTAAGGTCGGGAATTTGCAGCGCGGAATTTTTATTGGGATGTAATAAACAATTATAAATTGTACCGCGTGTGCGAGACTGTGCGCGAGATTGACCGTTTTGATTTTCGCAGGTAGGATTGCCGACTTTCGTGCTCATAAAAGGCTACCTGATTGATGATGCGTCGCAAACTGGTTGCTGGGAATTGGAAAATGTGCGGGGCATTGGCACAGAACGAGGCATTGCTGAAAGCAGTAGCTGCGGGCATGGAGCAAATGCCTGGAGTGGACTGTGCGGTGTGTGTGCCGTTTCCCTATCTGGCTCAGACGCAGCAGTTGCTGCGCGGCACTGCCGTGAAGTGGGGCGCGCAGGATGTCCATCAACTGGATAGGGGGGCCTACACGGGTGAGGTATCGGCTTCCATGCTGTGTGATTTCGGTTGCCGCTATGTGCTGGTTGGGCATTCCGAACGGCGCAGTCTGTATGGCGAAAGCAGCCAACTGGTGGCGCAAAAATTTGCCGCCGCGCAAAAGACGGGTCTATTGCCCATACTGTGCATAGGAGAAACCTTGGCGCAACGCGAGAGCGGCACGACCGAAGCGGTGGTGGCGGAGCAACTGGATGCGGTGATTGCGCTGATGGGTGTGCAATCCTTGCGTAACGCAGTGGTGGCTTACGAGCCGGTCTGGGCGATAGGTACCGGCAAGACTGCATCACCGGAACAGGCGCAGGCGGTGCATGCGTTTATTCGTCAGCGTGTGGCTGGGCATGATGGGCAAGTTGCCGATGGTTTGTGTATACTCTACGGCGGCAGCGTCAAGGCCGCGAATGCTGCCCAGCTGTTTGCCATGCCGGATATTGATGGTGGGCTGATCGGCGGTGCATCGCTGATAGCCGAAGACTTCCTGGGAATTTGTAAGGCAGGGGCGATTTGTTAGGTGGAAAATTTGTAATGCCGGGGTTATTCGTAATGCCGGACAATTAATTAATAATTCTGGAGTAGTGTGTGGAAACTTTGGTTTGGGTTGTGCATGTAATAACTGCAATAGTGCTGGTCGGTTTGGTGCTGATGCAGCATGGCAAGGGGGCGGACATGGGCGCGTCGTTCGGCTCCGGTTCCGCCGGGAGTTTGTTCGGTTCTAGTGGCTCTGCCAATTTTCTGAGCCGCAGCACGGCGGTTGCCGCAACAATATTTTTTATTACCAGCATGACACTGACTTATATGAACGCCAATCCAGCGCGCTCGCAAGGTGTGATGGACAGGCAGAGTGTGGTTCAACCGGTTCAGGTTGTTCCCGCCCCAACAGGTAGCGATGCGAACGGTTCAAAGTCGAAGGAAATCCCGAAATAATTTTGTAGTAGCATTGCGGTTGTGGTGGAATTGGTAGACACGCAAGCTTGAGGTGCTTGTGCTCGCAAGAGCGTGGGAGTTCGAGTCTCCCCATCCGCACCATATGTCAAGACAGGGTTTGGAATTTGGATAACCCAGGCTCTAGTCAAATAATAATAAACTGGAAAATGCGTTTATGTGAGCCTGGATAATTAAGGCGCTGAACGTTAGGGGAGAGCTCCGATGTTGGAAAATTATTTTCCGGTGCTGTTGTTCATAATTGTGGGACTGGGGGTCGGCGTGGCACCGATGGTGCTGGGTCGGCTGCTGGGTCCCCATCGTCCTGATAGCGCGAAACTCTCGCCGTACGAGTGCGGCTTCGAAGCCTTCGAGGACGCGCGCATGAAGTATGACGTGCGTTATTACCTTGTTGCCATCCTGTTTATTCTGTTCGATCTGGAAATCGCTTTCCTGTTTCCCTGGGCGGTTGTACTCAAGGAGATCGGAACGTTTGGTTTCGTCTCCATGCTGATTTTCCTCGCCATCCTAGTGGTTGGCTTTATCTATGAATGGATGAAGGGAGCGTTGGAATGGGAATAGAAGGCATATTTGAGAAGGGGCTCATCGTCACTTCTGTGGATACGGTGATCAACTATGCACGTACCGGGTCGCTGTGGCCGATGACTTTCGGCTTGGCCTGTTGTGCGGTAGAAATGATGCATGCGGCGTTGCCCCGTTACGATTTGGATCGTTTTGGTGCTGGCGCTTTCCGCCCCAGCCCGCGCCAATCCGACGTAATGATTGTGGCGGGAACGTTGTGCAACAAGATGGCGCCCGCCTTGCGCAAAGTATATGACCAGATGGCCGAGCCGCGCTGGGTGATCTCGATGGGTTCGTGTGCAAACGGCGGCGGCTATTACCATTATTCCTATTCTGTGGTGCGCGGGTGTGACCGCATCGTGCCGGTGGACGTGTATGTGCCGGGCTGTCCGCCCACCGCCGAAGCGCTGCTGTATGGCGTTATCCAGTTGCAGAACAAAATCAAACGCACTAACACGATTGCACGCTAACATGGCTGCCGACTTGAACGTATTACATGAAGATTTGACCCGGTTGCTCGACGACAAGGTGGTGAGCCTGTCCAGCCAGTTGAATGAGCTGACTCTGGTGATTCGCGCCGCCGACTTGTTGGAGGTGATGGCACGTTTGCGCGACGACGCAGGTTTGCGCTTCGAGCAAATGATGGATCTGTGCGGAATGGACTTTTCCGCATACGGCAGCGAGGTCTGCGAAGGTGGCGCTTATCTTAAGTCTGACTTTGCTCCCGAGTTGTATTCTTCTCGCTTTGCCGTGGTTTATCACTTGTTGTCCATTACGCATAACATGCGTTTGCGCGTGCGCGTGTTCGCCGAAAACGATGAGTTGCCCGTGCTGGATTCAGTCACCGGAATATGGCCTTCTGCCAACTGGTATGAGCGCGAGGCATTTGATCTATTCGGCATCATCTTCGTTGGACACCATGACCTGCGTCGGCTGCTCACCGATTATGGTTTTGTCGGAAACCCATTCCGAAAAGATTTTCCTTTGTCCGGGCAGGTCGAGATGCGTTATGACCCCGAGCAGCAGCGCGTCATTTATCAGCCGGTGACGGTGGAACCGCGTGAGATTACACCACGCGCCATTCGTGAAGAACATTATGGTCGCCAATGATTAGCGAGAGATAAACGGAATTATGGCTGAGATTAAGAACTTTACAATAAACTTCGGGCCGCAGCATCCGGCTGCGCACGGCGTGTTGCGCCTTGTGCTGGAACTGGACGGCGAAGTGGTCGAGCGTGCCGATCCTCATATTGGCCTGCTGCATCGCGCCACCGAAAAACTGGCCGAACACAAAACTTTTCTGCAATCCGTCCCCTATATGGATCGTCTGGACTACGTGTCCATGATGGTCAATGAACATGCCTATGTGATGGCGATTGAGAAGATGATGGGCATTGAGGTGCCGATTCGCGCACAATATATCCGCGTGATGTTCGACGAGGTGACACGTATTCTCAACCACCTGCTGTGGCTGGGTGCTTCCGGCATCGACCTCGGTGCAATGACCATGTTTTTCTATACCTTCCGCGAGCGCGAAGATCTGCTGGATGTTTACGAGGCGGTTTCCGGTGCGCGTATGCACGCGTCCTACTATCGTCCGGGCGGGGTCTACCGCGATCTGCCGGATTCCATGCCGCAATGTGAAGTGAGTAAAATTCACAATGCAGCTGCCGTCAAGAAGATGAACGAAAACCGTCAGGGATCGTTGTTGGATTATCTGGAAGACTTTACCAACCGCTTTCCCAAGCATGTAGACGATTACGAAACCCTGCTGACGGACAACCGCATCTGGAAGCAGCGTACCGTAGGTATCGGCGTGGTATCGCCGGAACGCGCGCTGGCGCTGGGTTTTAGCGGCCCGATGCTGCGCGGCTCTGGTGTGGTGTGGGATCTGCGCAAGAAGCAACCGTATGAGGTTTATGATCGTCTTGACTTCGATATTCCGGTCGGCGTCGAGGGGGATTGCTATGACCGTTATCTGGTGCGTGTGGAAGAGATGCGCCAGTCCAACCGCATCATCAAACAGTGCATAGACTGGCTGCGGAAAAATCCCGGTCCGGTGATAGTTGAAAACCATAAGGTCGCCCAGCCTAGGCGTGAGTCGATGAAGGGGAATATGGAGGAGTTGATCCACCATTTCAAATTGTTTACCGAAGGTATGCATGTGCCAGCGGGCGAAGCCTATGCCGCAGTTGAGCATCCCAAGGGCGAGTTCGGCATCTACCTGGTTTCCGACGGCGCGAACAAGCCATACCGAATGAAAATCCGTGCAGCGGGATTTGCCCATTTATCAGCACTGGATGAAATGGTACGTGGCCACATGCTCGCCGATGTGGTGGCAATTATCGGCACACAGGACATAGTTTTTGGAGAGGTTGACCGTTGATGCTATCTCAACAAGTTCAAGCCAGGATTGATAAAGAGCTGAAAAAATATCCGACAGACCAGAAACAGTCTGCGGTGATGTCTGCGTTGCGTTTTGTGCAGGACGAAAAGGGCTGGATAGCCAGCGAGGATATGGCGGATGTTGCGGACTACCTCGGTATGCCGCATATGATGGTGTATGAGGTGGCGACCTTCTACCATATGTACAACCTCAAACCTATGGGTAAGCATACCATCACGGTGTGCACCAACTTGTCATGCCAGTTGATGGGCGCAAACGAAACATTGGATTATCTCAAGGGCAAGCTTGGTATTGGCCTTGGAGAAGTGACCGCCGACGGCAAGTTTAGCCTGCGCGAGGCGGAGTGCATGGGTGCCTGTGTGGAAGCGCCGTTGCTGACGGTGAACAACAAGCGCATGTGCTCCCGTCTTACACCTGAGAAAATAGACCAGATTCTTGCAGGGTTGGATAAATAATGAACGGTCAGGTTATATACACAACATCAGGATTTGACCAGCCTTGGACGCTGGAGAACTACCTCAAGGTTGGCGGCTACCAGGCGTTGCGCAAGGTGCTGGCAGAGAAGATAGCTCCCGATGCGATTATCGCCGAGGTCAAGACTTCCGCGTTGCGCGGGCGTGGCGGAGCGGGTTTTCCGACAGGTTTGAAGTGGAGCTTCATGCCTAAGAACTATAACGGAGACAAGTACATTGTCTGTAATACCGATGAGGGTGAACCCGGCACCTGCAAGGATTGGGATATCCTGCGCTTCAATCCACATGCGCTGATCGAGGGCATGGCTATCGCGGCCTATACCATGGGGGTGAAAGTCGGCTACAACTACGTGCATGGTGAAATTTTCGAAGCCTATGAGCGTATGGAAGCGGCCTGCGAGGAGGCGCGTGCAGCGGGCTATCTGGGCAACGGCATACTCGGCAGCGATTTCAGTTTTGATCTGCACAACCATCTGGGTTACGGCGCTTACGTTTGCGGCGAGGAAACTGCGTTGCTGGAATCTATCGAAGGCAAGAAAGGACAACCGCGCTTCAAGCCGCCGTTTCCGGCCACTTTCGGACTGTACGGCAAGCCGACTACCATCAATAACACCGAGACTTTTGCCAGCATTCCTTACATCATCCGCGAGGGTGGGCAAAAGTTCCTCGAACTGGGCAGGCCGAACAACGGTGGCACCAAGCTGTTTTCCGTGTCCGGCCACGTCAACAATCCAGGAAATTTCGAATTGCCGCTGGGCACGCCGTTCAAGAAGCTGTTGGAGCTGGCTGGCGGCGTGCGCCACGGCCATAAATTAAAGGCGGTCATCCCCGGCGGTTCGTCCATGCCTGTACTGCCGGGCGAGATCATGATGGAAACGGACATGGATTACGACTCCATCCAGAAGGCTGGTTCCTACTTGGGCAGCGGCGCGGTGATCGTGATGGATGAGACTGTGTGCATGGTCAAGGCGCTGGAGCGCCTGTCCTATTTCTATTACGAGGAATCCTGTGGTCAATGTACGCCTTGCCGCGAGGGCACCGGTTGGCTGTACCGTATCGTGCATCGCATCGAGCATGGCGAAGGACGCCCGGAAGACCTGGATTTGCTGCTTAACCTGTGCGAGAACATTGCCGGGCGTACCATCTGTGCGCTAGGTGATGCCGCAGCTTGGCCGGTGCAGGGCATGCTCAAACATTATCGCAGTGAGTTCGAGTACCACATCGAACACAAACGTTGTCTGGTCTAAGGCAGAGACGCATGATCAATATTGAAATCGACGGCAAAGGCGTAGCAGTTGAAA
Source organism: uncultured Gallionellaceae bacterium (assembly GCA_964480365.1). Lineage (GTDB taxonomy): Bacteria > Pseudomonadota > Gammaproteobacteria > Burkholderiales > Gallionellaceae > CAIQPV01. The sequence goes on from CAYZPM010000005.1 coordinate 31,997, forward strand.
ACGGTACAACCGTGATCGAAGCGGCGCGCCAGGCGGGCATTTATATCCCGCATTTTTGCTATCACAAGAAATTATCCATTGCCGCCAACTGCCGCATGTGCCTCGTGCAAGTGGAGAAGATGCCCAAGCCGATACCCGCTTGCGCTACGACAGTGACCGAAGGCATGAAGGTTTACACCGCCTCCGAAATGGCGGTGAAGGCGCAGAATGGGGTGATGGAGTTCCTGCTCATCAACCATCCGCTGGATTGCCCGATCTGCGACCAAGGGGGCGAATGCGAATTGCAGGATCAGGCCGTGGGCTACGGCGGCAGTGCCTCGCGCTACCATGAAGAAAAACGCGTGGTGTTGCACAAAGATATTGGCCCACTGGTGTGCGCTGAGGAGATGAGCCGCTGCATTAACTGCACGCGTTGCGTGCGCTTCGGCCAAGAGATCGCCGGGATCATGGAGCTGGGGCAAGCCTTCCGTGGCGAGCATGCCGAGATCAAGGCGTTTGTGGATAGCACGGTGAATTCGGAACTGTCCGGCAACATGATAGACCTGTGCCCGGTCGGCGCGTTGACCAGCAAGCCGTTCCGCTACACTGCTCGCAGTTGGGAGTTGTCTCGCCGCAAGTCTGTTAGCCCGCACGACGGACTGGGTTCTGGCTTGGCGGTGCAGGTCAAAAACAACTGCGTGATGCGCGTGCTTCCGATTGAAAATGAAGATATCAACGAATGCTGGCTGTCCGATAAGGATAGATTCAGTTACGAAGGATTAAATTCCAATGAGCGGCTGATCAAGCCGATGATTAAACAGAACGGCAAGTGGCAGGAAGTGGAATGGCAGGCTGCGCTTGAGTTCACGGCGAATGGCTTGCGCCAGATCGCCAACGGCGCGGGAGCGGAGCATGTCGGTGCGTTGGCGACTCCACACTCCACACTGGAAGAGCTTTACCTGTTGCAAAAATTGCTGCGTGGTTTGGGCAGTCAAAACGTGGATTTTCGTTTGCGCCAATCGGATTTTTCCGCCGACGGCAAACAGGTCGGTGCGCCTTGGCTGGGCATGGCAATATCCGACATCAACAAGGCTGACCGTCTGCTGATCGTGGGCAGTTTCCTGCGCAAGGATCATCCGCTGCTGGCGGCGCGTATCCGTCAGGCAGTGAAGAAGGGCGCGCAGGCCAACATCGTGCATTCCGTGGATGATGACCTGCTGATGAAAGTGGCGCACAAGGCCATCGTCGCACCGGATGCGATGGTCAATCTGCTGGCGCAAATATTCAAGGCACTTTCTGCGGAGAAGCAGGCGGACGTGGATGCAGCGGTTAAAGGTGTCGAAGTCGGGAGCGCAGCCGCCGCCATCGCCAAGAATTTGGCCGAAGGAAAAAATGTCACCGTGCTGTTGGGTAATTTTGCGCAACAGCATCCGCAAGCCACACAACTGCAATTGCTGGCACAACAAATTTCTGCGTTGTGCGGCGCTAAGTTCGGCTTCCTCGGCGAGGCCGCTAACAGCGTCGGCGGCTATCTGGCACAGGCCGTCCCCGGCGCGCAGGGCTTGAATGCTGCCGCGATGTTGGACACTCCGCGCAAGGCTTATCTTCTGCTGAACGCAGAACCGGAACTGGATTGCGCCAATCCGCAACAGGCCATGGCTGCGATGAATGCTGCCGATCTGGTGGTGGCGCTGAGCGCTTATAAACATCACGCGCTGGAGTATGCCGATGTGTTGCTGCCGATTGCACCGTTCACTGAAACCTCCGGCACTTTCGTAAGTACCGAAGGCCGTGTGCAAAGCTTCAAGGGAGCAGTCAAGCCGCAGGGTGAAGCGCGTCCGGCATGGAAAGTATTGCGCGTGCTGGGTAACCTGCTCAACGTGTCCGGTTTTGATTATGACAGCAGCGAAGCAGTGCGCGACGAAGTTTTGGGCAATACTGATATCGCAGCAAAATTGAATAACACCCTGCAAGGCGTGAGCGTGCAGATTGCAACCGGTAGCACTGGCGATTTGCAGCGTATTGCCGAAGTACCGATTTATGCCGCTGATGCCGTGGTGCGCCGTGCCACGGCTTTGCAGGAGACCAGCGATGCCGCCACGCCACGCGTGGCTATGCATGGCGATGAGCTGACGAAGCTAGGTGTGCAGCCAGGTGACCGGGTAAATGTCAGCCAGGGACAGGGCAACGCAAATTTGGTCGTGGCAGCAGATGACAGACTGCCAAGGGGCGTTGCGCGTGTGGCCGCAGGCCATGTTGCCACGGCTGCATTGGGCGCGATGTTCGGAACAATAACGGTGGAGCGCGCATGATAGAGCTACTACAAACCATGGAACAGGCGGGTCAGAACCTGTTTGGAACGCTTTGGATGCCGCTGTGGACTCTGGTCAAGATCGTCATCATCGTGGCGCCGATCATGCTGAGCGTGGCTTATCTGACGTTGGCCGAACGCAAGATACTGGGTTTTATGCAAGTACGTCCTGGCCCTAATCGAGTGGGTTATTGGGGTTTGTTGCAACCCATTGCTGACGGCCTCAAGCTGCTGCTGAAAGAGATCATCATCCCGAGCAACTCCAACAAATTCCTGTTTGTCGCAGCGCCAGTGCTGGCGTTGGCACCTGCGCTGGCGGCATGGGTAGTGGTGCCATTCGCCGACACCCTGATACTGGCCAAGGTCAATGCCGGTCTGCTGTATATCCTGGCGATGACCTCACTGGGCGTGTATGGCATCATCATCGCCGGTTGGGCGTCCAATTCCAAATACGCTTTCCTGGGTGCGTTGCGTTCTGTCGCGCAGATTGTGTCGTACGAGTTGGCTATGGGCTTCGCCCTGGTGAGTGTATTGCTGGCGGCGCAAAGCATGGATCTGGGAGACATTGTACGCGGGCAGCAGAGCGGTTACGGATTGCTCGGCTGGTATTTCATTCCCTTGTTTCCGATGTTCGTGGTGTACTTCATTGCCGGTGTGGCTGAAACCAACCGCGCACCGTTCGACTTGGCGGAAGATGAAGCGACTATCGTGGCAGGTTTCCATACGGAATATTCCGGCATGGGTTTTGCGCTGTTCTTCCTGGCCGAATATGCCAACATGATCCTGATCGCAGCATTGGCCTCGGTCATGTTCCTCGGCGGCTGGCTTAATCCATTCCACGGATGGCCGTTGCTGGGTGCCATGACCGACTGGATACCAGGACTATTCTGGATGCTGGGCAAGATGGCTTCTCTCTTGTTTATATTCCTGTGGTTTCGCGCGACCTTTCCGCGTTACCGCTACGACCAATTGATGCGCTTGGGCTGGAAGGTGTTCATCCCGCTGACGCTGGTGTGGTTGGTGCTGGTCGCCGCGTGGATGCAGACGCCTTATTGGCTGTGGTAGCAGTCAAGGACAAAAAATGAATAAACTCATCAATTTTTTCAAGAGTTTTCTGCTGCTCGAATTGCTCAAGGGCATGTCGGTGACGGGGCGCTATTTCTTTGCGCCGCACATTACCGTCGAGTACCCGGAAGAAAAGACGCCGCAGAGTTACCGTTTTCGCGGCCTGCATGCACAACGTCGCTATCCCAACGGCGAAGAGCGCTGTATCGGTTGCAAACTGTGCGAAGCGGTATGTCCGGCGCTGGCGATCAACATTGAAGTGGCTGAGCGCGCGGATGGCACGCGTCGCACCACGCGCTATGACATCGACCTGACCAAATGCATATTCTGCGGCTTCTGCGAGGAATCCTGCCCGGTGGATGCTATTGTCGAAACGCGCGTGTACGAATATCACGGCGAGAAACGTGGCGACTTGTACTACACCAAACCCATGCTGCTGGCGGTGGGTGACAAGCATGAAGCGCAAATAGCCAAAGACCGCGCGGCAGATGCGAAGTATCGTTAATTAAGATGAAAAAGACTGTGGTGGGAGTTTTTAGAGGCGGATGTTATGAATTTTGAAACGTTGGTCTTTTACATGTTTGCCGCAATCACCGTGTTCGCGGCGTTGCGCGTAATTACCGCGCGAAACCCGGTACATGCGGCGCTGTTTCTGGTGCTCGCATTTTGCAGCATGGCGGGTATTTGGATGCTTCTGGAAGCGGAGTTTCTCGCTATCACGCTGGTGCTGGTGTATGTCGGCGCGGTGATGGTGCTGTTCCTGTTTGTGGTGATGATGCTGGATATCGATCTGGTGCAATTGCGCGAAGGTTTCTGGCGCTGGTTTCCGTTCGGCGTTCTTCTTGCCGCCGTGATGGTGGGCGAAATGATTTGGGTGCTGGGCAGCCGCCAGACTGAGGAAACTGTAGGTGCGATTCATCACGCCGCGAACTACAGCAACGTCAAGGAGCTGGGGCGGCTGATCTATACCGACTATGTCTATCCATTTGAACTGGCCGCCGTGCTGTTGTTGATCGCCATCGTGGCCGCCATCGCGCTCACCCTGCGCCGCCGCAAGGATAGCAAGTCGCAGAATGTATCGCAGCAGGTCGCGGTCAAGCGCGCAGACCGCATCCGCATCGTGCAAGTGCCGTCCGAACCTAAAGTTGGCGCTACAAAAACTGAATAAGGGAAACGAGCATGTTTGACCTGAGTCTTTCGCATTATCTGATACTGGGAGCCGTGCTGTTTGCTATTAGCGTGGTGGGAATTTTTCTGAACCGCAAGAACGTGATCGTGCTGCTAATGGCCATCGAACTGATGCTGCTGGCAGTGAACACCAATTTCATCGCTTTCTCGCATTACCTGAATGACACCGCAGGACAGGTGTTCGTGTTCTTCATCCTTACCGTGGCTGCAGCCGAAGCGGCTATCGGCTTGGCGATCTTGATCGTGCTGTTCCGTAACCTGCGCACCATCAACGTGGATGATATTGGCAGTCTGAAAGGTTAACCATGGGTAGTATGCAAAATTTGTATTTGCTGGTTCCCCTCGCCCCCCTGTTGGGGGCTATCGTCGCTGGGCTATTCGGCAAGGTGTTGGGACGCACTTGGTCGCACCGCATTACTATCTTGTTGGTGGCGGTGTCGTTCTTTGCCTCGTTGCGGATATTCCAGGATGTGTTGGAAGGACATACTTTTAGCGGCCCCGTATATCAATGGCTGACCACAGGCGGAGTCAGTTTTGAAGTAGGGTTCTTGATTGACCGCTTGACGGTACTGATGATGTTGGTGGTTACTTTCGTGTCGCTGATGGTGCATATCTACACCATAGGCTACATGGAAGAAGACGCAGGTTATCAACGCTTCTTCAGTTACATCTCGCTGTTCACCTTTTCCATGTTAATGCTGGTGATGGCCAACAACTTCATGCAGCTGTTTTTCGGTTGGGAAGCGGTGGGGCTGGTGTCCTATTTGCTGATCGGATTCTGGTATACGCGTGAAACGGCGATCTATGCCAACCTCAAGGCATTTCTGGTTAATCGCGTCGGTGACCTTGGCTTCCTGCTGGGCATCGGGCTGGTGCTGATGGTATTCGGTACGCTGGATTATGCTGCCGTGTTCGCCAACGCCGCTAATCATGCTAATGATATTGCACCGATTCCCGGCGTGTCGTGGAACATGATGACTGCCATCTGCATACTGCTGTTCATCGGCGCGATGGGCAAGTCGGCGCAATTTCCCTTGCACGTCTGGCTGCCGGATTCGATGGAAGGCCCGACTCCGATCTCAGCGCTGATTCACGCCGCAACCATGGTGACCGCTGGTATTTTTATGGTGGCGCGCATGTCGCCGCTGTTCGAGCTGTCCGACACCGCGCTGTCCTTCGTTATGGTCATCGGTGCGATCACGGCTTTGTTCATGGGTTTTCTCGGCATCATTCAGAACGACATCAAGCGCGTGATCGCTTATTCCACTTTGTCGCAACTGGGCTACATGACGGCGGCGCTTGGTGCGTCGGCCTATTCTGCAGCGATCTTCCACCTGATGACGCACGCCTTCTTCAAGGCACTGTTGTTTCTGGCCGCCGGTTCGGTGATCATCGCAATGCACCACGATCAGGACATCCGCAACATGGGCGGCTTGCGCAAGTATATGCCGATTACCTGGATCACCTTTTTGATTGGTTCGCTGGCATTGATCGGCACGCCATTTTTCTCGGGTTTCTATTCCAAAGATAGCATCATTGAGGCGGTCGAAGCTTCACACCTTCCGGTCGCCGGTCTGGTGTATGTCGCCTTGACGCTGGGTGTGTTCGTCACCGCGTTCTATTCATTCCGCCTGTATTTCCTGGTGTTCCATGGCGAGGAACGTTTCGGTAAGGGACATCATGACCACGAGGGAGACCACGAAGACGAAGAAGTAACGGCAGATCACCATCACGGCCTGGCTCCGGGTCAGAAGCCTCACGAAACACCATGGGTGGTGTGGCTGCCGCTGGTGCTGCTGGCGATTCCATCGGTTGCAATTGGTTTCTTCACTATAGAGCCGATACTGTTCGGTAGTTATTTCAAGGACGCCATTTACATTAGCGAGGCGCACACGGGGATGGCGGAACTGGCTGAGGAATTTCACGGCCCGTTGCTCAAGGTACTGTATGCCTTCCTTGAACTGCCGTTCTGGCTGGCCTTGGCTGGCGTGGGAACAGCGTGGTTTTTCTACATGAAACGCCCGGATATTCCTGAGGCGATCAAGCTCAAGTTCAGCGGCATCTATACCTTGCTGGACAATAAATACTACTTTGACCGGTTCAACGACTGGTTCTTCGCGGGTGGGGCTCGCGGGGCGAGCGGCTTTCTGTGGAAGTTCGGCGATGTAAAAATGATAGACGGCCTGATGGTGAACGGTACGGCGCGTCTGGTAGGTATGTTCTCCGGCGTGTTGCGACGCTTTCAGACCGGATATGTTTACCACTACGCATTCTCCATGATTGTCGGCGTATTTGTGTTGCTATCGATACGGACATGGTTCGAATGAGGCACAAGACGACCTCCCAGCCTCCCTCGCTTCGGCAAGCTCACGACAGGCTTGTCATGGAAGGGGCTGTCTTCCCCCTTATAAGGGGGATTGAGGGGGTTGGTTTGAAGGATGTTAGATTGAAGGAACAAGCATGATTTTTGGATTACCCGTGTTAAGTGTGGTCATCTGGCTGCCGATAGTGTTCGGCATCCTGGTGCTGGCTACCGGTAATGATCGTAACGCGCAGGCCGCGCGCGTTATTGCTTTGGTTGGCGCAATTCTCAGCTTCCTGGTAGCGATCCCGCTCTACACCGGCTTCGACAGGATGACCAGCGTCATGCAGTTCGGCGAACTGCACCCTTGGGTCACCCGTTTCAACATTCATTACCACCTCGGCGTGGACGGCATCTCGGTGCTGTTTGTCCTGCTCAACAGTTTCTTCACACCGCTGGTGGTGATCTCTAGCTGGAAGGTGATCGAGAAACGCGTGGCGCAATATATGGCAGCCTTCCTCATCATGTCGGGTCTGATTAACGGTGTGTTTGCCTCACTGGATGCGGTGCTATTCTACGTATTTTGGGAAGCCATGCTGATCCCGATGTTCATCATTATCGGAGTGTGGGGCGGCCCCAACCGCGTGTATGCGGCGGTCAAGTTCTTCCTGTACACACTGCTTGGCTCGTTGTTGATGCTGGTTGCGTTGTTGTACCTGTATTTACAGTCCGGCGGCAGTTTCGAGATTCTCGACTACCACCAGATGGCGATTCCGATGACCGCGCAGATACTTGTGTTCATCGCCTTCTTCTTGGCGTTTTCGGTGAAGGTGCCTATGTTTCCGGTACACACCTGGTTGCCGGACGCGCACGTAGAAGCGCCCACCGGCGGTTCGGTGATACTGGCCGCCATCATGCTGAAGGTTGGCGCATACGGCTTCATTCGCTTCTCCATGCCGATCGCGCCCGATGCCAGCCACAAGTTAGCGGGAGTGATGATCGTGTTGTCGCTGATCGCGGTGGTTTATATCGGCTTGGTGGCTCTGGCGCAGACGGACATGAAAAAATTGGTGGCGTATTCCTCGATTTCACACATGGGTTTTGTCACGCTGGGCTTCTTCATTTTCAACACCTATGGCATGGAAGGCGCGCTGTTGCAGATGATCTCGCACGGCTTCGTGTCCGGCGCATTGTTCCTGTGCATCGGCGTGCTGTATGACCGTATGCACTCGCGCAACATCGCCGATTATGGCGGTGTGGCCAATACCATGCCGGTGTTCGCAGCCTTCTTTATGCTGTTCGCCATGTCTAACAGCGGCTTGCCTGGAACCAGCGGTTTTGTCGGCGAATTTATGGTCATCATGGGCGCGGTCAAGGCCAATTTCTGGTACGCCTTCCTTGCGGGCAGCACGCTGGTTTTTGGCGCGGCTTATACGCTGTGGATGTACAAGCGGGTGATCTTCGGCGCAGTGGCAAACCACCATGTCGCAGAACTGACCGACATCACTGCGCGTGAAAAACTGGTGTTCATCGTCCTGGCGTTGTCCGTGCTAGGCATGGGCCTTTATCCGCTGCCGTTCGCCGAGATCATGCATGTGTCCGTGAGCGACCTGCTGGTGCACCTCGCGCGTTCCAAACTGTAAGCTGTCGTCAATTGAGGAAGCCATGAATTTCTTGTCCACCCTGTTACCCGCCTACGCAGAGATTTTTCTGCTGGTAATGGTGAGCGCGATCCTGATCGTGGATCTGTTTGTCACCGATCCGAGTAAGACGCCGACTTATCTGTTGGTGCAGATGACGTTGCTGGGTTGCTCGCTGATTACCGTTGCCACCCATCAATCGGGTGTGGAGCATCTGTTCCACAATATGTTCGTGGATGATCTGATGTCCGATGTGCTCAAACTGCTGAGCTATTTGGCCGTATCCATGATGCTGGTTTATTCGCGCAGCTACCTGATGGCGCGCGGTCTGTTTACTGGCGAATTCATGGTGCTGACGCTGTTTTCCCTGCTCGGCATGATGGTAATGATCTCTGCCGGACACTTCATCACCTTGTACATGGGGCTGGAGTTGCTATCGCTCAGTCTGTACGCAATGGTCGCATTGCAGCGCGACTCCGCCATCGCCACCGAGGCCGCGATGAAATACTTCATCCTCGGCGCACTGGCTTCCGGCCTGTTGCTGTACGGCATGTCCATGCTGTACGGCGCGACGGGTTCGCTGGATGTAAATGCCGTGTCGGATGCCATCCGCCACGGCGTGCCGAACAAGCAATTGCTGACGTTCGGCTTGGTATTTATCGTCGCCGGGCTGGCATTCAAGCTGGGTGCGGTGCCATTCCACATGTGGGTGCCCGATGTGTACCACGGCGCCCCCACGGCGATGACCATGCTGATCGGTACAGCGCCCAAGCTGGCCGCCTTCGCTTTCGTCATGCGCATCCTGGTGGAAGGCTTGCAGCCATTGATGGTGCACTGGTCCGGTATGCTGGTGATCCTCTCCGTGTTGTCCATGGCGCTCGGTAACATCACCGCCATCGCACAGACTAATTTGAAGCGCATGCTGGCCTACTCCACCATCGCACACATGGGCTTTATGCTGCTCGGCGTGTTGAGCGGCGACATCGACGGCTATAGCGCTGCCATGTTCTATACCGTGATCTATGTGCTGATGAGTCTGGGCGGCTTCGGCATGATCATGCTGTTGTCGCGCGCAGGCTTCGAGGCCGACAAGCTCGACGATTTCAAGGGACTCAACCAGCGCAGTCCGTGGCTTGCTTTCATCATGCTGCTTCTGATGTTCTCCATGGCCGGCGTGCCGCCCACAGTGGGCTTCTACGCCAAGTTTGCGGTACTCAGTGCGGCGGTGAACACCGGGCACATTCCGCTGGTCGTGATGGCCGTGCTATTCTCGCTGATCGGAGCATTCTATTACCTGCGCATAGTCAAGTTGATGTATTTCGACGCTCCGGAAAGTCATGTCCCAATCTCTGTGCCGCCGGATAGTAGCATCCTGATCTCGTTTAACGGTTTGGCTATGTTGTTGCTGGGCATCCTGCCGGGTAATCTGATGTCGGTGTGTGCGGTGTCGGTGCAGCAGTCGTTGTTGCTGCATTAAAAACTACTGCGCTCGACATAACTGTGTTGCTCAGGGGCTAAAAATGCTCATTCACTTTGTGTGAACTCCGCTTTTTGCGAGTTGGGCGGCAAAGGCAATCCGCCCATCCCTGCCAAACCCACTTCGCCCCTTCGCGCCTTGTTCTGCCATCGCTCGCTACGTTTTTCAGCGTCAGGAACCGTTATGCTGCCAGCCGTTGCAGCGGCCATTGCACATCAATTTCGTCCCACGGCACGAACACCTTGCCGGATGCGTCTTTTTCGATCACTAACCATTCAGACAACGCCGTCACATCTTGATGCACATTTCGATAGTGCCTACCAAGCCGTTTTGCCAGCGCGTAAATACTTTGCGCGCCCGTTGCCTTCAATGCCTCTACCAGCTCCCAGCGTTTAGGGCTAAATACCTCAAACATTTGCGTCATGCGCGTAAAGCCAACCTCGCACAAAGGTTCAACCTCTCCACCCGCATCAATCTTACGCGCATGTTCCAGCATCCGTGCCTGCGTAATAGCCAACGGCTCGCCCACCACGATATTCAATTTCATTTTTTCCCCGCTTTCTTTTCCACGTCTTGCCAAAAATCCACCAGCAGCGTTGCCAGGTTAACAAATTGATACGGCAATTCGACAGCGCCAAGATGGCGGTGATCGCCTTTGCCGCGTTCATTGTCATAGCCCACCACACGCACGCTATCAACCACATAAACCAGCCGATATTTAAAGCCGTGCAATGATGGGGCAACCGGCGCTGGCACACGCCAGATAGCGATCTCAACAACCCCTTCTTCGTACTCGATCTTGCTGCGCTGAATAGCGATTGCACTCATAGGGCGCAGAATACCCTATGGTATGGGGTGTGTAAAGCACCTTATTGTTGCTGAGGTGATGGGCAGTTGGGTACATGGTGGAGGGTTTTCTGTGGACGCCTCGGTATGCATCAACGAGAATGAACGGGCAGGGCTGGAACGGCTGCTGCGCTACTGCGCGCGCCCACCCTTCGCGCTCGAACATCTGCAACAACTGGATGCCGAACATCTGGCCTACCACAGCCCCCAACCCGGCCTTGACGGCTCAAGCGATCTGGTGCTGACGCCGCTGGAACTGATCGGCAAAATCGCAGCATTGGTGCCGCCGTCCCGTTCGCACCGCCATCGCTACTTCGGCGTTCTGGCACCAAACTCGCCGCTGCGCGCGGCAGTCATTGCGCTGGCTCAGGTGGGGGTGATCGCGCCGCCTTTGCCGCTTACGGATGCGACCGGGACAGAGGAGAAACCTCGCCGCGCCGTGTCGCACTATCTGTGGGCGATGCTGCTGGCGCGCATCTATGAAGCTTTCCCGCTGAGTTGTCCGATCTGTCAGGACCAGATGCGGATTATCGCCTTCATCAACGAGGCGGGTGACGTGCGGAAAATTCTGGATCACATCGGCGAATCGGCCCAGCCGCCGAGAATCGCCCCGGCGCACGGGCCACCGCTGTGGGAGTTGGTAGAGGCTTCCGCGCGGGCTGGCAACGACACCAAATGGGATACCGCCGAGCCTGCACCGGAAATCGAGTTTGATCAGCGCGTCGCTTGGTAAAAAGGTATTTTTCCCTCGCTTTGGAAGGGCTGTGTGTAGGGCTCGGAGTGGAGCGGTTTTTCAGAAAATTACTGCCATTGCAGGCATGCGAAAGACGAAGTGAAGACTGTAAGTGAAGACTGTTTCAGGGATTCGAAGATGAAAATGGGATTGACTCGGTGCATGGTCGCCGAAAATAAATTGACTTGAGCGCTTGAATTTCCTATCCTTGTTTGAACGTGGTAGTCATTTGCCCTCCCTTTTGCGCCTTCAAAACATTGCTGAAATTCTTGGTATGCCCTTGGCTGAACTGCTATCTCAATCCGGTAATCTTTCTACTGACCAGTCGCTGCAAATTCACGGCTGGATCAAAGAACTGCGTGAATCTGACCGTCAATTCCTGGTTGATATGGTGCAGGCTTGGTGCGAAAAGCTTAGAGCAATAAACGTGGCTAGGCTTAAACGTTTTTCTTCCGACGAGCCATGAAACCCAGCAGACCAAGACCTGCTAACATCATGGCATAGGATTCGGGTTCAGGGACAGAAGTCCATACAGTTACTGAATGTCCATTTGCATTTAAGTTAGTGGTATAAAAACTAGTCTCAAAGAAAAACATGCAACACTGCTCTCCATAGTCCGGGGTATATGAAGGTACTCCAATTGTGTATGTCTGATAGATTCCAACGACTGCCGAGAAGGATGGGGTAAAAGTTCCTGCGTTGTTATAGGTAAAGGATTGAGTCAGTGGGCCATTAATAACTGTTTGCCCATCACCTGATGTAAATTGCGAACTAAGTATGCTAAACGACTCGCCTGTGGTGTAAGAACAACCTGGATAACAAGCTTGAGCGGATGGAGGGGGTGAAATAGTTATATTGTCGCTAATATTGGCGGTAAAAGTTGAAGTTCCACCTACAACCGTATTAATAGTTGGCTCTATAATTGAGATATGTGGGTTTGCCTGTGCGGTTGTAGACAATATCGCAAGTCCGACAGAAAGAGCCAGGGCTGATAATTTTAAATTGAACATTTTTAATATCTCCCTATTTTTGTTAATGCAGAAGTGTTGCATTGTCTCGCGTGATATTAGCGTGTGAATGTGACAACCTTACTACCATTAGGTGATTTTGCAATAGTCCGTTCTACCTAGACTGAAATACGAACCACGAACCACGCGAACCCGCAAAACCAAACCACGGGGTCAGGTCTATACATGTTGCACCGGGAAACAAATGGGGACGTATCCCTATATTCTGTTCTGATTTCATGCTTGCATCCTCCATTCAGAATCATTCGTCGCCTCGCACTTCTCTCGCTCAAACAAAACATTAGTCAATATCATGTTATGGATGCCTGCCGCCAGCGGGACACTCACCGCCGAGGTGGTGGCCGTTATGTGCTGATGAGTCTAGGCGGCTTCGGCATGATCATGCTGTTGTCGCGCGCAGGCTTCGAGGCCGACAAGCTCGACGATTTCAAGGGACTCAACCAGCGCAGTCCGTGGCTTGCTTTCATCATGCTGCTTCTGATGTTCTCCATGGCCGGCGTGCCGCCCACAGTGGGCTTCTACGCCAAGTTTGCGGTACTCAGTGCGGCGGTGAACACCGGGCACATTCCGCTGGTCGTGATGGCCGTGCTGTTCTCGTTGATCGGAGCATTCTATTACCTGCGCATAGTCAAGTTGATGTACTTCGACGCTCCGGAAAGTCATGTCCCGATCTCTGTGCCGCCGGATAGCAGCATCCTGATCTCGTTTAACGGATTGGCCATGTTGTTGCTGGGCATCCTGCCAGGTAACCTGATGTCGGTGTGTGCGGTGTCGGTGCAGCAGTCGTTGTTGCTGCATTAGAGCGTTAATGCAAAAATTATGGGTGATTTGCTATCCACTTCCGTGCCAACATCTGCGCCTCTTCTATCTGGGCTGGATTCATATTGGCCTCAATGAATGCCTTAGCCGACTTAGCGTTCCCGTAATCGCTCATTGCGGCTAATGAGAACCACATGTGTGCTTGTACCAAATCAGACGGAATTCCCTTCCCACTAAAATACATTACCCCAAGACTATTCTGCGCGACTGCCAAACCTTGCTCTGCCGCTTTGCGGAACCATGACATAGCCTGATGGTAGTCTTGCTCAACACCTTCTCCATTCGTGTACATGACTCCAATCTTGTACTGCGCAAGTGAAAATCCATGTCCTGCGGCCAAACGAAAAAGCTCCACTGCCTCATTCAAATCCTGCGTAACTCCCTGGCCGAAGTAATACATCATCCCCAGGTTATACTGTGCTTCATCATGCCCATGCTCTGCTGCCATGCGGTACCACATTGCCGCTGCCTTGTAGTCCTGCATAACCACCTGTCCTTGGTCGTAGATCACTCCAAGGTTGAACTGCTCTTCTACATCGCCATTTGCAGCAAGCTGCTTTATTTGTTCAAGTTCAATTTTGAACTGAACACTATTGTGTACACCGACAGTATCTTGCACCGTAGCTTGCGCCACTGCGCTAGCAGCAAGGAGTGTGGCCGCAAAAAATGGGTTAAGATAGGCTTTCATAGTCGCCACCATCTAATAACATCTATTAGTCGTTGATCAACGATAACTCTTGTTGCTTTCAGTTTTAATATTCTGACAATGCCGTAGATATAAAAACATAGGCATTTTTCCCAATGCGTGTTCAGGAAATACGGAAATGGCACATCATGGTTTGTCCTATGAAGATACGTTTCGCTTAACTTAAACAGGGCGTTTGGCGGAACGTTGAGGCTATAGAAAAACCCCTATTCACAATAATTTCACTCCGCCCCCACCCGTAGCGTCTCTTTCTTTGCATCAATTTTTGGTTGTGGATTTTTTCTATAATGAGTGCGACTCAACTTCATCGCCTGAAACGTCAACCTGAGGACGTGTTCGGGGGGTATTCCGCTTTGTTGCTACTGCGGTGTCAACTCTACATCCAGCTAAAATTCATGGATAGAGCAAATCAAGTTACTTAACCATTTTCTTGCTGCGCAATATCTCAATGATTTCCGTAATCACGCCCGGATCGTCGATAGTTGATGGGATCGTATATTCCTGTCCGTTGACAATCCTGCGTAGAGTATTGCGCAGCGTTTTGCCGGACCGTGTTTTAGGCAATCTGGCTAGGATTACCGTCTCCTTGTAACAGGTGATGGCACCGATAGTGTCGCGCACATAGTTGATCAGTTGCTGTTGCACGCCTTCCTCGCTCATGGTTATGCCGGATTTGAGCACGACCAAGCCTATCGGCACTTGTCCCTTGAGTTCGTCGTCGCGTGCGATGACCGCGCACTCCGCCACTGCAGGATGTCTTGCTATTGTTTCTTCAATTTCGCCGGTGGATAAACGGTGACCAGCGACGTTGATTACATCGTCCACGCGCCCCATCACAAATACATAGCCATCTTCGTCAATGTAGCCCCCATCGCCACTGGCATAGTAACCGGGAAAGAAACTCAAATAGCTTTCGCGGAATTTGTTTGTATCACCCCAAACCTGATTCAGACAAGACGGCGGTAGCGGCAGCTTGAGAGCGATGTAACCCTGCGTGCCGCGTGCAACCTGATGCCCGCTTTCATCCAGAATTTGCACATTGAATCCGGGCGTCGGCACTGTGGAAGAGCCGGGCTTGATGGGCATCGGCTCGACGCCTTGCAGATTGGCGGTAATCGCCCAACCGGTCTCGGTTTGCCACCAGTGATCCACGACCGGCTTGCCGCTGTGGTCGCTGAGCCAGGCTTCGGTTGGCGCGTCGAGCCGTTCACCGGCGGAGAAGATGATGTTCAATTTGCTTAAATCGTATTGCTTCATCAGCACCCCTTGCGGGTCTTCCTTTTTTACGGCACGGAATGCGGTTGGTGCGGTGAATAATGCCTTCACCCCATATTCGGCACAGACGCGCCACAGTGCGCCCGCATCCGGCGTCATGATCGGCTTGCCTTCGTACACCACAGTGGTACAGCCGTGCAGCAACGGCCCGTACACAATGTAGGAATGACCGACCACCCAGCCCACGTCGGATGACGCCCAGTACACATCTCCCGCATCGACGTTGTAGATGGCTTTCATGCTGTACTTGAGCGCTACCGCATGGCCGCCATTTTCGCGTACCACGCCTTTGGGTTTGCCGGTTGTGCCCGAGGTGTAGAGAATATATAACGGGTCGCTACCCTTCACTGGTGTGCAGCCCACAGCCTTACTTTTGGCGAGTAAAGAGATCCAATCATGATCACGTCCGGCAACCAGCGTGGCGGTTAATTGCGGACGTTGATAGATGACACAACTTTGCGGCTTGTGCTTGGACAGTTCAATCGCGCGGTCGACCAGCGGTTTATATTCAATTACGCGCTTGACCTCGATGCCGCAGGATGCGGAGAGGATGACTTTGGGTGTAGCATCATCGATGCGCAATGCCAATTCGGGGGGGGCGAAACCGCCGAACACCACCGAGTGGATCGCACCCAGACGCGCCACTGCCAGCATGGCAATAACCGCTTCCGGGATCATCGGCATGTAGATGATAACGCGGTCGCCTTTCACCACGCCAAGATCAGCCAACATCCCGGCAGTGCGCGCCACCACATCAATCAGTTCGGAATAGGTGTAACTCAGCTTGGTGTTGGTCACGGGGGAATCGAAGATGAGCGCGAGTTGATTGCCACGTCCATTCCTCACATGATGATCAAGTGCCATGTAGGCCGTGTTCATTTCGCCATCGGCAAACCAGTGGCCAATGCCGTTGGTATCGCACGTCAGTATCTGTTTGGGGAAACTGAACCACTCCAGAGCCTCGGCCTGTTCTCGCCAGAAGCCTTCTGGATCATTCATCGAACGGCTATACTCTGTGTGGTAGCTCATAGCGATTCCCTCCCGTTTTTTGCTGGTGTTGCCCAGCAATTCTAATTGATCGTCAGCATCTCCATGAACTCGTTAACCGGTGTTGCTTCCAGTCGCTGTTTATCCAGACACAACGTCATAATTTGCTGGCAGCGATGCTCCGGGAAGCGCGTACGCAGATTGCTCAGGAACTTTTGCTCCAGCACCGGGATTCCCTCGGCACGGCGGCGGCGATGTCCGATAGGATATTCCACCGTGATTTTTTCAGTGCTGCTGCCATCCTTGAAGAATATTTGAAGGGTGTTGGCAATCGAACGCTTGTCCGCTTCCATATATTCACGACTGAAACGCGGCTCCTCGACGATCTCCATTTTTTCGCGCAGTTCGTCGATGATCGGATTGGCGGCGTGGAAACTATCCTCGTAATGCTCGGCAACCAGGTCACCGAACGCCAGCGGCACGGCAACCATATACTGGAGGCAATGGTCGCGGTCAGCCGGATTTGCCAGCGGGCCAACTTTGGAGATGATACGGATGGCGGACTCATGGGTTTGAATCACGATCTTGCTGATGTCGCCTAGACGGTTTTTCACCAGAGGATGCAATCTAACTGCTGCCTCACACGCGGTCTGCGAATGGAATTCAGCTGGGAAGGATATCTTGAATAATACGTTTTCCATCACATAGCTGCCATAAGGCTGCGGCAAGCTGAAGTGACGCTGATCCTCGGGCTTTAATTTCTGATCCTTGTTGGTCTTGCTGAAAAGGATATCGTAGAAACCCCACTGCGGCGCAGTCAATACACCGGGAATGCCCATTTCGCCCGCCATGGTGATCATCGACAAACGCACCGCGCGTGAAGTGGCATCGCCCGCCGCCCAGGATTTGCGCGAACCGGCATTCGGCGCATGGCGGTAAGTGCGCAATGCCTGACCATCGACAAACGCTTGCGATAAAGCATCGATCACCTGTTCTTCAGTGCCGCCGAGCAGGCGAGTGACCACGGCGGTGGAAGCAACCTTTACCAATACGACATGATCCAGCCCGACGCGGTTGAAGCTGTTTTCCACCGCCAGCAAGCCTTGTATTTCATGCGCCTTGATCATTGCTGTTAGCACGTCGCGTATGGTCAGCGCTGCCTTGCCTTCTGCCACGCGGCAGCGGCTTAAATAATCAGCTACGGCAAGGATGCCACCGAGGTTGTCGGAAGGGTGACCCCATTCCGCAGCCAGCCATGTGTCGTTGAAATCCAGCCAGCGTATCATCGCGCCGATGTCCCACGCGGCTTTGACCGGATCAAGTTCGTGCGAAGTGCCGGGTACGCGCGCGCCGTTGCGCACCGTGGTGCCGGGCACCAGCGGGCCGAGGTGCTTGGTGCATTCGGGGAAACGTAACGCCAGCAAGCCGCAACCCAAGGTGTCAATCAGGCAGTTGCGCGCGGTATCGTAGGCTTCAACAGAGTTGATTTCATAACGACAGACGTATTGCGCGATGTCCACCAGCACCTGATCGGGTGCCGGTCGGTTGTTCATGTCTACATTTGCACTCATTTTTTCTCCTTGCGATTAGCGATTTTGAATAGGAATCCAAGCCAGATTTTCCGGCCCGATATAATTCGCACTGGGGCGGATAATTTTGCCGTCGGAGCGCTGTTCGATTACATGGGCGCCCCAGCCGGTGACGCGCGAGATCACGAACAACGGCGTAAACATATTGGTCGGCACGCCCATCATGTGATAAGACACGGCGGAGAACCAGTCGAGGTTGGGAAACATGTTCTTCAATTCCCACATCACGCTTTCCAGTCGCGCGGCAATATCGAACAGATGCATCTCACCTTTTTCTTCAGCCAGTTGTTTTGCCACGCGCTTGATCACCTCATTGCGTGGATCGGAGATGGTATAAACCGGGTGACCAAAGCCAATTACGATACCCTTGTTAGCAACGAATTTACGAATGTCTGCCTCAGCTGCATCGGCATCCGCATAACGGCTCTGGATGCGGAACGCTTCCTCGTTGGCACCGCCGTGCTTGGGGCCACGCAATGCGCCGATCGCTCCGGTGATGCAGGAATACAGATCGGAGTTGGTGCCCGCGATCACGCGTGCAGTGAAGGTGGAAGCGTTGAACTCGTGCTCGGCATAAAGAATCAGTGAAGTGTGCATGGCACGTACCCAGGATGCCTTGGCCGGGGTGCCGTGCAACAGATGCAGGATATGCGCGCCGACAGTGTCATCATCCGTTTCCACCTCGATGCGCTTGCCGCTGGTGCTGAAGTGATACCAGTACATCAGCATCGAGCCAAAGCTGGCCAGCAAGCGGTCGATCAGTTCCCGCGTTTTGGCTTCGCTGTGCGCTTCCGGTTCCTGCTCAAAAGTGCCCAGCACCGAGCAACCGGTACGCATCACATCCATCGGATGCGCGTCAGCCGGGATCGCCTCCAGCGCTTGCTTTATGCCTTGCGGCAGGCCGCGCAGTGATTTGAGTTTGGCCTTGTAGGCTTGCAGTTGAGTGCGATTCGGTAGTTTGCCGTGGATCAGCAGATGGGCGATCTCCTCGAACTCCGCCTGTTCGGCAAAATCCAGAATGTCATAGCCGCGATAGTGCAGATCATTGCCGGTGCGTCCGACGGTGCAGACCGCAGTATTGCCGGCGACGGTGCCGGACAGCGCAACGGATTTTTTAGGCTTGAATAAAATAGTTTCTTCTCCCATGTTTCTCTCCTTGAACTAAAGAAGTCCTAATCGGCACCCTTTTCGGCAAACAAGCGGTCAAGCTGTTGCTCGTAGGCGTGATAGCCGAGATAGTCGTAAAGCTCCATGCGTGTCTGCATTTCCGGCACAACTTTTTGTTGCGAACCGTCAGCGAGGATATGCTGATATACGTTTAGCGCAGCCTTGCTCATGGCGCGGAAGGCCGAGAGCGGATACAGCACTAGCTTGATGCCGACTCCTGACAGTTGCTCGACGCTGTACAAAGGCGTCGAACCAAACTCGGTGATATTTGCCAGAACCGGCACCCGTACCGCGCGGGTGAATTCGGTGTATTGCTCCAACCTGGTAATTGCTTCCGGAAAGATTATGTCGGCACCGGCATCCACGCAGGCCTGTGCGCGCTCGATAGCCGACTGCATTCCTTCCACTGCCAGCGCATCAGTGCGCGCCATGATGACGAAGCTCGCGTCGGGACGCGCATCCACCGCAGCCTTGATGCGATCCACCATCTCGCTTTGGCTGACGATGGCTTTGTTGGGGCGGTGACCGCATCGTTTCTGCATCACCTGATCTTCAATGTGGAATCCCGCCGCACCGGATTGTGCAATTTCGCGCGTGGCACGGGCGATGTTGAATGCGCCGCCCCAGCCAGTATCTATATCTACCAGCAAGGGTAAGTCACTCGCGGCAGTGATGCGGCGTGCGTCCTCGCACACGTCATGCAGCGTGGTGATGCCCAGATCGGGAATGCCTAACGAAGAGGCTGCTACGCCGCCACCGGACAGGTACAGCGCCTTGTGCCCGGACTTTTGCGCGAGGATGGCGCAATAGGCGGTGACTGCGCCGACTACTTGCAAAGGATGGTTCTCTTCCACCGCGCGGCGAAATTTCTGTCCAGGCTGAGTCATGTTGTCTCCTCGTTATCTATCATTTCACTGATGCTGCGCCATGCGCCCTGGATGTGTCGGCGCATCAACATTTCAGCCAGTTCGCCATCGCGTTGTGCCAATGCTTCGACAATCTGGCGGTGTTGTTGCAGGGCGGGGCGAGTGCGTTGTGCGTTGCGACTGGTGCGGTATCGGCACATGCGCAGCAGTTGATATTGTTCGCTGCCAAGCATATCCATCAGCATCGCATTGCGGCTGCCGCGCAATATCTGGTAGTGAAAATCGAGGTCCCCCTCGCTTTGTGCGTACACCTTGCCGTCTTGTTGTTCGATCTCTTTTTCATGCTGGTCGAGCAGAGCGCTCATTTGAGCAATTTCCTCTGCAGTCATCTGAGTTGCTGCGAGGCGGCAGGCCATGCCTTCCAATGCCTCACGCACCGCATACAAGTCAGACATGGTCTTGCGATCCAGTATCACAACGCGTGCCCCTGCGTTGGGAATGCGCTTGACCAAGCGCATTCCTTCCAGATGACGCAAAGCTTCGCGCAAGGGGCCGCGCCCCATACCGAAGCGTTCAGCCAGTTCAGCTTCGTTCAGTTTCTGACCTTGTGCCAGTTCGCCAGTCACGATGCTGTGAGCCAAGCGGTGTGAAGCAATATCAGCAAGAGTGCCTTGTTGGGGCGGGGTAGGATGCATAATTATCCAGTATTGTCGACAATGTATGTTAATTATAGCGCATAATATTAATATAGATGCTAAATTATTAATATTATGTCGACAATATTGTTGTCTGATGCTGGGCAATGCCAAAAAATATTTGAAAAGATTGAGCCTATTTTGAGAAATTTAGGTTGGTTGGTACTAAACCATTCGAGGTGCCCTTGACTCCCAGAAAGGGTGATTCAAGGGTGTTGGTTAGCCACATCCATCTCAGGCTGATGACGATGACCGGCCCAAACGCCAACCGAAACCACTGCCACGAGTGGAAATACAACTTCAACGATGCGCCAGAAAAGTATCATGGTATTTACGAAAATGGCAGCTAGAAATATAGCCCCATATGCGATGTTAAGTGCAGATGCCGCAACGACTCAAATTGAGTAGGCATAGGATAAACGCTGTTGAGGAATTGCCGATTCTTCCTATAGCAAATTGACTATGCATGTTTGGAAATATCTAGGCCATTCGGCATATATGATTTATTCTTACTACAGTGTAGTCTTAATCCTACATTAATTTAAGCAGATGCTTCAGGATTATTCAGTAGGGAGCGTCAAAATGAATACGCGCTTCAGTTTTGAGTGTCCACAGTGTTGGCAATGCTATGTGTGCTTGTGGCGGGAAACTTTATGATGAACCGCAAGCAGGGATTGTACTCAAGCGATAACTTACGGGATGCACATATGTGGGGAGTTGGGTTTTTGTATGCTATGTTCGATTATCTCATTCTTATGCTTTGATGTTTGCACGCTAAGTCAATAAATAAATTAAACAAATAATCAACTAACCATCAAAGGGCCGACTGCCAAAACTGATGGGTAATAATTCTTGTTGGCACGGACATAATGGAGTGCCTGACGGAAATAACGTAATGCCAGTGGGCAATGCCTTTTGGAAATATGTAGTACAGCAGCCATTTCGCCGCAGCGGCTTTCGGTTCCTAAATTCCTTGGAAGCATGTTGAAAATGCCAAGTTTCTTTAAATCAAGTATTGCCGTTAAGGTTCAGTGGTCTATTCAGCCACTTTTGCTGCTGGCGAGCATCGCATGCGCGGTCTCGTTTTATAACATTGAACGGGACGCCAATCAGCGCGGGGAAGAAGACAAGATTAAAGCGCTGGCTGATGGCGTAATTAATGGTGCAAATATGCTGATGCTGAATGGCATCATTAGCGATGCCGAGCAGAGAAAGCTATTTATTCAAAAAATGGGCTCTAATGAGAACATTAAATCCTTGAAAATCATTCGCAACAAACTTGTGCAAAAACAATTTGGCCAAGGGTTGCCCGAAGAGCAACCCGTAGGTGAGGATGAACTTCGAGTCCTAAACGACGGTAAGATATTTTTTGAACAGCGGGGTGATGTGTTGCACGGAATCGTGCCATACATCGCAAGTAAGGATTTCAGAGGTACTAACTGCTTGATGTGTCACGACGTGCCAGTGGGTTACCACAATGGGGCATCAGTGATTGATCTTGATATATCTGCTAATAATGTTGAGTTGAGGAAGTTGGTGTGGGTATCTATAGCAGTCATTGTTGCAGTGCAGCTCCTTCTCTGGCAACTAATCAATTTCATTTTGCGGAAATTTGTGACGGATCCCGCAGATCGGATGCGAAGGGAGATAGTTGAAGTCAGCAATACCGGCGACTTTACACGTCGCGTTGCGGTTGACAGCGATGATGAGATTGGACAAACAGCGCGTTCATTTAATGAGTTAATGATCAATTTGCAGACCGTTTTTCGCCAAGTACATGAAGGCATAGAAGAGGTGGCGGATTCATCGCGCTCCCTATCGACAGCTTCGCAACAAGTTGCAAATGGGTCTGCAAATCAGAGCGAAGCTGCATCTGCAATGGATACGACAGTGCAACAGGTGACGGTCAGCATCAATCAAGTTTCAGAAGGTGCGCGTGAAGCACTGAGACTTACTCGGGACTCCGGCGAACTCTCCGAGCAGGGCGGGGAAATCATTCATCGAGCAGCTGAGGAAATGATGAAGATTGCCAATACCGTACGGCAGACTTCAAGTTCCATCGAAAATCTTGGCGAGCAGTCAACCCAGATATCCTCTATTGTGAAAGTTATCAAGGAAATTGCCGATCAGACTAATCTTCTGGCCCTGAATGCCGCCATCGAGGCCGCCCGAGCCGGAGAACAGGGACGTGGTTTTGCAGTTGTGGCGGATGAGGTGCGCAAGCTGGCGGAACGTACTACTAAATCCACTCTTGAGGTCACGCAAATGATCGACACCATACAGAATTCTTCCCGCATTGCGGTCGCTGGCATGACCGCGATGGTTGGGCAAGTTGATGGTGGTGTTGCATTGGCGCAGCAGGCTGGCAATGCAATTAACCAGATCAAGATTGAATCTGGCCAAGTGCTCAGAACAGTTGGTGAAATTTCATCCGCGTTGGTGGAGCAAAGCAAAGCTAGTAACAACATCGCGGTTCAAATCGAAAAAGTGGCTCTATTGACAGGGGAAAACAGTACAGCAGCCGAGCAGACCGCCGGTGCTGCCAGTCAGCTCGCCCAATTAGCGAACGATATGCGCACTACGGTAAACCGCTTCAGGATCTAACATTGGATATATGAAACTTGATCTGACACTATCTGTCAGATTGCGTCATTCGCTTTTGCTATCTCACCTTCATGCAATTTGAAATTGAACTGCCAGAAAGCAGATGCTGGCGACTGTCGGAAACCCACAAGGGACAGTCGAGCTTCGATTTTCGCTTCTCCAAACCCGCCATTCGCGAAGTAGCACTATCGACCCCGTATAGTAACTCCGTCCTCTTTCAGTGAGTCTAATTCACAGCTGGCAGGTAGCTGTCAGTGAAGGCAGGACATGCACCTGCGGATTACGAATAATCGACCCCAACATTCGATGTTTCCGGCTTTGGTTTCGAATCTGCAGGTGCGCTTGGGTTCGTTAACGAATACTCAGGGCGCGCCGTGCAACCGGCTCTCTATATTGGCTTCGCAGAACCCATGCATGCATGTCCGTACCAGTAATCTACCATTAGTGGAGGTTATTATGAAGCCACAACTTACACCACCCTTTACGGCCTTCGTTGGCTTCGACTGGGCCGACAAGAAGCACGATTTCTGTTTGCAGGCCACCGGCACAGACCAGCGTGAGTTCGGCACCTTGGATCATTCGCCGGAAACAATAGCGAAATGGGCGTATTCACTGCGCGATCGGTTCGGTGGTGGCCCCATTGCCATCTGCCTTGAACTTGCCAAGGGTCCCTTGGTCTATGCGCTGCAACGATATGAATTTCTCGTGCTCTTCCCGGTACATCCTTCGACGCTTGCCAAATACCGGCAGGCCTTTGTTCCAAGCCGTGCCAAGGATGATCCGACCGATGCCGAAATGGCTCTGGATATTTTGCTCCGCCACCCTGACAAGCTGCAGCCCATCAAGCTGCAAAGCGTTGCCATGCGGACGTTGTCCATGCTGGTCGAGGAGCGCCGTTGTCTGGTCAATGACGTGGTCAGCATCACTAACCGTATGACCAGCACACTCAAGCAATACTACCCACAGGTACTGGACTGGTTTGAAGACCGGGACACCATGATCTTCTGCGACTTCTTGAGCCGTTGGCCAACTCTCAGGCAGGTCAAGCGGGCAAGACGATTAACGCTAGAATCATTTTTTCATCAGCACAATGGGCGCCGGGCACACCTCGTCGAGGAACGCATCCAGGGCATCCGGGCTGCGACCGCGCTCACGGATGATGAGTCTGTTATTCGCCCGAACCAGATGGTCGTACAAGCGCTGGTCGAGCAGTTACGCGTCCTCTTGCAGTCTATCGATCGCTTCGATGCCGAGATTGATACCGTTACCAAGAACCTTCCTGACTATGATCTGTTCGCGGCCTTGCCTGGTGCTGGGCACATCCAGGCTCCCCGATTGCTGGTCGCTTTTGGTGAGGATCGTGATCGCTATGCAAATGCTGCAGAGTTGCAGCGATACTCTGGGATTGCTCCGGTCGTCGAGCGTAGCGGCAACAAGTGCTGGGTTCACTGGCGACTTGCCTGTCCTACATTTCTCCGCCAGACCTGTGTCGAGTGGGCAGGCTCGACCATACCGCGATCATTCTGGGCCGTTCCTATTACCAGCAGCAACGCAACAAAGGTTGCTCTCATCGTGTTGCGGTACGAGCATTAGCGTTTAAGTGGATACGAATCATCTATCGTTGCTGGAAGACCCGGACTCCTTATGACGAATCCGTTTATATGAAAGCGCTAAAACGTCGAGGCTCGCCACTGCTGGCTAACGTTTCGGAATCTGCAAAAATGACTTGACGGAGTGCCTTAGGGCGCGAAGCCGCTGATCAAATTCCTTAAAGACAGCAACAAATTTAACTTTCCGGTATTACTCACTATGCCACACACGAACCGGTGATATTAGGCCGAAAACTCTGATTCGATAACCATAACTAGCAAAGTGATCGGCTAGATGGCATAAGACATCTATGTATAGGCGTACTTTGTATAGCTATACATAGCGACCCACACCGGACTTCAATTTACTACTAAGCAGATGACATTCACATCGTGTAGATATTTATAACCCAGATTGATGCTGGTCGAGTCTTGACACGATGACAGTGACACCCACTGTTGCCAGCAAAAAATATCGGTCCGAAAAGCCGTAGCTATCCAATTATTAGCTGAATCTGGTCTTAAAGTGGCCGAATTTACTCACTCAGCATTCTATCCGTCGAACGGCTCTTATTGAGCGGCAACATTCAATCACCCAATTTAAATTTCATCTTTCGTCGCTAGGTAACCAAGAGCGATCATAGCATTGTACGAATTCATTTCCCGAAAAGAGTCATTCGCGACACGCAGCAATCGACCCCCAAGCCACAGTCCATTTAACTCCCATTGTATATTCGGCATCACGAATCACGCCACCTTGAAAACCGCTAATACAGTAGGGTTCTTTGCAATTGTCATGATGCATACGCAGTTCTACTTAGCCCGAATGGACGATTGACCTACGGGTGGCAAATGAGTAATTTGCAACCAAATCTGTACGTGTGATTTTGGGGAAGAAACGACCGTGACAGGCGTAATCAATTGGGCAGGCGTAATCAAGGCGTAATCAATTGGGAACGTACATCAGTAATCAAAATTTAATAGTAGTTGGCAGGGGGCATCAGGGGGAATTACTTGGGTACTGAACATTAATTATTGGGAGACTGAATCATGAACAGATTAACGATACCTTTATTTTCAGCAGCATGCGCAGCGTTGTTTTTTTCAACAAGCGGTCAAGCTGTTCCTGTAGCGACAATTACTGGACAATATGACACTGCAGAATATGACACGCCAGACCTTGTGTTTTATAACACATCAGCTTATGACCTGACCGGTGCACAGATGGTGCTTCATGGCTATCAAGGTTTGAATAATGGGCTTACCCAAACTGTTGCATTGCCGAACATTACAGCAGGTACAAACTATACCTATGTATGGAATGGCCCCACCACACCGGGAAACTTGACGGCATACGATTATGACGACGAGTGGGGTAACACTACTCCGTACAATCCTGCCTGCGTCGTAGGTCAATCCCTCTGTTCATACGTGGGCAACTTCAGTGTGACGTTCACTGCAATGTGGGATGGCAAACCTGTCTATTCGCAATTCAGTCCATCCAACAATTACACAAAGGGGTTTGTTGGATGGGAGGGGCTTGATCCTAATGGCCTTTCAGAAACCACCTACGATGCCCATAGTGGAACACCTCAAGGAACCTTGGCCTTGATCAACATAGGTATTCCACATTCACCAGTTCCAGAGCCCAGCGAATATGCGCTGACGATGGCGGGTCTGGGTCTGATGGGCTTCATTGCGTATCGCCGCAAGAGAGATTCATCTGACATGTCCATGGCAGCATAATCAGTACGTAACAAGAAGCCACGGAGGGGCAACTCCCTTTGTGGCTTTTTCTTTTGGTTAGCCACCTATTTATTCCTGACAAATGCCCGTATGCCAGTATCCACTTAGCAGTTGTAGCAACTTGCAATCCCGATGGAAGAAAGCTGCCAGTCATGATAGACGGTTCATGGCCGCATTTCGTCTGCGGTCATTGCCGGTCTAGTATTTCTCCGGGCACCCCTAGGAAGATGGACGGGATCCGCTATGGCTTAAGGAAATAATCATGTGCCTCGCACTGAGCCACAAATTCTCCAGGTAAATCTGGTGGGAACTGCCCGCACAGTTGATTGCCTAGCAATGCGAAGTCCATCTTCTTAGGACTGGGTAGCTTGAGCTGATCCATGATAAGGACGAAATCATCCATACTTTTATCCAGTCCCAGCCTGGGGTTGCGGGTTTTCTCCTGTGCGATGCTGGAGACGAAGCGACCATTGTAGTCGTGAGCCGGATAGACCAATGTTTCATCAGGCAGTTGAAACAGCTTTTCCCGTACCGACCGGAACAGGACTTTGCTGTCGCCACCTTGAAAATCGGTACGACCGCAGCCGTCGATGAGCAGCGCATCGCCGGTGAATACGTACGATATACAGTCCCGATCTAGAACGTACGCATAATGGTTGGCAGTGTGGCCCGGCGTATGCAAGGGATGAAGCAAAATGCTGCCTATCTGGAACGGCGTTCCCTCTTCAATGCCTTGATCTACGCACGAGAGTCTGTCCAGCTTTGGCGCGGCTATACTGCTGCCTGTAAACGCCTTGAGTTTGTGCGCCCCAGTCAGGTGGTCGGCATGAATGTGGGTCTCCATGGTATAAGCAAGCCTGAGGGTAAAGGATTCCAGTACCTTCAGATCACGCTCAACTGTTTCCAGAACCGGGTCGATCAACACCGCCAAGCCGGTTTGTTCGCAGCCTAGCAAGTAGGTGTAGGTAGATGAAACGGGTTCGAACAACTGTTTGAAAATCATGCCTTACCCTTATGAGCAGATGGCCAATGCATATACATAGGCACGAAGCGGCTATAGCATTTTAATTATTATGTTTCCCTACAGCGGGACACTCACCGTCAGTTGTCCATGTTAGGGCTGCGGCGACTTCTTGTTATCAAACAATGCGATCTCAGGGATTATTATGCTAGCATAATATCAACACTCTTCTTCAGGAGGTATAGCCATGCACTCAAAAAAATCGCTCGTCTTGAGTATCGCTACGCTTTTTTTCTGCGGTTCAGGTGCTGCGGAACAACCAAGCAAGCCGCCCATCGCACAGGCATGGATTGATTTGTCCACCGTGTCGAGCAATATTCCGAATATGGGCGCCATGCGCGGCGGCCCCGGAGCCATAATGGGCAGCTTGTTCGGCAGCAAGGATAGCGGCAATAGTTTTGGCAATACCCGCATGATGGGCGGAGCGGGCCGCTGGATGGATGTAACTCTGATGACGCATGACAATCCGTCATTGCAAACGGCGGCACAGTCCGTGCCGGAGGGTAGCAAGCTTGCGCCAACCATCGCACTGGTAAGTCCGGAAGGGACTCCGCCGCCGGTAGTTGCCAAGCAGCAGAGAGAAGAGCAAGAACCGGCACCCGAATTCAAGCAGCCAAAGGGCAAGATCTATTTATACTGGGGTTGCAGTAGCACAGTGCGCGAAGGGCAGCCGCGAGTCCTCGACATGGCTACAGCGACACCGCAGGATTTTGCCGGTTTTTTCCAAGGCCGCCATGCAACTACAAAAGGTACCCATTCGACGCCGGGCCAGCCGATCTGGCCGAACAAGACGGACAGCCGGATGATTCCGAATGACGCCTCACTCGTGGGTGAGCATACCTTTACCGGCGACGGCGTGCCGGACGGATTCAAGGTAAACATTGATGTCGGGCACGATCTGATGCCGGCTATCGAGTTGAATAATCACGATGACGAAACTTCCACTATGCTCAGCTGGAATACGATTGATAGCGCGCGCGCCTATTTCATATCCAGCATGAGTACGAGCGGCGAGGGCGAGATGGTGATTTGGACCTCAAGCGAACTGCCCGATTTTGGTACGGGCCTAATCGATTATCAACCCAATGCGTCGATTGACAAATGGCTAAAAGAAAAAGTATTGCTAGCTCCCGACGTGAGCGAGTGCGACGTACCCAAGGAAGCGCTTGGCAAGAACGGGATGGTGCGCATGATCGCCTACGGCAATGAAATGGATGTCGCCTATCCGCCGCGACCCAAGAACCCCAAGCAGACCTGGGAGCCGCAATGGGCCGCCAAGGTCAGGCTGAAGTCGGTGAACATGACGATGTTGGGAATGCAGAACCATGGCAAGGACAATACCGATAAACCGGCTTCGCCGTCGCCGCTTAACCTGCTCAAGGGCATATTCGGCAAATGACGCGCATTGCCTCAACCGATATGCGGCAGTTCAATCGGTATCTACTGCACGGGCCGATTTATGTCTCATGGCGTCATTTCACATCCGTTATTACATACTTTCTTTTTTGCTGAACGAATGCAAAATGAATTTTTTTGCCCTTACTAAAACTGCGGATCAGCTTTGAATCCTTGACCGTAAAGTTCATTGTCATGGCCGACCAATTTAGACTTTTGATTGCCTCATGCGAAATGGTAATGACGCCTTTAGTTTCATCAATTTCATCGACAATGCCGACAGCTTCAATTACGGCGGGATGGATATTAGAAGATGAATCCATATCCATGTTCGACATATCCATGTCTGCGGCATAGGCTGAAAGGTGTACGGTCATGGATAACATCAGTATTGACAATAGAGCTACAGTTCGTTTCATGCATTTCTCCTTATAGTGTTTAATTAAATCAGGTCAAATAATTTTTGCTTCGCCTAACACCGACAAGCTCAGACGCTTTTCGTGCCACCAGAGATACAGAGTGGGAATCACAATTAACGAAAGCAGCGGCGCGGAAAGCATGCCACCAACCAGAGGGGCGGCGATGCGTTTCATTACTTCTGCGCCCGTGTCGTGACTGACCATAACTGGCAGCAGGCCGGCGACGATCACTGAGACAGTCATCATTTTGGGGCGGATACGAAGTAACGCGCCCTGAATAATTGCTTGGCGTAGATCATGGATGTTAAGCAAATGTCCTGTGCGGCGCAGGTCTTCGATTGCGTTGTCGAGGTAGAGCAGCATCACTACGCCGAATTCGGCGGCGACACCGGCAAGGGCGATGAAGCCTACTGCTACTGCCACCGAGAGGTTATAGCCCAGCGCATACACCAGCCAGAAACCGCCGATGAGCGAGAACGGCAAGCAAAGCAGTACCAAGAATACTTTGCCGAAATGTTTGAAGTGTATATAAAGTAGCAATACCACAAGAAGCAGCGTCAACGGGATTACCCATTGTAGCCGTTCCTTGGCGTGCTGCATGTTCACGTATTGCCCTGACCAGGTGACGGCGTAACCCGGTGGTAGTTTCACCGATTTTTCCAAGGTGCGTTTGGCTTCGTCCACATAACTGCCGAGATCGCGCCCGGCGATGTCGATATAAACGTACGCAGTGAGGCGAGCGTTCTCGCTTTTTATTTCCGCTGCTCCATCACTGAAATGTAGATGTGCCAGTTCGCCCAACGGTACTTGTGTGCCGGAGGGCGTGGTGACTCGGCTGGATTCCAGAGCTTGCAGCGAGTCACGCATGGCGCGCGGATAGCGCAGGTTAATCGGGTAGCGTTCGCGCCCGTCCACCAGTGTGCCAATGTTTTCGCCGCCGATGGCACCTTGCACCAGACGCTGCACATCGGCGACGGTGACACCGTAACGCGCAGCCTGGACGCGGTTGATATCGATGTCCAGATAACGTCCGCCACCGATGCGCTCGGCAAAAACGTTGCGCGTGCCGGGTACGGTTTTGACCGTAGCCTCAATCTGCTGCGCCAGTTGCTCAATGCCCTTCAGGTCAGGGCCGGTGACCTTGATGCCCAATGGCGTCTTGATGCCGGTGGACAGCATGTCTATGCGGGTGCGAATCGGATAGCCCCAGGAGTTGGTGAGTCCCGGCAAATGAACCTCGTCATCGAGTTTGTGGATCAGTTGTTCCGTGGTTTCACCCGGTGGCCACTGTTCGCGCGGCTTCAGCAGTATGGTGGTTTCCAGCATCGAGAGCGGCGCCGGGTCAGTGGCGGTATCGGCGCGCCCAGCTTTGCCGAACACGCGCTCAACCTCCGGAAACGCTTTAATCAGGCGGTCGGTGATTTGCAGGATATTCGCCGCTTCATCTATGGATAATCCGGGCAAGGTGGTCGGCATGTACAGAAGGTCGCCTTCGTACAGTGGCGGCATGAATTCATTTCCCAGTTTTGCCAGCGGCCATGCCACGGAAAGCAACAGCAGCAGTGCGGCAAACACAGTCAGCTTGCGTTTTCTTAAGGCGGCGAGTAACACCGGACGATACAATGCTTGCAAAATGCGGTTCAGCGGGTTGTATTGTTCAGTTTTAATCCGCCCACGGATGAAATAGCCCATCAGCACCGGAGTGAGAGTCACCGCCAAAAACGCGCTGGCGGCCATGGCATATGTTTTTGTGTAGGCGAGCGGCGAGAACAGCTTGCCTTCCTGTCCGCCCAAAGTAAGCACCGGCAAAAAAGAGACAGTAATCACCAGCAGCGAGAAGAACAGGGCCGGGCCGACCTCCAGCGAACTTGTTTTTACCACTTCCCAGTAATCGGGTTTGGCACCGGCACGCTCCAGATGCTTGTGCATGTTTTCTATCATTACGATGGCGGCGTCCACCATCGCGCCGATGGCAATCGCAATCCCGCCCAGCGACATCAGGTTGGCGCTGACGCCCTGTTGCTGCATGACGACAAAGGCGGCGAGAATGCCGATGGGCAAGGTCACTACCGCCACCAGCGAGGAGCGCAGGTGGAATAAAAACAACAGGCAGACCAGCGCCACCGCGAGCGATTCCTCGACCAATTTTTCGCGCAGGGTGCTGATGGCGCGTTCAATTAGACCGGAGCGGTCATAGGTGACCACCAGTTCCACTCCCTCCGGCAATCCGGCCTTTAGTTCTTGCAGCCGTTCCTTGACGCGATCGATGGTTTCCAGCGCGTTATTGCCGTAGCGCATCACCACGATGCCGCCCACCGCTTCGCCTTCGCCGTCGAGATCAGTGACGCCACGACGCGCCTCGGGGCCGGTCTGAATATGTGCTACATCCTGCAAGCGGATGGGAATGCCTTGTGCGTCCGTGCCGAGCGGAATCTGGCGGAAATCATCCAGCTTCCTGAGGTAACCGCGCGCCCGGATCATGTATTCGGCGCGCCCCATTTCAACTACGGAGCCGCCGCCCGATAAATTGCTGTCGCGCACCGCCTGCTCCACTTTGTCCAGCGTAAGCTGGTATGCAGCCAGCCGGTTCGGGTCAACCTCGATCTGGTATTGCCGCACCATGCCACCAACGCTCGCCACTTCGGATACTCCGGGCACGCTTTG
This sequence comes from uncultured Gallionellaceae bacterium, assembly GCA_964480365.1. Lineage (GTDB taxonomy): Bacteria > Pseudomonadota > Gammaproteobacteria > Burkholderiales > Gallionellaceae > CAIQPV01. The sequence continues at coordinate 64,108 of CAYZPM010000005.1, forward strand.
CAATTCGTACTTCAGGAAAAAGTCCTGCAAGGCGCGCAACTGATCTGGGTCATGGCGATGCTGGTGGTCAACCAGCGCATATTCGAACACCCAGCCAACGCCGGATGCATCCGGCCCAAGTGCTGGGGTGACGCCGGGCGGCAGCTTGCCCAACATTTGACTCAGGTATTCGAGCACGCGCGAGCGCGCCCAATAGGGATCGGTGCCATCCTTGAAAATGATGTAGATGAACGATTCGCCGAACATCGAGAAGCCGCGTACGGCGGTGGAACCCGGCACCGACAGCAGCGCCGAGGTGAGAGGATAGGTAACCTGGTCTTCAACTGTTTGGGGGGACTGGCCGGGATAGGCCGTTTTGATGATAACCTGCGCATCGGACAGGTCTGGAATCGCGTCCAGTGGGGTATGGCGGAAGGCATAAATTCCCCAGACGCTAAGCAGCGCCGCCAGCAGCAATACCAGCAAGCGGTTGCGCAACGACCATGAGATGACGCGAGAAATCATTGATGCGTATGCGCTTCTTGCATGCGCTGCGCGACCGCATTCAGCGAGGCCGCTGCATCCAGCAGGAATTGACCGTTCGCCGCTACTTCGGAGCCTTCCTGCAGTCCATCGGTGATTTCGATCTCATCTCCAGTTTCGATCCCCGTTTCGATGTGCAGGGGAAGGAAGTGTCCATCACCTCTACTCAGCATTACCAAATCGCCATCTCCGGTATGCATCACAACCGAGCGCGGCAGCACCAGAGCCTCGTGGGGTTGCGCATGGATAATTACGTCAACGAAGCTGCCGGGCCGTAAGTACAGCTTGCTGTTGTCTATCGATACCCTCGCACTGACTTTGTTGTTCTCAGCGATGGGGTTGATGAAGTCGAGTTTTGAGGTGATGATTTGCCCATCAGAATTTTTTATGGACACCCTGTCGCCTTTTTTTACCCGCGCTGCCTGGTCGGGGTACAGCGTAATGTCAACCCATACTCTGGAGACGTTTGCCAAGGTAGCCAGCGTGGTAGAAGGTGCGACGATGCTGCCTTCTCGCGCGTTGAGCTGGGTCACGACGCCGGATTCCTCCGCCACTATTTTGACTACATCGACTGCTTCCTTGGAGTCTTCGAGATGCTGCAAAGATTCGAAGCTGACATCTTCATAGAGGAACTTGTTTCTTTCCTTGGAAAGTTCCATCAACAGGTTCATCGCGTATTCGTTTTCTTCGAGATGAATGTCGCCAAAGGTTTGCAATATCTGCTTACGACGTTCAATAAACCCTAAATATTCCTTTTGCTGCATGATCAGTTCGGGGGCATAAATTTCGTAGATCACTTGTCCACGTTCGATTTTCTGCCCGACATAATGGATGTACATTTTCGTGATTGAACCATCGAATTTGCTTTGGATGTTATAAACAGTGCTGTTATCGGCAGTCACATTGCCGTAACTGCGAATTTCCTGACTGACGGTTGACTTTTTTACGCTCGCCATCCTGATCCCAAGTTTCTGTATGGATGCGGTATCGACAAGGATGCCGTGGTTATGTCCGGCGTGGTTCTTTGACTCTACCAGATCCATGCCGCAAATCGGGCAAGTGCCAGGATGGTCTTGCATGATCTCCGGGTGCATCGGACAAACCCAGGTTTTTCCTTGACCGGATTGGTTGATGCTGGGTAAAGAGGGTGAAGCAGGGTTGTTAGATTGTGAAACAGAAACTGCAGGCGATGCAGAAGGAGCATCAAGCCATGAAATTGAGAGGTGCTGATAGAAGAAATACGATGACAGCATGACAACTGCCAACAGTGCGATGCCTGCTGCCATTTTTTTCGTCATGTTGATAGCCTGATTTCCTGTTGCGTGAAGCTTAAAGAGTAAAAAGGGGGGAGGCTTACACCTCCCCAAAATACTACTACGACTGGATTACTTGAGGATCATCATTTCGCCGTGACCCTTTGCAGGATCAGCATCTTTTTTGCTCACCAGAACCGTAATGGCGCCGCGTAGTGCAGCGTTCATGGAGTGGTCAACGATCGCAATGCCGGTTGCGGCCTTGTCGTTTATTGGTGTCACCAGATCGACGGTAACAGCTTCAGCCACGGCCACGTTGTACGTTTGCATCCCGTACAGCGTATTTTTCGGATTGCCGTTGACGTACACGCGATCCCAGATGCTGGCGATAGGATGCAGCGCAACAGGGAGGTTGATGTTGGCATTCACGTAGTAGATACGCACGCGCTCGCCCGGTTTGGCTTCCAGCACGTCATGGTCACCCTTAGGATCATGCACGGGATCGTAGTGCAGCACCTTGCCGTTGATCAGCGAACCTTTCCATGCGTTGGCGTCATTCAGCATGGAGCCGTAGTTTTCCACATCCGGGAAATATTGTTGCTGAATCAGCACGTATTCGCGATCAGGCTTGGGATAAGCTTTGCTATAGCCTTTTTTTGGATCGACGATGATAACGCCGTACATGCCGCGTGCGATGTGTTGCACCATTGGGCTTGCACCGCAGTGGTACATAAATACGCCGGGAACCTTGGCTTCAAACGTGAAATGCTTGCTTTCGCCCGGCTTAACCGGTGCAAATTCATCCAGCACGCTAACTTGTGCCGCATGGAAGTCCATCGCGTGCGAGTTTTTATTGGTTGCAGGGTTGATCAGTGTGAAATCCACTGTGTCGCCTTCTGTCACGCGAACCGGCTTGCCGGGAATGCTGCCGTCGAACGTCCATGCTGCCATGGTGTCTGACCCGCCTACCAGTTTGCCATTGGTCTGTACATCAACCTCTTGGGCCGTCATGGTGACACTGACTGTTTTCGCGAATGCCTGCTGCGCGGAAACAAGCGCAGTAGCTGCCAGTATTGCAATTGTGACTTTCTTAAGTGCATGCATCGTTGCTTCTCCTCTCAAATTAACTTCGGACTGCTTCCCCTTGTGCTTCTCCTCCATTACATCTACTTCTTACTGCGCTACTTATGATCCGAATTTGCACTTGCACAGTGTGCGCAGGTGCTGAACCATATCCTTGATTTCTTCGTCGCTCATCGTTCCCTCCCAGGTCGGCATCAGAACCGATTTGCTGATGGATGTGCCGCCTTCCTTGATAACCTTGAACAGAGATTCGTCCGAACGCGCGGACATGGACTTGGCATCGGTGTGATCGCGCGGCTGGACGGACATGTCACGAATATTTATCCCCTTGCCATTTCCCGCCATGCCGTGACACTGGACGCAATAGGCTTTGTAGTTATCTGCGGCAGTTTCCTTGGCCTGTGCCTGGACGCATGCGGCCAGCAATACTACAAACAATAATTTATTGAGCATTTGCGGACTCCTTACTCAACACTTCAAAATAATGCACAAACTTCTGGATCGCACCTTCGGACACCTCCTTGTTCGGCATCCAGGTCTTTGGCTCCCATGCTTGCGGGTTACGAATGAAGCTCGCCATAAATTCCGGTTGCAAACGAAGGCTTGCCGTATAAAGCTCTGGCCCGGATAAACCGCCGTATTCAGGCTCAATCAAGTGGCATGCCATGCAACCCCAAAACTTGTCGAAATTCATTTCGCCTGCTGACTTGGTAATCGTGCCAGGCTCGATTTTTTCCTTGGTGATCAAATCGTCATGCGGTTTCAACTTCATCAATTCGGCGGCGATGGCGGTGGCATCGGCCTTGGAAAGCGCCACGTGATTGGTGAGTGTGGACAAATCAATCTCATCACTCTTAGCACCAGGCTTGATGTGATCGCCGTAGTACATCCCGGCGGGGCGGATGCGCACCGGATTTTGCAACCAGGACACGATCCATTCCTGACGGTATTTATTGCCTGCATAGGTGAGGTCAGGGCCTTTTTTTGCAAAGGCTTCTTTCAGGGTCTGCGCGACCGGCCCCGAAATGTTGTGACAAGAAGCGCAATCCTTCTGCAACATCCCATCAGCAGCGAATGCTGCTCCGGAAAAACCGAGCAAGGCGGCAATAATAATTTTCTGCATGTTTATTGCTTCCTTCTTGCATGTTCGACGGGCTTGCCCTGAAATGCCAAGTTGTTGAACATGCCATAGCCCTTCTTCATGGATTCGCTATAGAAGAAATCTGGGTTGTATACAATGTCTTTCCATGCATACCAGGAATCCGCTGGGATTCCTTCATATTCGATTATGGTCACAGGCCCGCCCAGCATGGCACCGTTATTCGACATATGTTTATCCACATGGTCGTGGAAGATAAATCGACCGGGATTGTTCATATCCACGATGGTATCGTAACGCTCGCCGGGACCAACTGGCGTAGTATCGTCGTAATACGGCATTGGGAGCGGATAGCCGTCCTTGAAAGCGACCAACTGGTCATGTCCATGCAGATGCATCTCATGCACTTCGTCTCCGGCACCAATCATGCGGAAGCGCACGACATCCCCCTTCTTCACCCTGACTGGCTGAGTATTGGGAAAAGATCTGCCATTCACAGAAAAATAGTCGGACACGTCTTGTGGCGCGCCGCCCTTGCCATAAGTATCTTTATAAGGAGACTCCCAAGTACTCATCATCATGATGACATCCTTGGTGACCTTTTTTTCCAGATCGCTCGGGTTTTTCGGATCAATGATTAACGGCCCCCACATGCCGCGCGTTGCCACGTGTTCCCACACGTTGACGTGGCAGTGGTACCACAGGCTGCCGGGACGATCTACCTTGAATTTGTATGTGAACGTATCGCCCGGTTCGATTTGCGGCTGAGTCACTGCGGGCACGCCGTCGTTCTTCCAGGTTCCGGTCTGGTTGACCCCGTGCCAGTGCATGGTGTGCGCCAGCGCGGTATTGTTGGTCACGTGGACGGTAACATCGTCGCCTTCCTTGACGTGAATCAGCGGCCCGGGAACTTGGCCGTTGAAGGCGAACACCTTGTTGGTAAAGCCCGGCGCGACATTAATCGCAACCTCGTCTATGGTCATGTTGAATTCGCGTTGCTCGGCCCAGCACAAGGCTGGTACTAGCGCGAGGATGAAAATCAGCTTCCGAATTATTGCATTCATCATGAGTTCGCCCCTTTTGTTAATGGATTTAATATACATCTTTGCTGCACAAAAAAATGGCTCTATCGCCATCTCGTCGCACACTCCATGCGACAATTTGTCGCACTTTACTTTGGTTGATAACTTTTTGTCAATAGAAGATTTATGAATAATGCATCTTTATGTTATTGGTCTTTAAAGTTAAGGTTTGAAAAATAATATGTAACCAATTCTAGTGTTGTGCAATATCAAATATTTCATGTAATATCAAGTAGATATGAAATTATAATTTTCCTGAGCACGTACTGTTCACAACCTGCCACAGGTGAGTTACCTGTAGGTACACCGATTTCCGAGTCGAGATGCTCGGCATTACTTTGCAGGTATTGCAGACTTCTTATGGCAATGCCATAGGACAAACACCGATGTGATATTGCAGAGTTTTCTTAACGTTAATCTGACTATACCCCTATGTTTTTAAAGCTGCCGCATCGTTAGAGTAGAGAAACTAAAAACATTACCTAATCAATGAAAGGTATGCCGCCATGACTATTCGAGTAATTCTTGCCGACGACCACAAAATGTTGCTCGATGCTTTGAGTTTGTTTCTGAAGAATGAGAAGGATATAAAGGTAGTAGGGGTAGCCACTGACGGATGCGAGGTTCATGAACTCTCCGCATCATTGCGCCTTGATGTGGTTGTGATGGGTGTTTGTATGACCGGCATGAACGGCATTGAAGCGACACGTCGACTGGTTGCGGCGCATCCGAAAATCAAGGTTGTTGCCTTGGCGGCTTTTTCTCAGAAGCAGCATGCGTTGGATATGCTTGACGCTGGCGCCTCCGCCTATGTAATCAAGGAAAATCCCGGTAGTGAATTGGTATGTGCCTTACATGCGGTAATAAAAGGTCAGAAAAAAGACCTTTGTATGGACGTTGCAAATGTCGTGACTAAACATGCAGGACATAACCCTATAGTGGTCCCAAACCTCGGTCGTCGCGAGCGCGAGGTGCTACAGCTTCTGGCTGAAGGCGACACCTCTCCGGTAATCGCAAAACGCCTGTTCATTTCTCCCCGCACGGTTGATGTTCACCGCCGCAATATCATGCAAAAGCTCGACCTGCATAACGTTGCGGAATTAACAAAGTACGCCGTCCGCAATGGACTGACGCATGTTTGACGTTGCTACGGTATCTGTCTAGATCGATGAACAATAGGAGCCAATCATGAGAGGAAATCTGAACCATCTCAATCCGGTTGAGGACGGCAATCACGGTCATTGTTTGTTTTACCTCGACACAAATGGACAATTTGCTTATGTCAACGAGTATTGCTGCGGGTATATGGGTTATGCCAAGGAAGAGTTAATTGCACATGTACTGGATGAACTCGATGTGATGACCGATTGCCAGCACTTCATGTCAATGTTCAAGTTGTGCATGCGTGGCAAGACGAACCGGTTCGAGACGACCGTGCGACGCAAGGATGGTGTAACGTTCCCTGCGGAAATCAACATAACGCATGCGCCATATGGGTGCCGGATGTTGTTGCGTTGCGACCTGCATAGCGCGGGCGGATGATGGGGCTATCTGAATTTCTTGGTATTGATTAGGGAAATCACCATTATTTTAAAAGCCGCCTCATCGACAAATTCTGAAAACAACAATGACTTAACGATATTTTCCGAAGGTTTTATTATGATAAATAAAAAAACTTCACCTTACACGGCGCTTACACAGCAATTGCATCATCCACCCGCATCACCTTTCCTGGTGATTAACCTGGATTCCGGCAAAACATTAGGGGCGGTTTATGCGGCATCCATCCAATCCGCTTCGGATATTGCAAACACGCTATGGATAAAAGATAAAGATGCGCTGTACTTATTTGATCTCCGCAAGGAGTTCGATGGCGTGCAGTCCCGCATGAATACTGACCTTGCCCCTGTAATCCGATTGATTTCTGAAACGCGTATTTGTCAATGGGATCAGACTCGATTGGTTTTGAATGTTTCATATCCCCTATCCCCACCCTTGGCTTCCTGCTCAATTCGTCTCTCTAATTTCTTTTGAATGTTTTGATTAAACCGATCACGTCCTAACAACCAAGCTTTATTTTGGTCTTCCTTATTTCAGCAACGCTGCTTTGTGGAATGTGATGCTTGATTAACTGGTGGTATGCTTCCAGACGTGCTTCATCTGTCTTGCCCAAGCGCTGGTATTCGAGATATGTTGCCAACAAATTGAACATTGAATGAATTTCGCATATTATAAAATGATTCAGTAATCAAGCCATCCCTGCCGTGATCAATCAGGAGCGCACAGACGCCGAAACACTTTTTTTTCAGGGAACGCGCTGCATGGAAATCGGCGACGTTACCGGTGCGGAAGCAAGTTTCAGAAAAGCGTTGCAAATTGCGCCGGATTTTGCCGAGGCTTATGCCAACTTGGGTCTTCTGCTGGATAGGCAGGGCGTTACAGACGCCGCAGAAGTTTACTATCGGTGTTCTTTAGACCTTAACCCAACGTATTCTGAAACCCACCTTAATTTGGGGGCGCTCCTTGCAAACAAAAAGCGATTCACCGAAGCCGAGGGGGCCTATAAACAGGCAATCGCACTCAGGCCAAACTCTCCAGTAGGCTGGTCGAATCTGGGCGTTCTTTATGCCTGCATGAAACGCGAAGTGGAAGCGGAGCAGTGTCACCGTACGGCCATGTCTCTGGATGAGTCCTATGCAATTGCGCGCTTTAACCTGAGCTATTTGCTTTTGAGGCAGGGTAGGTTCGAGGAGGGCTGGTACTGTCTGGAGGCGCGCAACTGGTACGCTGCGCTGGCAGCTCATCTTGTCTGTCCCCGCTGGCAGGGTGAATCACTCATCGGCAAATCCATACTAATCAGCTATGAAGCCGGTCACGGCGATATGATCCAATTCTGCCGTTATGCAGATGTATTGAAGACACAAGGCGCTACGTCGATCACCATGATTTGTCATCCAGCATTGAAGACTTTGTTCGCTGAGTTGGAAAGTGTGGATACTGTCATTTCTTTCGACGAGAAGATTCCGACATCCAACTGGGATTTCTGGACCCCTCCTCTGAGCATTCCGTACTACTGCAAAACACGTCTCGACTCCATACCTGCAAAGATTCCGTATCTACGGGCGCCGATTAATAGTATCGAGAAGTGGGCGGCGCTTCTGCCAAAAGAAGGACTCCGTGTTGGCTTGGTGTGGAAGGGCAGTACGCAATTCGAAAATGATGCCGACCGTTCTTTGCCATCGCTTGATGTATTAGCGCCTTTGTGGACGGTAGCCGGTGTGAATTTTATCAGTCTGCAGAAAGGCGCCGGTGAAGACGAGGCAGTTCAACCTCCAAGGGGATTGCCTCTTATCAACCTGGGTCCCCAGTTAGCGGACTTCGCCGATACTGCGGCTGTCGTGATGAATCTCGATCTGGTAATTTGCGTCGACACGGCAGTAGCACATCTAACCGGCGCCCTCGGGAAGCCATGCTGGGTATTGTTGCCCGAGTACAAAACGGACTGGCGCTGGCTGATAGATCGCACGGATTCACCATGGTACCCCGGAACCATGCGGCTTTTTCGCCAACCTGCAATGGGAGTTTGGGGTACTGTCGTTGCCGAGGTGGTTTCCGCCCTTGAGCAGTTCGCTCTGAGGGCTGCCTGATGTAGTCACGTTTAACAGTGAGCGGTTGGGGCAGTCACACGACATGACGAGCCGCTGGAAGTCCTATAAACTTCCGGCATGAATCAAATCGATAAGTACATAATGACTCTCTTGTCTTCCTGGCCATCAACCTCTCATGTCTAGCAAGCACACTCCCGCTGGTGTCGCAATGTTCTACGCGGTTTTTGCAGCGTTGTGGATAGTTTTGTCCGGCTACCTGCTGACATATACTGTTAGCGACCCGCTTATCCAGAGCCGCCTGGAAGTAGGCAAGGGGTTGGCTTTTGTCACCGTTACCAGCGTCCTGCTGTACCTGCTGCTCAATAGATGGCGCGCATCGTTGTTGGATGAAAAGGCGAAAACGGACCTCTTGCTACGGCAGTTCTTCGACTTACCCTTCATTGGCATGGCGATTACTTCGCCATCGACGAAACGCTGGATGCAGTTCAACGAGCATCTCTGCACCATGTTGGGTTATTCCCGCGAGGAGTTTGCCGAGAAGAGTTGGGTAGAGTTGACTCATCCGGAAGACGTAGGGGCGAATATCGCCGAATTCGAGCGCGTCAAGCGCGGGGAGTCCAAAGGCTACGTGATAGACAAGCGCTTCATCCGCAAGGATGGTGCGGTGGTTTTTGTCACCCTCGATGCCAAGTGCGTACGCAAACCCGATGGAACAGTGGATTACTTTATCACCACGATACAGGACATTACGGCGCGCAAACAAGCCGAGCAGGCATTGCGGGAGAGCGAGTTGAGCTACCGCTCGTTGTTTGACAATATGCTGAACGGTGTTGCCCACAGCCGTATGATTTTTCAGGACGGAATTCCGGTGGATTATGAATATATCAAAGTCAATCATGGCTTCGAAAAGATGTCCGGGCTGACAGGCGTGGTGGGACGAAAGATCAGCGAGATTCTTCCCGGTTATTGCCGCGACAATCCGGAATCACTTGAGGTTTTTGGTCGGGTGGCGCAAACCGGCGAACCTACCCGTTGGGAGCACTATCTGGCGGCATTGGACAAGTGGTTTTCATTTTCCATCTATAGTCCTGCACCAGGTGAAATCGTTGTTGTTAGCGACGATATTACCGAGCGCAAACAAGCCGAGGCAGCCTTGGCGGAGAGAGAGGAAATCTACCGTAGTATCGTTACCCAAGCTACCGATGGCATCGTTCTGGTTGACGTTGACACCAAGATCATCGCAGAGTTTAACGATGCTGCCTGCCAAAGCCTGGGTTACAGCCGAGAGGAATTTACCGGTTTGAGCGTTCCGGATATTCAGGGTGAAATGGATGCCGAGGTCGTAGCTGAGCGTGTGCGGATCATGTTGGAGAAGGGGGCAGAAAATTTTGACACCCTGCATCGCCACAAGAATGGTTCACTGCGCGATGTGCGGGTTAGTAATCGGGTAATCCAGTTGCACGGGCACACCTATCTGGCAGGAATATGGACGGATATTACCGAGCGCAAGCAGGCCGAGGCACAACTTAAACTTGCCGCAAAAGTATTTGAGCAGAGCAGTGAAGGCTTCATTATTACCGATGCCAACTGCAACATCGTCATGATCAACCTTGCGTTTACTGTAATCACGGGCTATGCCGAAGCCGACGTGCTTGGCAAGAATCCACGCTTTTTGTCCTCGGGTCGCCACGACCAAAAATTTTACCGCGACATGTGGCAAGACATCAACACACTGGGCCACTGGCATGGTGAAGTGTGGAACCGTCGCAAGGATGGTAAGCTGTATCCAGAGTGGCTCTCGATCAGTCGGGTGCTGGATACCAGCGGAAAAACAACCCAGTACATTGGTATTTTCAGCGACATTACTCAATCCAAGCAGGCCGAGGAGCGCATCCAGCGCCTGGCGAATTTCGACCTTCTCACAGAACTGCCGAATCGGGCATTGTTCGCCAGCCATTTCAATTCCGCCCTTGGTATTGCCCAGCGCAATAACGCGCAACTGGCTTTGATGTACATCGACCTCGACCACTTCAAGCATGTGAACGAAGCGCTGGGTCAGAGCATCGGTGATGAACTGCTGATTGAGGTGGCCAAGCGCTTGAAAGCGGCGGTGCACGATGAAGACACGGTTTCGCGTCAAGGCGGGGACGAATTCGTTTTGGTGTTTCCAGGTGCGGATGTGGATGTTGCGACGCACATGGCAGAGAAACTGCTCGCCTCGGTTGCGCAACATTACCAGATTGAGCAGCATGAATTGGTTGTTACCCCTTCGATAGGTATCGCCATGTATCCCGGCGATGGCGGGGATTTCGAGACCCTGTCCAAGTGTGCCGACACTGCCATGTACCGCGCCAAGGCAGATGGGCGCAACAACTACCGATTCTTTACGCCGGGAATGCAGGCGCGTTCGTCACGCAGCCTGCAACTGGAAAACGCTCTGCGCCGGGCGCTGGAACGCGGTGAACTATCCCTGCACTATCAGCCGCAAGTGTCGTTGCAGGATGGGCGCATAATCGGTGCTGAGGCGCTGTTGCGCTGGCAGCATCCCGAGTTGGGCATGGTTTCACCGGCTGAATTCATTCCTGTTGCCGAGAGCAGCGGGCAGATTTTGAAAATCGGGGAATGGGTGCTGCGCACAGCGGTTCAGCAACTTAAAACCTGGATGGACGGCGGCCTGGAGCCGATGGTAATAGCGGTTAATCTCTCGGCGGTGCAATTCCGCCATGCCAGCCTGCCCGAGTTGGTGACGCAGATTCTCGAAGAAGTAAAATTGCCGCCGCAGTATCTGGAACTGGAGCTGACCGAAGGGGTGACCATGGATGATCCATTAGCGGCTATCGCGGTGATGGATGACCTGCATGAACGCGGCATTCGCATGTCGATAGACGATTTTGGCAGCGGTTACTCTTCGTTGAATTACCTCAAAAAATTTAAGGTTTACAAGCTCAAGATCGACCAATCTTTCGTACGCGACATCAGCGAGGATCCGGAAGACAAGGCCATCGTTAGCGCCATTATCAATATGGCGAGCAGCCTCGGTATGCAGACCATTGCCGAGGGCGTGGAAACCGCAGGACAGCTCGCATTCTTGCGTTTGCAGGGTTGTGATGAAGTGCAGGGCTATTATTTCAGTAAGCCGCTACCGGCTGGACAGTTTGAGGCGTTCGTGCGGGGGAAGCTGCTGGGTATCTCATCCTGATAAAAAGCATCTCGCCACGAAGATCATAGATCATGAAGACTTCTCATTGGGCTGTGTAATATCAGACACTCGTCACTTCGCAGTTTTCGTGGTTCAAATGCAATGCCGTTTCACGGATAATTTCACACCCCGTTAAGCTGCACCCGGTTGCGACCTGAAGTCTTGGCTTGATACAGAGCAGTATCGGCCATCCCGATGAGCTTTTCTTCCGACTTGTCCTCTGGCGGTTGTTCGGCGATTCCTATGCTGACGGTGAAACGAAATTCCACATTGCCACGGCTTTTAACTGAAGTATTTTCCACCGCCGACCGGACTCGTTCCGCCACTACCAGCGCATCCCGTATGCATGTCTCGGGAAGCAGAATGGCGAACTCTTCCCCGCCCATACGGGCTACCACGTCAGTTTCACGTGATGCCTTTCGACAAACAGCCGCAAGCGTGCAGATCACCAAGTCCCCGGTAGGGTGCCCATAAGTATCATTGATTATTTTGAAATGGTCTATGTCGAGCATCAGCAGCGAGACGCGATGATTCAAACGGTGACCCCGGATTATTTCCTGTCGTAGGAGCGGCAGAAAGTGTCGTCGATTGCTCAGCCCCGTCATGGGGTCGGTGTTCGATGCGAGTTTGAGCGCGGTTTCTGACTCATATCTGCGCAGATAGTTAAGCGCGAAAGCAAACTGAACCAGCATCGTCATGACTGCGGTAGGCCAGATCAAAACTACATAGTGGCTATGCTGGAAACCATGGGCGAAATTGGCGGCAGCAAGCAGGTGTGGGGTGGCGGCAGCAACAAAGGTATAGATGAGGTTCAGGCGCAACGAGAAACCCTGAAATAACACCAAGGGCATGAACATGAAAAACATGAACCCGCCAATGCCATAAGTCATGCCAGTATTGAGGCGGTTTAATATTTCCACAAAGACGACTTCCGCCAATAAAGTTGCGCCCATGGATGTAAAAACCAATAAGCGGCGGTTCTTCACATGTTTGAAAGCAAAGGAGATGACGATAAACAAAAGGAAAAACAATCTGAGTCCGATTGTGTGGCGGGCACCCACTGGATCTGTGACGTAGTCCCAAATCCAGAGAGCTGCCCCCATGCAAGCGAAAAGGGAAAACATGGCCACGCAAAAAGAACGGTGGTCTTCCAACTTTTTCTGGAGATACTCCGGATCGGCCACGAAGCCAAAATAACCGGGGTGATTTTCTAGTCTCCGCATGAGGTGCTTTTGCTCTGAAAGGATTCAATCATGGGCATTCTCTCATATCACTTGGTTGGTGCGATTATCTTCTGTGTAGTGGGGAAACAGACTTTCACGCGCAACTTACCCAGTGTAGCGGCATGACTGAACTTGATTATCGTATGGTGAATTTTCACGATGCGTTGCACGATGGAAAGTCTCAATCCAGCGCCCTCAACTGCCCTTGATCAAGTCTATCAATTCTTCCGTCGAGGGCAGGTGTGCGGCATCGCCTTCGCCCAGAATACTTTCGGCCAGCGCGCGTTTATCGTTGTGCAGACCGACGATGTTTTCTTCCACGGTGCCTTGGGTGACCAACCGGTAAACAGTGACCGGGCGCAGTTGTCCGATGCGGTGCGCGCGTCCCATCGCTTGGTCTTCGGCAGCGGGGTTCCACCACGGGTCGGTGATGACCACGTAGTCGGCTGCGGTCAAGTTGAGGCCGTATCCGCCCGCCTTGAGGCTGATCAGGAACAGGTCGCCTGCGCCTGCCTGAAACGCGGCGACGCGCTTGGTTCGTTCGGCGGCTGGGGTCGAGCCGTCGAGATACTGGTAGGGGATGCCTGCCGCATCGAGCGGTTCGCGCAGCAGGGTCAGGAAGTCCACAAACTGGCTGAACACCAGCGCCTTGTGGCCGTTGGCGACCAGTTCTGTCGCCAGATTTGCAAAGGCTTGCACCTTGGCGCCCGAAGATGAAAACGCCGGGGTGACAATGCGTGGATCGCAGGCCGCGCGGCGCAGACGCGTGAGTTGGGCGAGGATGTTCATGCGCGCCTGCCCAGCCGTATTCGAGGCGAGCGCCAGATCGGCTTCGGCGATGGCTTGCCGCCGCAAGGCCTCGTAATGGGAGGCTTCTGCTTTTCCGGTTTCGATCTTGATGACCTGTTCGGTTCGTGGCGGCAATTCCTGCAATACCTGCGATTTGGTGCGGCGCAGTAGGAAGGGAGAGATCAGGCGGCGCAAAGTTTGCTGCGCTTCGCGGTTTTTATCGCGCTCGATGGCGGTGGCAAAACGTTCGTTGAATCTGGACAAGGTACCAAGCAAGCCGGGGTTGGCAAAACGCATGATGGACCACAGGTCGGTAAGCCGATTTTCCACCGGGGTGCCAGACAGCGCCAGCCGAAAATCCGCATTCAGTTCGAACACGGCTTGCGTGCGTTTGGCCGATGCATTTTTGATTGCCTGAGCTTCATCTGCAATCACGGTATGCCATTTCTGCGCCGCGAATCTTTCGCTGGATTGCTGCAGAAGCGTGTAGGAAACCACGACCACATCAAATGCGGCGGCATCGGTCAGCACTGTGTCCCTGTCCCCTTCGCCGTATAAGCGCAAGGTGAGGCTGGGGGCAAAACGTAGCGCTTCTGCCACCCAGTTTCCGCACACCGATGTGGGGGCGATGATGAGACTGGGGCCACCCTCCGCGCGGGCAAGCAACACGGCGAGCGACTGCAAGGTCTTGCCCAAGCCCATATCGTCGGCAAGACAGCCGCCGAATCCGGCTTGGGCGAGCCGCGAGGCCCACAGGTAGCCGTCTTCCTGATACGGGCGCAGTTCCGCTTGCAGGGTGCGCGGCAACGGGATGGCTAGCTCCTGCGCTGTGCGCAATTTTTCCAGAGCGTTGCGGAATTCCTTGTCCACCTTCAGTTCTGTGCCGTCGAGCGCATCATCTATCCATGCGGCAGCAAGACGCGGGATGTGCGTGCCGTGTTTGTCACTTTCCGCGACCAAGGCCAGGTCGGCAAGCCGTTCCTTGAGGGTGCGCGTAAGGGCGGCATAAACTCCGTTGCCCATGGGCAGAAAGCGACTGTGGCCGCGCGAAGCGGCCAGCAGGGCCTCGAAGGTGAACACCAAACCTTCGTCAACCTTGGCCTCACCTTCAATCTTGAACCAGTTCCGTTCGCTGGTTACTTTGACGGCGAGCTGGTTAAGGTCGACGGTAATTACCCGCACCGACTTGCCCTTGGGCCAGTCGAGTGCAGTGACGGCGGGCAGGCCGGGGAGGATTTCAACCATGGCGAGAGCCTGCTCCGGGTCAGGAACTTCCCATTCGCAGGTATCCCCATTAGATGCGGGATCATCGAGAAAGGGCAGGGCGTCGAGGACGGCGGCAAGGTGGGTTTTTTCAATGTCCAGCTCGCGGGTAGCACCGATGCTTTCTCCTCCCACTGACGCCATCAGGCGTGCGCGCCCGACTCCGGGCACAAGCCTCGGGCCATCCGTGCCCAGCGGAGTAACCACCAATCGCAGCAACAGCCCATCGTTCATCGGCGAGAGTTCTGCGCGCAAGCGTGATTCCGCCGGGACTTCGCGCGCCGCTTGCAGGTGATCCGCGTGAACCTGGAAGTGCCCGGTCAACGCATGCATGGCTTGTTGCAGTTCCTGCTGGGCATTCGCCGGAATGTTCATGTTTTCCGCAAGCAATTGCGCCGCGCGCCGCTGCGCCGGGGTGAAGCGGATGACGCGCACGCGTTGCGGGGAATCTTCGACCAAGGTAATCAGGCGCAGGGCTTCGGCATCGCGCTTGGCATCGGCATCCCAATAATAGTTTTTCTCCGGCTCGGCGGCGCGTAAGGATGGCGTGATTTTCAGCGTGACTTTGTCGCCCTTTTTGATAACTTCGAGTTCGGGTATGCCTTCGGTCAGGTCTATAAGATGTTCGGGGCGTTGGGCGAGCACCACAGCAGGATGTCCAACCAGCGCCGTGAGAGCAGCGGACAAGTCGAGCGTGGCATAACGCGCACCGCGATTATTTTGCCGAATGGTGCGCGCTACATTGGCATCCCAAGGTGACAGATGGGTATCTCCGGCGATTTTCGCCAAGGTGATGGTCTTGGGTTTGTTCCAGCCACGCGCGCCGCGTTTTTGTTCGAGAGGAACGATCCCTTCCAGCGAGCCTGTCTTGCCGATGTTGATGGCCCAGATCAAGCGGGTTGATGCCGTCGTATCCGCTGGCGTGGATTTTTCTGAAGCGAGCGATTCCAGGGCGGACAGCACTTCGCGCCAGCGTTCCGATTTCCCGGCAACGAAAAATCCGGCAGGAGGTTCCTGTTTATTGAAAATCGCCAGAGCAGCATCAGCCATGTTGGCGAGCCAGTCGAAGCGGCAGTGTTTCAGATGTGCTGACAGTATTTTAGCCAAGGCAGACAACGATTCACCTGCTCGTTTTGGGGATGCGAAACCCAAGGTGTCCGGCCCCAGCCATGCCGCAAGAAGCACGCGCCAAAGGTGTTCAATATCGGCGCGTTGTGCGATGCGCGCGGTGATATCAAAGGCAGATTTATCCAGCGCGACGTCACCCCGCCGCACGTCTATTGCATGTACCCACAATCCCCATCCTGATGCGGGATGCGGGTCGCGCTTGCCGGATTCGCCCAGGCAAAACTTGCGTGCGAGGTCGAGATGTTTGGACGTCTGCTGCGCCAGCAATATCAGCGGATATATCCAGGCGATGCTATATGGAAAAATGCGTTTGCGCGCGCCGGTTTCAACTTGCCTCAGTTTGAGGGCGCTTTCAAATGCAGATTGTGCTTCCGCCCACTTTCCTTCCTGCGCAAGCGCATAAGCCTGCAAGGCCAGTGCAGGCCCGGTGTTATTAGCTGACAATAGGCTGAGTGCCTGCTCCAGCTTACCCTCATGCAGCAGCATTTCCGCCAGCGCCAGATGCAGGTAATCCGGCATGGCGCCGGATTCTGCTATTGATTGTTCGATGGCCCATGCCCCGACCGGCAATACGGAAATATCCCAATTTTCGTTGAGTTGGCAGGCTGCCATAAAGCATAGTTCCCATCGCCACTGCGGTGGGATTCGAGCGAATTCCTTTCCATCGAAATTCTCCAGCACCGCTCCGAGCAGGACGCTGTTCCAATCCATAGCGCGCGAAATCAGTTGTTTCATCCTGATCAGTTCGTTGGGCGGCGCTGCGGAAAGCAACGCAAGCCGAACCATGCCGATGGTCGCGAATGGGTCGTATACGGGCCATGAGAAATTCGTGCGCTCCGGCTTGTAACCGTCAAGCTCATAAAGCGCAAGGCGTAACTTTTCTCCCTCAAAAGTATCCAGAATTTCCGCATACAACGATGCGCGCAATGTATCTTTAAGGCGGTAAAAGCCCTGGCGGGTGGAGTGTTCCACCAGTCGTCCATTTTTGCGTAGACTTATTATGATGTCTTTGATGTCGTCCTGAGTGAAGGCCCGCCCATCGCTTCGTTTGAAACCCAGCAGGCGCAGCAGAGCATAAATGGTCGTTCTGGGGCGGAATGTCCAGAGCAGCGCCATCGCCCGCATTACACGATGTTCATCATCGGGCTGCGCTGGGGAAGAGGCGTTGTCGTCAAAGAGGGAGCCTGTCATGGAGGTGTCGCTTTATTCTTGTAGATGAAAAAACGGCGACCAAAATGGCCGCCGTTTTCGTTCAGCCGGAATGGCTTATTCGACCTTCGTTTTATCGCGGAGATCATCAACCAATTGTTTCACGGCTTGTTGTTGCAGACGCTGAGTGAGTTGTGGCTTGATTTCATCCAGCGGGGGCATCTTGAGATCGCGCACATCTTCCAGCTTGATGATGTGCCAGCCGAATTGTGATTGCACCGGCTCGCTCACCTGTCCCTTGGTGAGTGTCATCAGCGCATCGCCAAATGGCTTTACAAAAGAGTTGGAGATCTTGCCAACAGGAATCCAGCCCAAATCCCCGCCATTCTTTTGGGAGCCAGGATCTTTGGAACTGGCTTTCGCCAGCTTTTCGAAGTCGCCTTCCTTGCCGCCTTTTTTCAGCTTTGCGGCAATGGATTTTGCTTCACTCTCTTTTTCCACCAAGATGTGGCGCACATGGTATTCCTTGGTGCCGAGAGTGATCTTCAGGTTGTCATATTCTTTCGCAATCGCTTCATCGCTTACCGGATGCGTTTTCAGGTAATCCTGCATAAACGCGTTACCCAGTACCTGCTGTCTGGTTAGTTCCAGCAACTGAACTGTTTCGGGTTGTTTCTCCAAACCTTTCTTGAGTGCTTCTTGCGACATCAATTCGATGTTGACCAGTTCGTCACGGATGGCTTTGCGCAGTTCCGGGCTGTCAGGCTGGCCTTGTTGGGCAGTAATCATTCTGACGCGCAAGTCTATACGCTCTTGCGGGATGGAAATGCTGGCCATTTTCGCGGCGGGTTGGACATCGGCGGGTTTATCTTCGGCATACACCGGGCTTGCGGCAATTACGCCCAAGATGGCGAGAGCAGCAAGTCTTGAAGTCTTTAGCATAGTTAGTCCTTGTTGAAAAATTTAAGAATTATTGATTGTCTGGTGTACAGGCTGTTATGTTCAGCGCATGGATCTCGTGCTTCATCATCTCCCCAAGAGCGGAATATATCATACGGTGTCGTGCTAGGGTAGGCCTTCCAATGAACTGCGCCGATACGATCTTAAGCCGGTAATGCCCGCCGCCATCGCGCGCGCCGACGTGCCCTGCATGCAGGTGGCTGTCATCGGTGATCTCAAGTTGCTCGGGCTGCAATAGAGCCAGCAAGCTGCGAATTTTATTCAGACGGTTCATGCGGGAAGTGTTTTCTTGAAGGGCTTGACCGTGACTTGGGCATAGACGCCGCCAGTTACAAAAGGATCGGCCTGCGCCCAGCTTTCTGCTTCTGGCAACGAGGCGAATTCCGCCACGATCAGGCTTCCGGAAAAGCCCGCAGCGCCGGGATCGTTCGCATCCACGGCAGGGAAGGGGCCCGCCAGGATCAGGCGACCTTCTTCCTGTAGGGTTTGCAAGCGCGCCACATGTGCCGGTCGTGCAATCATACGTTTTGTAAGGCTATCCGGCACGTCTTGGCCGATGATGGTGTATAGCATCAATTATTTTCCTTGTCTTCTTCCACATACTTCGACAGGGCCATGGCTTGCAGCAACACGAACAGCAGCATCATGCCGGTGGTGCCGAACAGCTTGAAGTTGACCCAAGTGTCGGTGGAGTAGTTGAACGCGACGTAAAGGTTAACCACACCGAGTGCAGCAAAGAAAACGCTCCAGGCAAAATTGACGTGATTCCATACCTTTACCGGGAGCGCGAGCTTATCATGCAGCAAGGTGCGCATCAGGTTCTTCCCGAACAGCAGGTTTGAAAACAGCAGCGTGAGGGAGAACACCCAGTACAGAATAGTAGGTTTCCACTTGATGAAAGTTTCGTCGTGCAGTATCAGGGTCGCGCCGCCGAACACAGCAATGATGGCGAAGCTCACCCACAGCATGGTGTCCACCTTGCCGTGCCGCCATTTGGTCCAAGCGATTTGTAAAACGGTGGCGGCAATTGCCGTGGCCGTGGCGGCGAAGATGCCGAACAGTTTGAAGGCGGCGAAAAACAGAATGATGGGGAATAAGTCGAACAGCAGTTTCATGGGTAATGGGCTAACGTATAAAATACAAAATGTTTTAGTTTCTATCCAGCGTAAGCGACGCAGAATTGATGCAGTAGCGCAGCCCGGTTGGCTTCGGGCCGTCATCGAACAGGTGGCCGAGATGTGCATCGCATTTTGCGCAACGCACTTCATTGCGTTCCATGCCGTGCGCGTTATCGGGTAGCAATTTCAATGCGCCTTCCTTGGCGGCTTGCCAGAAGCTGGGCCAGCCGCTGCCGGAATCAAACTTGGTTGCAGAATCAAATAAGGCATTGCCGCAACACACGCAGCGATAAATTCCTGTCTCGTGGCAATCCCAATAGCCTCCCGTGAACGGCGCTTCAGTGCCGCACTGGCGGCACACATGGAATTGCTCTGGCGTAAGTTCGTCGCGCCATTCGGTGTCGGATTTTTTGATTGCTTCTGACATGAGTTATTACAACACCTCGCCCGCATGGTCGGCCAGACGCGAGCGTTCGCCGCGTTGCAGGGTGATATGCCCGCTGTGTTCCCAGCCCTTGAACCTGTCCACCACGTAAGTTAGGCCGGAACTGCCTTCGGTCAGATAGGGAGTATCGATCTGTGCGATGTTGCCCATGCATACCACCTTGGTGCCGGGACCGGCGCGCGTGATCAGCGTCTTCATCTGCTTCGGCGTAAGGTTCTGCGCCTCGTCGATGATCAAGTATTTGTTGATAAAAGTGCGACCGCGCATGAAGTTAAGAGACTTCACTTTAATACGCGAACGGATCAAATCGCGCGTCGCGGCGCGCCCCCATTCGCCGCCTTCGTCGTCAGACTTATTCAGCACGTCCAGATTGTCGTCCAGTGCGCCCATCCACGGAGTCATTTTTTCCTCTTCGGTGCCGGGCAGGAAACCGATATCCTCGCCCACCGGGACAGTGACGCGGGTCATGATGATTTCCGAATACAGCTTGTGTTCCAGCGTTTGCATCAGCCCCGCAGCCAGCGTCAGCAGCGTCTTGCCGGTTCCAGCTTGTCCGAGCAGGGTGATGAAATCGATCTGCGGGTTCATCAGCAGGTTGAGCACGAAGTTTTGTTCGCGGTTGCGTGCGGTGATACCCCAGACAGCATTTTTCTGGTGGGTGTAATCAGTCAGCGTGCGCAGCATCGCGCTGTTGCCTTCTTGCGAGGTCACCACAGCATAGAGCGGTTTGTCATCGCCGTTTTCGTGGTACACGAACTGGTTCACCAGCAGGTCACGGCACAGCGGCCCTTTGATGTCGTAAAAAGTCTGTCCGCCTTGCGTCCCTGATTTCATGTCCTTGCCGTGCTGATCCCAAAAGTCGTCAGGCAATGCCAGCACGCCGGTGTAGAGCAGGTCGGTATCTTCCAGCACCTTGTCGTTGAAATAATCCTCGGCGGACAGGCCAAGCGCACGCGCTTTGATGCGCATGTTGATGTCTTTACTGACCAGGATCACCGGGCGATTGGGCTGTTGCTGTTGCAAGAACATCACCACGCCGAGGATAGCGTTGTCGGCTTTGCCGACAGGCAAGCTGGCGGGTAGATCGTTGGTGATGAACTGGGTTTGCAGGAACAGCCGCCCAGTGGCGGACTTGGTGCCTTGCGCTTGCAGCGGGATCCCCTTGTCGATATCGTGCGCCGTTTCGCTAACTATTGTGTCGAGAAAGCGGCTGGCCTGACGCGCGTTGCGCGCGACTTCCGACATACCCTTCTTGCCGTTGTCCAACTCTTCCAAAACGAACATCGGTAGATAGATGTCATGCTCTTCAAAACGGAACAGGCTGGTCGGGTCGTGCATCAGCACATTGGTGTCCAGCACGAACAGTTTGGTGGTGGGAGTCTTTGTGGCTGGGGCTTTGCGTGGGGTCATGATGCTCCTTGGGTTTATAGGGACTGCACAACTGCTAATACTTCCTGGGCATGGCCGTCGGCTTTGACGCCGCGCCACTCGTGACGCAGCACACCCTTCTTGTCCAGCACGAAAGTGCTGCGTTCGATACCGCGCACCTGTTTACCATACATGTTCTTCAATTTGATGACAGAGAATAATTCGCACACGGCTTCTTCCACATCTGACAACAAGGCGAATGGCAACGTGAACTTTGCTTTAAAATTTTCATGCGACTTGATGCTGTCGCGAGAAATACCCACCACCTCGCAACCTGCCTTGTGGAAATCCGCATACAGGTCGCGGAACTGCTGGCCCTCAGTGGTGCAGCCCGGCGTGTTGTCCTTGGGATAGAAATAAATCACCAGCGATTTGCCGCGCGCGGTTGAAAGAGTAAAAGGCACGCCGCCGGTGGCAGGCAGGGTGAAATCGGGAACAACTTGGTCGGGCATCTAAAACTCCTGTGTAGTATCGCTATTGTTGACAAAATCGCTGGGTAAGGCAAGTGTTACTTCGTACCGCCGTTAAATCCGGTGGCGAGCCCACTCCACAATCTCGTCAAACTCGCATAGTTGTGCTACGGTTGCCAGTCTTGGACGTTTCCTGATATTTGCTTGGGATGTAAATGACAGATGATGATTATATGCGCCTTGCTCTCGAACTGGCGAGGCAGGCCGAACAAGCCGGTGAAGTGCCGGTCGGCGCGGTGGTAGTGAAGGATGGCGAGGTCGTCGGGCGCGGCTTCAATGCGCCGATCTCGCGCCACGATCCTTCCGCACACGCCGAGATGCAGGCGCTACGCGATGCTGCGAAGCACTTGGGCAATTACCGCTTGGTCGGCTGCGAACTGTTCGTCACGTTGGAACCTTGCGTGATGTGCGTGGGCGCCATGTTCCATGCGCGCATCGCGCGCGTGGTGTACGGTGCGCGGGACCCCAAGACCGGCGCGGCAGGCAGCGTGCTCAACCTGTTCACCACGGCGCAGTTGAATCACCATGCGCGCATCGAAGGGGGCGTGCTGGCCGATGAATGCAGTGCAATGTTGAGCAACTTTTTTGCGTCGCGGCGCGCGCAACAGAAGGCACCATGAAAATCACCATCCACATTCCCACACAAACCCTCGAACTGTTCGATGACGGCGGAAAACTGCTGCGCCGCTATCCCGTTTCCACCGGGGCGAACGGC
This sequence comes from uncultured Gallionellaceae bacterium, assembly GCA_964480365.1. Lineage (GTDB taxonomy): Bacteria > Pseudomonadota > Gammaproteobacteria > Burkholderiales > Gallionellaceae > CAIQPV01. Next base: position 86,642 of record CAYZPM010000005.1, read on the forward strand.
GTGGGCGAGGAGAGCGGCAGCTATTGCACGCCGCGCGGGCGCCACATCATCCGCGCAAAAATCGGCGCGGGACAGCCAGTAAATGCCGTGTTCTTGCGCCGCCGTCCCACCGGCGAAATCCATACGCCGGAACTGGGTGCGCAACATCCGGGACGTGACTGGATACTCACGCGCATCCTGTGGTTGTCCGGCTGCGAACCAGGCTACAATCGCCTCGGCTCATGCGACACCATGCGCCGCTACATCTATATCCACGGCACGTCCGACAGCATGCCGCTCGGACAACCCGGCTCCAGAGGCTGTGTAAGGATGCGCAATGACGATTTGCTGGAACTGTTCGAGCTGGTTCCCGTGAGTACGGCTGTCAATGTGGTTGTCTGAATTTGTGGATATGACTGCCGTGACCAGCAGCCATTAAACCGAAAGCGTCATACGATCATCTAAATTCGCAGCCCAATATAAGCTATTCGTTAAGCGCAGCAAACGTCCCATAAGAACCATAAAACATTTCGGGAGCGTACGACACATGCTCTGTGAAATTACTTATCTAGCCTATGTAACGATTCAAAATTTTTTCTGTACGAAATAAAGCGTTCCGCTACTGTCGGTTGATAATCCCTGATATCCCTGGTGCAAACGTCATTGCTCCTTCTTGAGAATTCATTACCCCCCCATAAAGGTTATGCTCCCCCCCCTGATGGGGGTATAGACACACGGACAGCAATTGAGTCAAATGGTTGGATATATTTGGGTGGTAGCTCTGTCAGAAAGCAACTTAATGAAAACGATAAAAAACTTATTTTTGGCCGCAATACTGCTGATCGGCGCAAGTCATGCACTGGCCGATGAAGAAATTCTCAAGCCTTTCGTATTGGGATCAAGAGGTGCCGGTACGTTGGAGCAAAAAGCCGAGGCAGCGAAGACGGCTCTGACCGCCAATGGCTTTACCGTGGTCGGCTCCTATGCTCCGTATCCCGATGCCGAAGTCATCATCGTAACCAGCGATGAACTGAAGAGCAGTGCAGCCAAATCAGAACACGGTGGCTTCGGCGCAATCCAGCGGGTTGCCGTGACCAAGGTCAAGAATGAAATTCAGGTGAGCTACACCAATCCTATTTACATGGCTAACGTCTATCGGATGAAGGACGATCTTAAAGGTGTGCGTGCAAAACTGGAAGCTGCGCTGGGCAAGGTGGAAGACTTCGGCGCACAGGGCATGACCACAAGCAAGGCCCGCAAATATCATTACATGATCGGCATGGAATACTTTGACGAACCCAGCCTGTTGGCTAGCTACAGTAGTCATGACGAAGCGGTGAAAGCCGTCGAGAAGGGACTTGCGGCAGCAGACAAGAATGGTTTAAGCAAAGTGTATCGTGTGGACGTTCCGGGCAAACAGGAAGTGTTGTTCGGGGTCGGCATGAAGGCTGCGACGGAAGCCCAGAAGTATATGGACGACAAATTCATCATGAGCGAAATTGATTTTCGCGACCTCAAGTCCACTGCCCACCTGCCCTACGAGGTGCTGGTCTCCGGCAAGGACATCTATGCGCTCTATGCCCGTTTCCGTATCGCCATAGATTTCCCTGATCTGTCCATGATGGGCAACAACAGCTTCATGAACATCATGAGCACTCCGGAGGCAATCCGCAAGGTTTTGCAGCAAGCTGTCAATCCGTGAACATGTTGGCGCGCAGCTAATGATCATTCCAAAATTGCTATAACAGGTCAAATCTTATCGAGGAGCGGCAGTACATACTCCTCAAATTCTTCTCGACTCACCAATCCGCGATGGGCATATTCCACTCGCCCTTCTCGACCAATTACTACCGTGTAAGGGACAACCCCGCTACTATTGCCCCATCGCGCTATCAAACCGCCATTATCAGCAGGTTCGGCGATCAGCACGGGATAATTAATCTCCAACGTACGCTGAACATTACGCAATTTATTTTCTTCATCCAGACCTACCCCGATTATTTGTAGCCCACGATCTTTGTACTGTTCCTGATAGGCAACAAAATCTTTGATTTCATAGAGGCAGGGGGAGCACCAGGTAGCCCAGAAATTTAATACGATCACCTTTCCATGCCACTCTGCTAGAGTGTGCCTGACACCATCCAGCCCCGTCAAAGAGAGGGATTTCATTTCGCTCTCAGTAGTTACTTTCGGAACCAGAGTTCCTGAAGTTGTCACGGGCACAGATTTCTTTGGAACAATTGCACTGTCACTTTCGCTCTGGACAGGATTAATTCCGGCGATGACCGTTCCAGCAGCAAGAATGAAAAAAATGATTTTGTAAATTACACTGCCTATTCTCATCAAGCTCATTTTTCCAGTGGTTTTTTATCATTCTCAACATGTTTCTCGATTACATTCCATGACACCTTATAGCGGCGCTCCAGCTCCCCCAGATAGGTTGGGAGATTTTCATTGATGATCATCTGCCTGATGCGATCATGTACTTCATCATATGTTTTCTGCACCTTGGGTTGACGCTCAAGTATCGTCAGCAGGTGAAACCCCTCCTTTGTTTCGATCGCTTCGCTGAGCTTGTCATCTTCCAGCTTGTTTAACGCACTTTCAAGTTCTGGCATTCCACGTCCTTCGACAATCCAGCCCATATCACCATTCTGTTTACGTCCAATCGGGTCGATACTGAATTCACCTGCCAGAGTAAACAGGCTTTCACCATTAAGGATCCGTGTCCGCAGGGCTTCAGCTTCTTTACGCGTGCTCACTACCAACTGACCAATATGACGGCGTTCTGGAATAATGGCGACTTCAGGATGTTTATCAAACCATTCATGCATGGTCTTTTCATTCGGAATCCATTCCCTGGTTTTGTTTTCCATCATGACAGCCGGCAGTTGTTCGTTCTGATATTGCTTCAACTGGTTTTCAATATTTACACCTTCTTTTTCAGCAGCTTTTGCAACCAATAGCAATTCGCCGCGCTTGTAAAGTTGTTCCTTTACCCACCCAGGATTCGGGAGAGATGGATGTTCAGTGATATCGACAATATCAGCGTATTTGATCCGAAAGCTGTCACCCTCCATCAGCACGGTATCCGCCATGATTCCCTTTTTTATTCGATCTTCATGCAACCTGGTTTTGTCATGTTGCATCATGTTTCTCAAAGTGGTCAGTTTAAATGTTTGATACTGTTGAGCAACATATGCCGCCTTGGCTGCTGTCATGCCTTCATTATCGCCCTTGTACTGTTTCTTCATTGCTTCAAGAGTGTCAGAGGGAATAATGATCCGTTCACGCAGCTTATCCATATAGAAACGATAAAGCAGTCCAAGTCGAAAACCTTCAATATCTTGCTTATAAGCATTGGTTTTGTCCAAGTCCAGTCTTCGTGCTTCAAGTGCCAGTAGACGCGCAGCAACCAATCGCCGCAGCATATCTCCACGCAAACCCGCCTGATCATTCTCATCCATCGAAGCCTGCTGGGTTTCAAAAGGCGAACTGGCCATTGCGGCATTCAAGTCGTCTGAAGTGACTTGTTGTGTGTCAATCGTAACCAGCACCTGCGATGCGGCGTTAGCAGGTATGTGTTGGGTTGCAACAATAAACGCCAACATCAGAATCATAAACAAATGTTTGTTAATCTTCATACGATCCATTCTTTCTTCGTTAAGGTGACGCTGCTTATGACGCGATTTATTCCGTTATAAAACGTTAATTCCGCCAATATCGGAACATAAACAAATCGGGGGCTGATGCCCCCGATTTGTTCAAATCATAACTGACTTACCTACCAGGCAAATCATACCTGATTATTTTTTCTCAGGCACTTTACCGCCAAGGTCAGGTGCGCTAGCGTGCATCCAGCTTACAGCAGCATCGTAGTTGTGCAGGATAGGCTTGCCATCCCAAACGTGCTCTTTCTTGTCTGCAATGTTAGGTACGCCTTCCTTGTTTGTTTCATGGCAGCTGGCACACTTGAACGGACCATGCGATCCGTCAGGGTTGTACTGTGCCGCCTGTTTGTAGGTGGTGACGTCAGTGGTGGGCGTGACCGGATAGAGACCATGAATCGATTGGTGACAGGATTGGCAAGCCAAACCTGAATGGCCTTTCGCATAACGCATGTTGCTATACTTGCCCGGCTGATTGATCGGGAAAGCCACCCCCCCCTGACCTTCGACAAACGGCGCAGAGTGGCAATCCGCGCAATGCGGAACACCCGGCGACAACCAATAGTCACGACCATCCGTTGCGGCATCGTAAGGCACTGCAGTCGCACCGGTGGCCCCCGCTGGCAGCTTCAACTTCTTGATGTCAACCGCCGGATTGGCAGACAGTATCGAAACATTGACATCGCCATCCTCGTCTTTGCTCACCATAGGACCGCCGTCCTTCAGCGCAATAACGGCAATGTCAGGAACCAGACGTTTAACCGCCCATGTCTTCAGAATACCCGATTGTTCCGGCGTGTCTTCACCTTTGCTATTGAGCACAACCTTTGGATCAAGGTACTTGGACTTCAATTCGTCAGTAGTAATGCCTATGGCAGTAGCAATCTCATCCAGCGATTTATTGCGGATGGTCGTGCCTGTCTGCTTAAATGCATTGATCAGATTATCACGCTGATAAAGTTCACGAGAAAGTTGGCTATGGCAGTTAGTACACCACAGGCCCTTGCCGCCCTTTCCGTTGCCTATATTGGATACGTTTGCCTGAATCCACTTGCCGATTGAATTCAGGTGATCCGGAGCGTTAATGCCGTCCTTGTTCTTGTTGCGGTTGGCATGGACATCGCGACCCACAAAGCAGCCACCTGCCGCATCACGATTATCGCCTTGGGCAAAGGTGTTTTTACCTTCCAGCGTAATCGGATAGTTTTCCATCTTGCCATCCTGACGGTGCGCCGGATGACAGCCCTGACACAGACCTGTGCGACCTTCCGAGTCGGGCATGGGCATCTTGGTTTGATGGACGGTATGCATGGCCTGGGTTAATGCTTGAGGCATGACATCTTTGCCAGTTCTCGGGTCTTTGAAAGACTTGGACTGCAACACACCAATTACGTTGTCGGCATGGCACTTCTGACACAGTATCGGGTCACGACCCAGACGGTTATCGAGTGTCCGGCCCTGCGCGTTGTAATTCTTCAAGAAATCGGTGCCTGCCTTGTCATCATGCATTTCCAGAATCGAGATGGAAGTCGCCTTCAGGTTGGCAATCCAGTCGCTGGCACCAAGACCTTTCCAAAATTCACGCTCTTGTTTGTAGCGAGTAAATTTGTCGCCATTGGCTGTTTTGTTGCTGTGGCAATTTGCACAGTTTGGAATGTCGATAGGATTTGTACCAACAAACCGAATTGGCTTGCCCGAATGTGAGTCAATGACAGGCGCACCCGTCTTTGCATCAACCATACTCACCCAAGCTTCCTGGAACGGCTGAATATCCGCTTCGGTCAAGGACAGCAGATCTCCTGATGCAGCACGATCACTGAAAGGGGTCAACGGAAGACCTAGAGCGTCCCAGATGCCCGGATTGGTCAACACGATAGGCACATTGTCCAAAACTGATGACTTGGTATAAACCATCGTTCCGACATCGCCGGTATAGTGGAGATGTCCACCCTTCATTGGACTCGGCACTGCTGCACCAGCCGGCCCGTTGTCGCGTGGAATTGGAATCTGAACGCCGACAAAAAGCTTTTCCTTGTCGGCGCTGGTTCCTTTTGGATTGGTGCCCTTCAGATCCTTATAGACGTAAAGGTGTGAGAAGTAGGCGTTGGCTACGTTTTCGCCTTTGTCATATTTACCGTCGCCATTGATATCATAAGGGACATCCCAATACTTCAGTTTGCTACCTTCCGAGTAAGTATTGTCAATATGGCCATATTCAAGTTTAAAGCGTTTCTTGCCGTCAACCAGCACAGAAGGATCTGCGCTATCAGCTTCTAGCAGTTCTGGAAATTTGCGAGCGCCAGTGGAGCTTTTAATGACCTGGCTTTGAATTGAGTTGTAAGGTGGAAGCACACAGCAATAGGTAAAATCGAACCCGGTGCAGTGCATGCCTAATTCATAATTAATGGTTATGTTGTAATCGTTTATTGGCTTGGACGCAGATTTTAGCGCTTCAGCATTTGCATTGCCGACTGCAAATGCCAACCCCAAGACCCCCGCCATTAAGGCTTTTATATTCATGGAATACCCCCTTGATGTTGTTAATTCTAAATATATGACTAAAGAAAACTTATAACAGAACCAGACAAGTGAGACACAATCATCGGTGAAAGCTAAGCGATACCGCAAAATCGCCCGTACCATCAAATCGAACCAGTTTCCAAACCGCCTAAATTACTTTAGAACTCCTCTTCATAAAACCTAAAACCAACAACAATGGCAACAAGCTGCTAAAACATATCTAAATCAGAAACTAATCCCCCATTGGTAGCATAATGGGGCGATTAAGCTTTGACTGTCTATAGCCCATATGGGTAATATGGAGATAGCTAATTAGGGTTATTGTTGCGCATCAGGACAAACGAAATTAAATGCGTTTGTCGCGCAGGGAACCATTACATCTACCGCATCAAGTGATTAGCCTCCTCCTGAATTGTCCCCCTCCTGAGACCGGGGCAGTTTGTGAGCTATTCCTTTATGGCAATCAATACAAGTTTTTCCGGAATCTGCCATTGCGGCTTGAGTATGTTTGGCATTTGCCCGCTTATCTTGTGCATTCATATCCATCGATTCGAAACTGTGGCAGTTGCGACATCCGATCGAATCCGACTCCTTCATGCGCGCCCATTCACGCTTTGCCATTTCCATTCGATGGGCATCGTATTTTTCCCGAGTATCGATAGTGCCCATAAGCTCCGCCCATATATCGCCTCCAGCGATTACCTTGCGATGCATCTCGATAAACCAGTTTTTCTTTGGAACATGACAGTCGGAGCAGAGAGCTCTAACCCCCGCAGGATTGGAATAATGAATAGTTTTTTTGTATTCCTCAAAGTTGTAGCTCATGTCATGGCAGGAAGTGCAAAATTCTATTGAGTTGGTCGCTTCCACCGCAGTAGTAAAACCACCGATAATGCCTGCCAAGGCCACCAGAGTCAGTAGCGCCAATAGTGAAAAACGGAGGATCGGGTTCCGCAGTAATTGAAAAAATCTTACGGAACCTCTTGCTTTAGTTGGTTCTGACATTTCCCCTTTGCTCCCCTGTATGTGTTCACTGCCGACTTCAAAATTTATTAATGATATTGTGTAATGGCCTATATATTGTTATCAGAAAACGATCAACCCAAAACTCGTTGGGGGAAAAACCTTGAGGGAGACCGATTCCCCGAGCGATAGACTTGTCCAAAAATCACCCGGCGAATCGACCTCCCTCATCAAGAAATCCAAGCTTCACAGTCTTCAGGACTGTTCTGGATAACTTGTCAATGAAATCGGATAACGATAACCCTACTTGAAACTAGCGTAGTAGTTAATTAGCGCGTCAATATCATCCTTGTTGAGCTCTTCTAATTTTATTTTCATTTTTTTTGCGATTGGACGTTTGCCAGTATTAAATTCATCGAAAGCTTGCTTTAAGTAGGGCATCCACTGACCTGCCGGCATGCCGGCATCATCCTTAGAAACCGTCCCGCCTTCAGAGTGACATTTTTCGCAGTACATTTCGTGAACTTCCTTGCCCTTCGCTGCTAATGCAGGATCAAACTTCTGCTTAGCGCGGACAAACTTCTTCTTGGAGAAGAACTGAGCGACCTGATTGATTTCATTGTCATCCATATCCTTGACCATTTTGCACATGTCAGTTTTTGTGCCCTTCTTGCTTCCAGACTTGAATTCTGTCTCGGGACAATTTCTTTCCTTATTCTTGTATGCCTTCAAATTGTTGATAAGAAATTCTGCGGAGTATCCCCCTATGATGGGTATATCGGATTCGGTACTGGCACCACCTTTGCCATGGCAACTTGTGCAGTTCTCGGTAATCTTGTTTATATCTGCTGCAACAGCACCGTTTCCCAGACAAAGGCAAAGTAGAGAACTGCAAGCTAAAAATATGTATTTGGCGCTTCTTTTTGTCATAATATTGAAGATCCACGTTAAAAATAAGGTCATGCTCAATTATAACCATAGCTATGTAGCTTGCGCCTATACCCAAGAGGTGTTGCTTATACAACCCATTTGGGTGTGCCTCCAATAACCCATTGGGGTTATGCCTGCCAAAATAGTTGGCATGGCTATTACTTGGGTGTGTCAGGCTCAGCTATTTCCTTGAGATGATTGAAAGCCCTGACGAGTCGGTGTGCAATTTCAGGTTCCATATTCATACAGTTTAAAGTGTTGTCGTAAATGGTCGGGTTAGAGCTGACAACAACATCCCTATCAAATTTAAAGACAATATCCGCTGTGTTTTTATCAAAAGCGCCTGACGTTGACACATCTCTTATGTTGGCTAAAGGAATAAAGTGCTTTACTTCGCCCTTTTTTCCATTAAATTCCAGAGTTAAAACATTTGCATTAAGTTTGACCGACAAGGGGTCACCATCGTAAGTATTGCAAGCGTGCATCTTTTCAACAATGTAGTCTAAAGTTTCATGCTTGCTTGGCTCCTTATTGCTGTTGATGGTTTCGCAAAATGCAGAGGAAGAAAATACAAATACAACAATGATAATTGTTTCAATTATCCTGAAATTGTTCATCATCCCGATACGATTTAAATTCAACATTTGCTTTCCCTTTCATCCTTCCAATGAAATTAAAGTTGGCAGTCCCAAACGAAGCAGAAGGCAAGATAGGCTGCATCAGCACAGCACAGAGCCATCCTATTCTTCCCTGTGCTTATGTCTTTCTGCAAGCGTATTTCCAAAGATATTCGTCGACAGTGTCTGGGTGAATTGGCTTCCAGTATTTCTCTGGATGTTTGGAAGAAACTATATTCCCTCCCCCCATATTTCCAGAGAGCAACGAAAAAACTGACGTTCTTCTTTGTTCGGTTTTGCAGTTATATTCATCTTGTCCTTTTATAGATAAATAAATCACATCATCCATTGTTTGTTCGGTCTTATAGTCAAACAAAGTCGACATTGTTACCGTGTCGCCATTTTTTCGAATAGTGGATGGATTAACATAGGCAGTCAAACTTTCATTTCCTTCTATTCGAATCCAACCCGCCATTGCACTACTACTCACGACTGATAATATTATCATCACAATTACATTACGCATTGCCTTCCCCCTTTTAGATTCCATGTGTACTCATTTGCAATACAATCTAGGGCGAATCAAGCCGGAATCTCATAAGGCATCGGCAAAAATTCCAGCACCTCTCCCTGTAACGATCCGAGATGCACCGCTTGCCCATCGTGGCTGCTGATCTGCATCACGGCCAGCAGGTCGCAGCCCCCATGTGGTGCAGGCGCGGCGTTGGCCACCATGCCGCAGCTTTGTCCTTCCACTTCCGCGCTGAACAGTTGATCGCCCGCTTGTGCGCTGCCTGCGATGTGCGCGAGATACATGCGGCGCTTTGATTTGCCGAGGTACTGCATGCGCGCCACAATTTCCTGTCCGGGATAGCAACCTTTCTTGAAGTTCACGCCGCCGATCAGTTCGAGGTTCGCCATCTGCGGTACGAACTGTTCTTGCGTGGTCGGAAGGACGACCGGAATGCCGTTGCGGATGTTGAGCCAGTTCCAGCAGATTGATCCGGTAGCGCGTGCGTTGGCAACCAGGTTTTGCCATAAGGCGGGTGCGTGCTGCGGCGTGGTGTTGATTTGGAATCGTTGCGCGCCGACACGGATGACGCTGGCGTCGTCGTGTTGTTCGACGGCGAGGGGATTCTGCGGGACTGAGCCGAAGTGCTGTTGCAGCAATGCAATGGCCCCTTCACCGGATAATCCCAGACAAATGATCCCGTCGCTAACCTCCTCGATTTTGACTTTGGAGCGCAGCACGTACATGGACAAGCGCTTGAGGATGGCGGTGCACAAACCGCGCGGCAGGTGCAGGAAATAATCTGCATCGGTCTGCCAAATCAGGAAAGTCGCCAGCATCCGTCCCTTGGCGGTGCTTAGGCTGCTGATTTGCGCTTGTTGTGCGCTGACCTCGCGCACATCGCTGCTGACCATGTTTTGCAGGAAGCTCTGTACGTCTTCTCCCGACACCTTAAGGATGCCGAATTGACTCAGGTCGCATAGCACCGTGCCATTCTGTGCGGCAGCAAGTTCCTCTTGCGCGTTACCGAAATGCAGCACCACTTCATCTGATAAATGCGCATGCTGCCGCTGTAAAAATGTTTGCCAATCAGGGTTCATATAATTCCAATTTTCATTAAAAATGCAAACACCACGAGGGGATTGCTGACGATTTTAATGCAAATCGGAATAAAAAGTTGGCACGCTTGCGCCGTGCCAGGGATCAGGCGAAAGTATTGACGTGACCGCCCTTGCTCTCGCCGGACATGAACTGGATGCCGGGAGCTGCGGTAGTTTCTTTGGACTGAGGAACCACGTTTGGGGTGGCAGGTGTATCAACCGTGCTCGAAGTTTGAGTCTGGTTGGTTTGAGTCTGGCTAGCTTGAGGCTGACTAGCTTGAGTATGGTTGATTTGAATCGGGTTGGCTTGGCTTTGGCTCAACTGCTGTCCTTGTGCGGACAAGGTCACCGTAGCGGAAGCCGGTTGCGTGGCGCTGGGCTGGATTGCCGCGACCGCATTGTTGACTATCGAACTGATAGGGCTACTAGCGGGTGGATTGAGGTTTATGTTTGGGATAGCCATGACATTACTCCTGAAACGACTTCACTTAATTGCTACTATACTGCTTTTTAGCCAGTATGTCAATGACTTAGATGTTTGATGGCCTAGAAGTGGCATGACTTGGAAGCGGCGTTCCGCTACACTCTCGCGCCATGAGATGTTTATCCTGTTTATCTTTGCTGTTGTTGCTCGTCGCCTGTGATGGCGGCTTGTGGAACAACCCCTATCCGGTGACGGATAGAGGTAAGTCGATTTTCTACGCTGCCTTCACCGAGCGCCCCAAGCATCTCGACCCGGCGCAGGCCTACAGCGAGAATGAGTATGAATTTCTCGCGCAAATCTATCAGCCGCCGCTGCAATACCATTACCTGAAACGCCCGTACACGCTGGTGCCGCAAGCGAGCAGTGCAATGCCCAAAGTCAGCTATCTGGATAAGAACAACCGACCATTGCCGGACAATGCACCTCCAGACAAGGTAGCGTTTAGCGTGTATGAAATCCATTTGCGCCAGGGTTTGAAATACCAGCCGCATCCAGCCTTCGCGCGCGATACGCAGGGCAAGCCGGAATATTTTGCCTTGACTGCGCAAGACTTGAGCGGCGTCCATGCTTTGGATGATTTTCCACATAGCGGCACACGCGAAGTGCAAGCAGCGGACTACGTTTACCAGATCAAGCGGCTGGCGCATCCGGCCATAGAATCGCCGATTTCCGCGCTGATGGCAGAACATATCGTTGGCCTCAAGGACTATGCTGCCACCTTGCTTCAGGCGCAAAAGGCCCATCCGGATGCCTTCCTGAATTTGCACGACTACCCGCTGGAAGGCGCGCAGGCGGTGGATGAACATACGTATCGCATCAAGGTGTATGGCAAATATCCGCAGTTTGCCTATTGGTTAGCGATGCCGTTTTTCGCGCCGATGCCGGTTGAGGCCGAGCGTTTCTATGCGCAGGAGGGGATGCGCGAACGTAACCTCATTCTGGATTGGTGGCCAGTCGGCAGCGGGCCGTATTACCTGTCGGAGAACAATCCAAACCAGCGCATGGTGCTGACAAAAAACCCCAATTTTTCAGGCGAGTTTTATCCGACAGAAGGTGATCCGGGCGACAAGGAGGCAGGGTTGATGGTTGATGCGGGCAAGCCGCTGCCGTTGATTGAAAAAGTGGTGTTCAGCCTGGAAAAGGAAACCATCCCCTACTGGAATAAATTCTTGCAAGGATTTTACGATGCTTCCGGCATCAGCTCCGACAGCTTCGATCAGGCCGTGCAGATGAGCGTCAGCGGCGAAGCCAATGTTACCGACGAGATGAAAGCGCAAGGCATCACGCTCTCAACTTCCGTTGCCACTTCCACCATGTACATTGGTTTCAACTGGCTCGATCCGATAGTGGGTGGAAGTTCAGAGAAAGCTAGAAAGCTGCGCCAGTCGATCTCCATCGCAGTGGACTGGGAAGAGTTCATTTCCATTTTCGCCAATGGGCGTGGCATTGCCGCCCAGTCACCCATCCCGCCCGGCATCTTCGGCTATCGCGAGGGCGAGGCGGGCATCAACCACTACGTGTACGATTGGGCAAACGGTGCTCAGAAACGCAAACCTATCGAAGTAGCGAAAAAACTGCTCGCAGAGGCGGGTTACCCGAATGGCTTGGACGAAAAAACCAGGCAACCGCTGGTGATTTACCTCGACACTACGCCCACCGCGCTGGGCGCCAAGTCGCGCATGGACTGGCTGCGCAAGCAGTTCGACAAGCTCAACCTGCAACTGGTGCTGCGTAGCACTGACTACAACCGGTTTCAAGACAAGGTACGCAAGGGCGACACGCAACTGTTCTATTACGGCTGGAACGCCGACTATCCCGACCCGGAAAATTTCCTGTTCCTGTTGAACGGCGCGCAAGCCAAGGTGAGCAAGGGCGGCGAGAACGCTTCCAACTACAGCAATCAGGAATACGACCGCCTGTTTGAACAGATGAAGAACATGGACAATGGTTCCGCGCGTCAAGCCATCATAGACCGGATGCTGGAAATCCTGCGTCGGGATTCGCCTTGGATGTGGGGTGAGAATCCCAAGGACTACGTGCTGCACCATAGCTGGCTATACAACAGCAAACCCAACAAGATGGCGCTAAATAACCTTAAATATCTTCGCATAGATGCGGCGCAACGTGACGAACTGCGCAAGCAATGGAATCAGCCGCTGCTGTGGCCGTTGTGGTTGCTGGGGATTGCACTGACGGCGTTTGGCTGGTGGTTGTGGCAAGCGTTGCGGAAACGCGAGGAAGCAAGATGATCGCCTACCTCATCCGCCGCATTCTCTACGCTATTCCGATACTCGTTGGCGTAAACCTGCTCACTTTCGCGCTGTTTTTCGTGGTGAACACGCCGGACGATATGGCGCGGATGCAACTCGGCATCAAGCGCGTCACACCGGATGCTATCGCAAAGTGGAAGGAGCAGCACGGTTATGACAAGCCGCTCTTGTATAACGCCGGGGCAACAGGAGCGAGCAAATTGACGAACACGATTTTCTTCGAGAAGTCGGCCAGCATGTTCGTGTTCGATTTCGGTTACTCCGACGACGGGCGCAACATCACGCGGGAAATCCAGACGCGCATGATGCCCAGCCTTGCTATCGCGCTACCGACTTTCTTTGTTGGACTGCTCATTTACATCACCTTCGCGCTGCTGATGACGCTGTTTCGCGCCACCGCGCTGGACATCGCGGGCGTCGCGCTGTGCGTGGTGCTGATGTCGGTGTCCGGGTTGTTTTACATCATCGGCGGGCAATTCATGGCGAGCAAGCTGTGGCACTGGATGCCGATCTCAGGTTATGCGGGCGGGCTGGATAGCATCAAGTTTGTGGTGCTGCCCATCATTATTGGCGTGGCGGGCAGCGTGGGTTCCAGCAGCCGCTGGTATCGCACTATTTTTCTGGAAGAGATTGGCAAGGACTATGTGCGTACTGCGCGTGCCAAGGGTGTGTCTGAGTTGCGCGTGTTGTTCAGTCATGTGCTAAAGAACGCGATGATTCCGATTCTGACAGGCGTAGTGGTGGTCATTCCGCTGCTGTTCTTGGGCAGCCTGCTGACCGAATCGTTCTTCGGCATTCCGGGGCTGGGCAGCTACACCATAGATGCCATCAACGCGCAGGATTTCGGTGTGGTGCGCGCAATGGTGTTTCTCGGCTCGGTGCTGTACATAGTCGGGCTGATTCTGACGGATGTCTCATATACCGTGGTAGATCCGAGGGTGAGGTTGCAATGATGGAATGCAAAAAACTTTTACCACAGAGACACAGAGACACAGAGAGAATCAAAATCTCAAGCCTTCCCATTTCGCTGGGCAATGAAGGTGTTGTTTTGGGCTGCAGATTTTCCTCTGTGCCTCTGTGTCTCTGTGGTGGATTTTTGGGTTGCTTGCAATGATGCCCGTCATACTCTGGACCGATGCCTTGATTTTTCTGCTCATCGTGGTGGGTACCGCATCTGCGTGGTGGATAAGGCGGCGTCCGCATCTCATGCTGCCATGGCAGCGCGTGGCGAAGAGCCGCGTGGGCATGGTGTCACTGTTAGTGCTGTCGTTGTTCATTCTCGTCGGCGTGCTGGATACGCTGCATTACCGCGCGGCCTTGCCGGAGAAAAGTAACGGGCAGACCGTGTATTCGCCGGAGGTGCTGAGCGTTTTCGATGCGCTCGCCAGCGGCCTGCGCAGCCGTACCGAAAAGACTTATTCCGCGCCGCTGGCGGCGTATCTGTACGCAAAGGAAAGTATCGAAACGCCGGACGGCAAGATACTGCGCGACTATCCGCGCTTGAAATTCGGCGGGGCGCATCTGGCTGATCCTGAACGCGAACTGGCTGGCGATGTGGTGCGGCGGGCGTTACTTGGAGCGTTGGGCGGGTTGCTGGTTGGGGTATTCTTGATTACCGTTTTTCGTGCGTCATTCCCGCGCAGGCGGGAATCCAGCGATTCTAAACAAAATGCATTTTTTAATGGCTGGATTCCCGCCTGCGCGGGAATGACGGAAAGTAAAATTTTCAGGGCTGTGTTGATAACTGCTTTGCTGCTCGCAGCACTCATCGGCGCAGTCGCTAACCTCACTTCCGTCTACCACGTCCTCGGTACAGACAAGGTCGGCCAGGACGTGCTCTACCTCTCGCTGAAAAGCATCCGTACCGGTCTGGTGATCGGTACGGTCACCACGTTGGTGATGCTGCCATTCGCACTGCTGCTCGGTGTGGCAGCCGGTTATTTTCGCGGCTGGGTGGACGATGTGATCCAGTACATCTACACCGTTCTGAGCTCCATTCCCAGCGTGCTGCTGATCGCGGCGGCGGTGCTGATGATGCAAGTGGTGATCGAGATGCATGCAAACTGGTTCGAGACGGCTGCCGCGCGCGCTGATGTGCGCTTGCTGTGTTTATGCATGATCCTCGGCGTGACCAGTTGGACCGGGCTGTGCCGGTTGCTGCGCGGCGAGACGCTGAAGCTGCGCGAGCAGGAATACATCCAGGCGGCGCAGGCGTTCGGCGTGTCGTCGTTCCGCATTCTCACGCGCCACATCGTGCCCAACGTGATGCACATCGTGCTGATTTCGGTGGTGATGGATTTCAGTGCGCTGGTGCTGGCCGAGGCGGTGCTGTCCTATGTCGGCGTGGGTGTGGATCCGTCCACCATCAGTTTCGGCACCATGATTAACGCGGCACGGCTGGAAATGGGACGTGATCCGATGGTGTGGTGGGCGCTGGCCTCAGCCTTCAGTTTCATGCTGGTGCTGGTGCTGGCGGCGAACCTGTTTGCCGATGCGGTGCGCGATGCGTTCGATCCGAGGTTGAACCGGACGGAGAGTGTGACGTGACTCAGTTGCTGAAGGTTGATGGTTTGGTCACGCGACTGCGCAACGGCGCGCGCATCGTGGACGATATTTCATTCAGTATAAAACAGGGCGAGACCTTCGCCTTGCTGGGCGAATCCGGTTGCGGCAAATCCATGACCGCGCTGTCGCTGATGCGCCTGCTGCCCGATAGCGTGCATGTCGAGAGCGGCGCGATACGGCTTGATGAGGCGGATATTCTGGCGCTGCCCGAGCGTTCCATGCGCGAAGTTCGCGGCGGCAGGATGGCGATGATTTTTCAGGAACCGGGCTTGAGTTTGAACCCAGTGATGACAGTGGGCGAGCAGATTGCCGAGGCGTTGGAGCTGCATCAGGCACTGCGCGGTGCGGCGGGTCGCGCGCGTTGTGTAGAGTTGTTGGATCAAGTTGGTATACCCGACGCAGCACGACGTTTGCATGAATATCCGTTCCAGCTTTCCGGCGGCATGAAGCAGCGCGTGATGATCGCGATGGCACTCGCCGGGCAGCCGAAGTTGCTGGTCGCGGACGAACCGACCACTGCGTTGGATGTGACTATCCAGGCGCAGGTGCTGCAACTGCTGCGCGACACGCAACAGCAAAACGGTATGGCAATGCTGCTCATCACGCATGACCTTGGCGTGGTTGCCGAAATGGCGCACCAGGTCGCGGTGATGTATGCCGGGCATATTGTTGAACTGGCATCGCGCGAGTACCTGTTCTCACAACCTGCGCATCCCTACACGCAAAAATTGTTTGCCGCCTTGCCGGATACCGCACGCAGCGGGCAGCCGTTGGCAGCCATTCCCGGCAGTGTGCCGCCGCTGCATGATATCCCCACGGGGTGCCGCTTCGCACCGCGCTGCGACAAGGCTTGGGAGCTATGCCACGAACAGGCGCCGGAGTGGACGACGCTGGGCGTAGGGCAGGGAGTGAGGTGCCATTTGTACTCTGCCGCTGATATGACAGTAAGGGATAAGGGAGAAGAGATAAGGGTAGATGCCGTGCCCAGGTTTTCCCCTTCTCCCTTCTCACTTTTCCCTTTACTTTTGCAGGTTGAAAACCTGCAAGTCCATTTCCCTATCCGCAAAGGCATATTGCAACGTACCGTGGGGCACGTCAGAGCAGTGGATGGCGTGTCTCTGTCCATCGCGGCGGGGCGCACATTGGCGCTGGTGGGGGAGTCAGGCTGTGGCAAGACCACGGCAGGCAAGGCGCTACTGCAATTGATTACGCCTAGCGCAGGCAGCGTGCGCTTTGCGGGCAACGAACTGATCGGACTCAAGGCACAAGAGTTGCGCAAGCAGCGCGCGGGAATGCAGATGGTGTTTCAAGACCCTTATGCTTCACTGAATCCGAAAATGCGTGTGGCGGAAATTCTCGAAGAAGGTATGGATGCGCTGGGTGTCGCCAACAACAGCGGCGAGAGGCAACGGCGCATTGATGAGTTGCTGGATCAGGTGGGGTTGGCGCAGGCCGCGAAATGGCGCTATCCGCACGAATTTTCCGGCGGGCAGCGGCAGCGCATCGCGATTGCCCGCGCGCTGGCGGTGAACCCGAAACTGCTGATCTGCGATGAGCCGACCAGCGCGCTGGACGTGTCGGTGCAGGCGCAGATATTGAACCTGCTGAAATCGTTGCAGCACGAGTTGAACCTGAGTTACCTGTTCATCTCGCACAACCTCGCGGTGGTGGAATATCTCGCGCATGAGGTTTGTGTGATGTACTTGGGGCGCATCGTGGAGCGTGGGTCAGTGGATGAGGTGCTACACCATGCGCGGCATCCCTACACCCAGGCGCTGCTGTCCGCCGTTCCGCGTATAGACGGGCATGGCGCTGAAGTAGTACGTCTGGCGGGTGATATGCCGTCCCCCGCGAATCCGCCGCAGGGCTGTCACTTTCACCCGCGTTGCCCGCATGTCATGCCGATTTGCCGCGCGGTTTATCCGGGCGCAACGGACGCCAGCGCAACGCACCATGTGCATTGCCATCTGTATGGCGAAGGGAAGGAAATCTAACGGTTTAGGGCTACATGCACGCGATGCAGCGACTTGCGTGCCAAGTGTTTCCTGCCGTTGGCGCTGGCTAGTCGGATATTGTGGTTCTTGCCTAGCTTGGCTACGTGATGCGATCTGGCGGATCGTGCTGTCTGTGCGATGGTGATAGTTTGTCCAATACTGAGATGCGAGATATTGTTGTTCTGGCTTTGCAGTTTCACCACGCTTACATGGTAGCGGTGCGAGAGGCTGCTTAGCGTTTCACCTTTTTTCACGGTATGCGTAATGGTGCGTCCAAGCGACTTGTCGCTGGGCACGAGGTGAGTATTGAATGCCTCGAATTCGTTGTCCGCCCCTTCGCCATTTAGCGGAACCAGCAGCGATTGCCCGTTGCTCAGTTTGGCACGTGGCGAGAGTCCGTTGACGGACTTGAGTTTTTCGACAGACAGGCCGAAGCGCGGTGCGACCTTATCGAGGCGTTCGCCCTTTTTGCTGCGGTACGCTTGCCACGATACCAGCGGCTCGTTGTAGCTATCCAGATTGGCGCGGAAGGTCTCTGCCTTGTCTACCGGCAGCAATAACACGTCGGCGTTTTCTTGCAGGATCACCGGGCGGTTGTGCGCGGGATTGAGCGCGATGAATTCTTCCAGTGAAATGTCGGCAAGCTTGGCGGCGAGTTTGACGTCGATGTGGCGTGCCGTGGTGACGGCAGCGAAATAGGGCTGGTTGGGGACGGATTGCAGCGTCAGACCGAACTTTTCCGGGTTGCTGACGATGTTCTTTATCGCGAGCAACTTGGGTACGTAGTTGCGCGTTTCGTCAGGCATTTTCAGGCTGGCATAATTTGTCGGCAGACCGTGCCTGCGGTTGTGCTCCTGAGCGCGTTCAACCGCGCCTTCGCCCCAGTTGTAGGCGGCCAGTGCTAGTTCCCAATCGCCGAACTGATCATGCAGTTTTTGCAGGTAATCCAATGCGCCCTTGGTTGCATTGACGATGTCGCGCCGCCCGTCATACCACCAGTTCTGCTGTAGCCCGAAATTCCTGCCGGTGGAGGGAATAAACTGCCAGATGCCCGATGCATTTCCAATCGAATAGGCACCGGGATTGAATGCGCTTTCGATCATCGGTAGCAACGCGATTTCCGTCGGCATGCCGCGTTTTTCCACTTCTTCTGTGATGAAGTAAAGGTAGCGCTGGGAACGTTCCATCATGCGTGCTACGTAGTCTGGGCGGTCGGCGTACCACTGTTCGTGGCGCGCAATCAGTGGACTGTCCAGATCATGCATTGCGAATCCATTGCGGATGCGTTGCCACAAATCGTTTTGTGCAAGGCTGGCATCGGCGATGGGTGCCGGATTGATGTTGGTGGTATCGGCAGAGGGAATGGTGGGAGCAGTGGCGGGTGGAACAGGTATGGCGGCGGGCAGGGGTGTTGCCGGGATGGAATTTGTTAACGGAGCCGCCAAGGTATCATTATTCAGTACAATCACTTCCTTTGCAGGCACAGTAGCTTCTTTGTCCGCGCTCAGTGCAGGTTCTTCAGCGACATTCAGCGCAGCCGCTTCCACAGCACTCATGGCAGGCGTTGGCGCAAGCGCAACAATGGCCGAAAAAACGAATAAAAATAAGCGGCTAAAAAACACTATTGGTGTCCGGGAAATTCAGATTTACGCGATGGTAGCCGAGGGAACCAAGAGCGTCAATCAATTTAGGCCAAATATCCCCATAAACATGTTGTTAGGATATATGTTTGTTTGTACTATGCACTCGTTTCAGAAGAGGCTTTAGGAGTCGTGGCGGGATAATTGTTTAACGTTAAGATAAATTGACGCATATCGCATCGCCTCACATAATCAGCAGTATTTTCAGGATGTGCCGTCAATGAATACCATGCACGAAATAAAACCCGGTCAGTCCATCGAGTTGCTGAAGGAGTTGCATATCCTCACCCGCGACGGCAAGATGAATCAGGACTCGCGGCGCAAGCTCAAGCAGGTGTATCACCTCTATCAATTCATTGAGCCGCTGCTGCAAGAAATTCAACGACATCACCCTGATATCAATTTGGTGGATCATGGGGCAGGAAAGTCATATCTGGGCTTCATCCTGTATGACCTGTTCTTCAAGTCGTTGCAGGGTGATTCACACATCACCGGCATTGAAACGCGCGAGGAACTGGTTGCGCACTCGCGCGAACTCGCGTCACGTCTGGGTTTCGGTGGCATGTCATTTTTAAATCTATCTGTTGCGGAATCCATCGAATCCGATAAATTACCCGCCAGGGTGGATGTGGTCACCGCGCTGCATGCCTGCGATACCGCCACCGACGATGCTATTCACTTTGCGCTGAAGAAGCAGGCGCAACTCATCGTGCTGGCACCCTGTTGCCAGGCCGAAGTGGCAGCAGTGTTGCGCAAGAACAAAGGCAAGCAACTGGCAAAAAATTCACTGACCGAACTCTGGCGCCACCCTATCCACACCCGCGAATTCGGTAGCCACGTTACTAACGTGTTGCGTTGCCTGCAACTGGAAGCGCACGGCTACCAGGTGACGGTGACCGAGTTGGTAGGATGGGAACATTCGATGAAAAACGAACTCATCATCGCAAGCTACAAAAACCTGCCGCGCCAGCGTGCGGCAGAGCGGTTGAATGAAGTGCTGCAAACTTTGGGCCTGGAAGAAATGGGCGGGCGTTTTTTTGCGGTGATGAATTGAGATATCGATAGACATGTTTAATGATCGGCTGAGCGCGCGCGCAAGTCACTTAATTTACTGGCCAAAGTGGCGGGCGATAGCTCACCCAAGCGGGCATCGGCCAAGCGTCCTTTTGCATCGTAGAAAAGCGTAATTGGCAAAGCCGTAGAACCGATTTCATTGGCAATCTCAGTGTTCGAGTCGAGCAAAACATTGGCAATGCTTAATTCCCCGCTGTTTAAGTAGTGCTGGACTGTCGTTCCATCTTCACCCTGGTTAACGAAAACAAACGTCACCTCCGTTTCATTGTGTTGCGCAACGGCGAGAACTGGCATTTCTCGCCGACACGGGGGACACCAACTTGCCCACAGATTTACTACCATTGGCTTGCCCTTTGCCAACGCAGCGAGATTGGTCGGTTTCCCTGCAAGCGTCCTCAAAGTCACAGATGGCCAAGTCGTCTGGCTTACCATTCTCAACATGCCTGCCCCACCTGACATATCCCAAGCAAACGCTCCCGCCATTAGTCCCAAAGCCAGCGGTTTACGCAATTCAGGTCTTTGCCAGCCTCGCCAGATAGCCACCGTCATTCCGGCTACTAAGCCTATCCATGGTGTGAAGCCACCGTCACGGATGTCGAAAATGGACCACGGCGCATGAATGTAGTCATTAAACCAGATCGCAACGAATGTAATGCGAGATACAAGCAGTGCGACCAACACCATATCGATTAAGATATTGCCTATTCCTGCCCTCTGAGGTCGTCCGACCAAATGACCGACCCCTGCCGCAATCAGCAGGGCCATTATCATCAGCAAAATGGGGGTAGGTAAGTGGAGTGGGCCAAGATTCACTGTCAGCATACTCAGCCTTCTATGGATGGATCACGGCGTAAGTTGCAAGCCGATATTTAAAATATAACATTAAATATCCAAGTCTTTACTACTGCCGACAAGGCATTTTGTACAAGGCAAATTCTATTCTTGGCCGCCTCTCGCGTCGAGCGATAAAAACCATTGCTCAGTACCCGTTTAAGTTGTATGTTTATGCCTTGGATGTCTTGCATCAGGCAATAACCCGGCAAATAATGGTTGTAGATATTTGCATTAATTCGTGTTTCGATAAGGGAGTCTTCTCCATGTTAAAAATAACATTGCTTTGCTTTGTTGCTACGCTTTTTATATCGCCTGCTTTCGCACAGGTTAATAAGTGGGTAGATTCAAACGGACAAACCCACTATGGCGATACACCTGACGATATCGACGCTGCAACGGTTGAAACCCCAAAGCAAGCTGCCGATCAGGCAGATTACAGAAATAACCCTGGTGCAAGTGCAGAAGCCACTCTGAATAATGATCAACCTGAACCTGCCCCTGTGGACGCTGAAAAGGAAGTTGTCCAACAACCGGGTGAAGACTTCCATCATTTTGAAGAGCGCCACCATATTTGGGAAGAGCACCACCGTGCTTGGGAAGAGGGCCATCATGCTTGGGAAGAGCGCCACCGGGCTTGGGAAAAACGCCACCGCTTCACTGAAGAGTACCGTCGTGCTGAAGAACACCGTCGTGTTGAAGAACATCATGATGCACGTCGTGATGAACATCGTGATAATCAGCATCAAGAGAAAAACGCTGGGAGAACAGCGCAAGGTTTCCCCAATAAAGTTACAGGTGTTCGAGTGCCGACCACTAACCATCCAGCGCCAGTCACCAACCATCCAGCGCTAGCTACTAACCGCCCAGCGCCATCTGCTAACAACACTGCGCCAGCCGTTAACCATCCAGCACCTGCTGCCAACCATCCAGCGTCCTCCCAGAAGAAAGAAAAAGAAAAAGATTGAGCGTATGGAGATGATTGCGCGGTGGAGCGGATCGAAAGGCGCCTGAGGCAACGTTCTTGTTGTACCAAAGACAGGCAATCCGCATCCAACCTTCGGTTGAGCGGAATTGATACCGCCGTGCCATCAGTTTACGCCATCTCAAGTGCTGAAAGACCTTCGAGTCACCACCGCTAATGCATCGCAAATCAAAAAAATATTTTCTAATACAAAGTGGACATACTGTGCTTACTTGGCTGTATTAGAGTAGTAGCCGCGTCTCCCTTGGGTCACCAATCTAAAGCAAGAAAGTCTTTCATTGACCTTAAAGCTCCAAGATGAGTGATTCTCTTAAGTCGCCCGCCAACTGGTGGGCGATCCTTTTTAAAGGGCAAGAATTTACCAGGGGTAGCTGTGACGGAAATTGCCGGTGAGTCTATAACGTATTGCTTTGTGGAAAATCTGTAAAAAGCCGACGCGCCATGAATTAAGGAGAATGATTATGACTTCAAAGTTACAAATTGTATGTGCAGCCGCAATGCTGTGCATTTCAATTCCAGCTCTGGCAGATAACGATAGCAGCAGCTTGTCAAATGCCAGCAGTAGTTATCAAGGGTCTGGCTTTAATAGTGGCCAGCAGCAAGGAGGTAATGGTCAACAACAAGATGGCGGGCACCATCATGGCGGACATCACCATGGAGATAGCAACGGTAATTCCAACCAACAAGGCTCTAATGGTGGAGGCAACCAACAAGGTTCTACCGGGAGTGGCAACCAACAGGGTTCTAATGGAGGCGGCAACCAACAAGTTTCTAATAATGGGAACTAGAGCAGAACCATTGCTTATCGCAAGCGTTCCCTCGAAAATTTTGAGGTATTAAACCGCTCTAGGCATCGCAGATATCTGGTTTATCCAACGAGTTGATTTCCATATCTGGGCGACGATCCGGGCGATTTGCCATGAAAAAAGAAAAAGCCAAATCAAACAAGAAAGCAGTCTCTCACGAGGGGAGTAGTCCCACTCATCAGGAAATCAATGCAGTGGTGACGTTGTTCACCGAGGGGCGATACATGGAAGCGGCACCTCTGGCTCTGGCGATGACGAGGCGCTTTCCTCTGCACGGATTTAGCTGGACGGTATTGGGTACGGTACTCATGCTATTGGGGCGCCGCGAGGAAGCGCTGGAGCCCATGCAAAAGGCGGCAGCACTGTCGCCAGACAATGCTGATGCGCACAATAACCTCGGCATGACCCTCAGGGATTTTGGCCGATTAAAGGAGGCCGAGGCCAGCTTCTTGTGCGCTCTACGGATCAAGCCGGATAACGCCGAGGCGCAAAATAACCTGGGCATTACCCGTCTGGATATGGGGCGCGTGCAAGAGGCCGAGGACTGCTTCATTCATGCACTACAACTCAAGCCGGATTATGCTGAGGCCCAAAATAATCTGGGCATTACCCTCCGGGATCAGGGTCGCCTGGATGAAGCAGAGGCCAGTTACCGGCGTGCGCTACAAATCAAGCCGGATAGCGCCGAGGCACACAATAATCTGGGCATTACTCTTCTGGATGTGGGGCGCTTGGAAGAGGCAGAGGACTGCTTCTTTCATGCACTACAACTCAAGCCGGATTACGCCGAGGCGCACAATAACTTGGGCATTGCCCTCCGGGATCAGGGCAGCTTGGAAGAGGCCCTGGCAAGTTACCGACGCGCGCTGCAGCTTAAACCGGATTATGCCGAGGCACATTACAATCTGGGCATTTCTCTCCGGGATATGGGCTGCTTGGATGAGGCCGAGGGCTGCTTCCTTCGTGCACTACAACTCAAGCCGGATTACGCAGAGGCGCATAATAATCTTGGCGCCACCCTGCGTGATATGGGCCGCCTGAATGAAGCAGAGGCCAGTTACCGGCGCGTGTTGGCGATCAGTCCGGAATCTGCCGATGTACATTACAACCTGGGAATTATTCTCCGGGACATGGGCAGGTTAAATGAGGCAGAAACCAGTTACCGGCATGCTATAGAGGTCAGGCCAGATTATGCTGATGCGCATAACAATCTGGGTGTCACCCTTCATGATCTGGGCCGGTTGACCGAGGCCGAGGCCAGTTACCGGCGCGCGATAGAGATCAAACCGGATTATGCTGAGGCGCACAACAATCTGGGAAATACGCTCCTTGATCTGAGCCGCTTAGATGAGGCCGAGGCCAGTTACCGGCGGGCGATAGAAATCAAGCCGAATCTCGCTGAGGTGCACAGCAATTTGGGCAGCGCCCTCATGGCGCTCGGCAAAATGGGCGATGCTGAAAAATCCCTGGACAAGGCAATAGAGCTGGCCCCCGGCGAGGCAAGGCCATTATCCACGGCACTCTTGTATATCCAATACCGGCAGGAGGACCCCCGTTTCAATCAACTCGAAGCAGTTTACGCCCGGCGCGAATCATTGCCGCTGGAAGATCGAATCAAGCTGAATTTCGCCATGGGCAAAGCCATGGAAAGCATTGGTCAATACGATCGATCATTCAGCGCATATGAAGAAGGAAACCGGCTCCACTATCAGGGACATCCTTTCGATGAAGCCAGTGAGGAACGTTTTCTGGAAAATACATGCAGCTTTTTCACCTCCGACCTGTTCAAGGAATGCGCCACCCTTGCAAAGACCCTGCCCCCCATTCAAGATGAACGGGTGCCGATATTTATCGTGGGCATGCTGCGCTCCGGCTCAACACTCATTGAACAAATTCTTTCTAGCCACCCAGCCATTTTCGGTGCGGGAGAGCACTCAACATTCAAAGAAACGCTTCTCCTCCGCGATTCGATAAAAGGTGAAGACGATTTATTAACATTGCGCAAACTTGGGCAGGTATACCTTGAACGAGCTTGGAAACTAGCGCCGGAAGCGCGTTATATTACCGACAAGCTGCCAGCTAACTATTGCCATTTGGGTCTGATCCATCTGATGTTGCCCAACGCGAAAATTATCCATTCCATGCGCGATCCGATGGATACCTGCTTTTCCTGCTACGCTCTGCGCTTCACTCGCGGTCACGAATATAGCTATGATCTTGGAACGCTGGGAAGGCAGTATCTGCGCTACCGGAAACTGATTCAGCATTGGCACAACGTTCTACCACCCGGACGGATACTCGACGTGCGCTATGAAGATAACGTTGTCAACCCCGAGCACGAGGCGAGACGCCTGCTGGATTATCTGGGGCTGCCATGGGATCCGGCGTGCCTCAAGTTCCATGAAAACAGCCGGGCTGTCCACACGGCCAGCGTTACCCAAGTACGCCTTCCCATCTATTCGAGTTCTGTGGCTCGCTGGAAGCATTTCGAGAAGCACTTGGCCCCTTTGCTTGAGACCATTAAGCCGAGATACTAGATGAAACTCGCTCAGAATTTATTATGGAACAAGAAACGTGTAGTATGTCAGACATTAGATTAGATGAATCTGCTTCGGTTTAACATGAAACTTCCAAATGGAGCGAGTGCAGTTGTTGACATAGAAAAGTTGCGGAACTACTGTTTGTCCTCGCAACATCCTGAAGGACGCCATAAGGCGAGAGTTTTCTTGTCTGCGCTGGGAATGACATCCACTGATGCGGGCAAGTTGCGTGAGATTTTGCTATCCGCAGCGTCAGTGAATAACGAGGTTTCCATGACGGGCGCTGACAAATATGGTTGCCGCTATTCGTTGGATACTGTTGTAACTTGGGGTAGTCGCGAAGCGCTTGTTAAGAGCGCATGGATTATCAAGACAGGGGAAGAATTTCCTCGATTAGTCAGTTGTTATGTATTGCGAGGCGCCGAATGAAAACATTAGAAGTTGTCGCACTGATCAATGAGGTTCCAGAAAAACATCTTCGCCGTGGTCAAGTTGGTACGGTGGTGGAAATGCTTGCTCCGGGTATGGTGGAAGTTGAATTCTCCGATCTGGATGGAAATACCTACGCCATGTGCGCAGTGCCTGAAAATAATCTGCTGGTTTTGCATCACATCCCAGACGCAATCGCAGCCTAGTGACTCAAATCCCGTGCGGGACTCGGTAGTGCATCGTTGTGCGTTGTAGTGCATAGTTGCAACGGCCAGCCCTAAATGCAGTTAATAACATCAATATGTTACGCCATAAAAGTTGCCTTGTGACGATTGAGTCGAGCGGTTGGTTGATGCGTTAGGTGTTTCTGCGGCTGGATGCTACTAACCTCAGAAGAACATTCACAAAACTCCGAACACCAGGTGGTGCCTTGGGGCATTTTGGCAGCGGGTTTGCAAGCATTTTTGGCGGTGGGTTTCACAATCATTACTCATAGACTTGAGCAACACCCCCATTCGAGAGTAGAATGCGGCACTTTTTAGTGGAGAGTTTAAAGATTATGACTTTTACGGCAGCGCAAAAAGCGCAAATTGTGACTGATTATCAACGCGTCAAGGGCGACACCGGTTCACCCGAAGTGCAGGTCGCACTGATGACCGCACGCATTAACTACCTGACCGGGCATTTCAAGGAACACATTAAGGATCACCATTCCCGTCGCGGATTGCTGCGTCTGGTGAGTCGCCGCCGCAAGTTGCTGGATTATCTCAAGGGCAAGAATGAGGACAGTTACCGCGCGCTGATTCAGCGTCTGGAATTACGCAAGTAAGCAACATATCGAGTGGGTCGCGGATGCGGCCCATTTTGTTTTAAGTTAAGTATTGTGTTTATCCCACTGATCATGGCGCATCGGCGCGTCATGTTATGTACAAAGAGAGGCTAACCTTGAGTCACTATAAGAAGACAATAACATTCGGCAATCATCAACTCACTCTGGAAACAGGCGAAATCGCACGCCAGGCAAGCGGCGCGGTGATGGTCAGCCTGGATGACACGGTTGTGCTGGTCACCGTGGTGGGCATGAAAAATGCCAAGCCTGAACAGGATTTTTTCCCGCTGACCGTGGATTATCAGGAGCGTACTTATGCGGCTGGAAAAATCCCCGGTGGCTTCTTCCGCCGCGAAGGACGCCCCAGCGAAAAGGAAATCCTTACTTCACGCCTGATTGATCGTCCGTTGCGCCCGTTGTTCCCGGAAGGCTTCTACAACGAAGTGCAAATTATTGCGACGGTAATATCTTCCGACAGCCAGATTGATTCTGATATTCCTTCCATGATCGGTGCTTCCGCCGCCCTGGCGATATCCGGCATTCCGTTCGACGGTCCCATAGGCGCGGCGCGCGTGGGTTATCTCGACGGTGGCTATGTGCTGAACCCGACCGCTGATCAGCTCGCACTATCCAAGATGGACTTGGTGGTTGCCGGTACGGTGCAGGCTGTGCAGATGGTGGAATCGGAAGCGCAAGAGCTGTCCGAAGAGATTATGCTGGGCGCGGTCATGTTTGGCCACCAGCAAATGCAAGTGGTGATCGACGCGATCAACGAAATGGCGGATGCGGTCGGCAAGGATGCCTGGGACTGGACGCCTCCCGCCAAGGACGAGGCGCTTATCGCCAAGCTCGCCGAACTGGCCGAGAAAGATTTGCAAGCCGCTTACGCCGTACGTCAGAAGCAGGCTCGCACCGTTCAGGTGGACGCGATTCGCGCCCGTGTGGTGGATGCCCTGCTGGCGGCGGATGAAAAGCTGCAAAAGAACGCCGTCAACGATCTGTTCAGCACACTGGAAGCGAAGATTGTACGTGGACAAGTTCTGAGCGGCGATCCGCGCATCGACGGGCGCGACACGCGCACTGTGCGCCCGATCACTATCCGCACCGGCGTATTGCCGCGTGTGCACGGCTCGGCACTGTTTACCCGTGGCGAAACCCAGGCTCTGGTGGTGGCGACTTTGGGTACCGCACGCGATGCGCAGAAAATCGACGCGCTGCAAGGCGAATATTCGGATCGCTTCATGCTGAACTACAACTTCCCGCCGTATTCCACCGGCGAAACCGGACGTGTCGGCACCCCCAAGCGCCGCGAAATCGGCCATGGTCGTCTGGCCAAGCGTGCGCTGGTTGCGGCGCTTCCCACTGAAGAAGAGTTTGGTTACTCCATTCGTGTGGTCTCGGAAATTACCGAGTCCAATGGTTCCAGTTCGATGGCTTCGGTATGCGGCGGCTGTCTGGCGCTGATGGATGCAGGCGTTCCATTCAAGGCCCATATTGCGGGCATCGCCATGGGCCTGATCAAGGAAGGCAACCGTTTCGCCGTGCTGACCGATATTCTCGGCGACGAAGATCATCTGGGCGATATGGACTTCAAAGTGGCCGGTTCGGAAAATGGCATCACCGCCTTGCAGATGGATATCAAGATCAACGGCATCACGCGCGACATCATGCAAGCCGCTTTGGTACAGGCGCGTGAAGGGCGTATGCACATCCTGGGCATCATGAAGCAAGCCATGCCCATGGTGCGCGGAGAAGTTTCGGAACACGCACCGCGCATGATCAAGATCAAGATCAACCCGGAAAAGATTCGTGATGTGATCGGCAAGGGCGGAGCGGTGATACGCGCCTTGACCGAAGAGACCGGCACCACCATCGACATCGATGATGAAGGTAACGTCACCATTTCCAGTGTGAGCGCCGAAGGCGGAGCAGCGGCCAAGAAGCGCATCGAAGACATCGTGGCGGAAGTGGAAGTTGGCAAGACTTACGAAGGCCCGGTGGTCAAGATGCTGGACTTCGGCGCGATCGTAAACATCATGCCGGGAAAAGACGGCTTGCTGCATATTTCGCAGATTTCCAACGAGCGCATTAACGCTGTGGCGGATGTCTTGAAAGAAGGCCAGATCGTAAAGGTCAAGGTGTTGGAGGCAGACGAAAAAGGCCGTTTGCGTTTGAGCATGAAGGCGCTTCTTAATGCGGAAGCTGCTGCGCCCGTATCAGAGTAATAGCAGAAATGCAGTACGATAAAAGCCCCATCGCCCGCGATGGGGCTTTTTTCTATAATCGGTGATCGATAAAAAATAAAAAAACAAGTCGGGAGGAGAAGGAAATGAAAGGGAGAATGTTTGCGCTGTTCCAGAAGGTGCTGATGGGGGCGGCTGTGAAATATTTACGCATTCTGCTGTTATTAAGTATTGCGGGACTGAGCCTGATGACAGCAGTCGCTCAGGCAGCCGATGAAGATGCATTTCTGGGGCAAATCCGGCCTGCGCCGGAGCAACCCATGGGTCAAGGTCACAGTGCGATCTGGACGCTGCCTCTGGTAGCAACCCAATACCAACCCGTTGCAGCCACTGCCGCGATGCGGGCTGCCTTGCAGGCGCAGCATGAAGACCGCTTTTTGGATGCGCTGATCCTGCTCGACGAGGCGGACAAAAATTTGCAGGCCAGTGCGGATGCTGAGGCCGAGATGAAATTGCTGCACGCCAGCTTTTTGCTGCAAGGCAATCAGTCGCGCCAAGCGCTGGAAATGCTGGCTCCTTTGCTTGGCAAAAATCAACATGCTGCGGATGCCTACGCGCTCACCGCCATGGCGTATCTGCAACAGGGGCAAATGCAGGCGGCGCTGGACGCGGCGGATCAGGCTAATCATGCGCAAAATTCAGGGGGCGATATTTTGCCGCCGCTGGCGCTGTCCTATGCCTTGCAAGGCGCGGGGCGTTTGGCACAAGCGCGCGCCGTGATGCATGGCTTTAATACCCGGACATCGCCATCGGCGATCACTTTGGCGCGCGAAGCCGAGCTTGCGCTGACGCTCGGCCAGACGCGAGCGGCCAGCGCGCTGGTGGATCAGGCACATGCTGCGGATGCCGCGCACCCTTATGTCAACGCCGTGAGCGGCCTGGTCTATCTGATAGACGGACAGGCGCAGCAAGCCAAGACTGCGTTTGCCACGGCCTTGCAGCGTGACCCCAAAGATGCCAAGGCATTATTGGGTATGGGTTTGGCCGAAATCAAGCTGGGCAACTTCCAGGCCGGGCAGGAAAAATTGCAAGCGGCGAATGAAGCCGATCCCGGCAACGCGCTGATCCTCACGTATCTGGGGCGCTCGCAACAGAATCTGGGGCAGACCGAGGCGGCAAGGGCAAGCTGGCGCAGCGCCGAACAAGCCGACCCCAAAGACCCCATTCCCTGGTTGTATCAGGCACAGGCCGCATTGCAGGACAACCGTCCGCTGGACGCCCGCGACAGTTTGGGCGAGGCACAAGCGCGCTCGGCCTATCGCGCGGTTTATCGCGGCGAACAGTTGCTCAAGGAAGACGAGCAATTATTGCAGGCCAATCTCGCCGAGGTACAGCGTCAATTGGGCTTGGACAGTCTCGCGTTTCAAACCCTGTCCGATTCGGTCGGCGAAAAAAATTCGTCCAACTTGAGGAATCAAGCCGATGTTTTGCAAGGCCAGCGCTTTGGCGAAACGGCGCGGCGCAGCCTGCTATTGCAAAGCCTGTTCAACGAAAAGCCGGGTACGCTGCCGGCAGCGTTGGACATCTATGGCGACAATGCAGGGAGTACCGGTGCATCTGTCCCTCAGCATGGTGTGGTCAGCGGACTCGGTTCGGAGCAGGCCAGCTACAACAATTACGACGAACTATTTGGCCAGCGCACCACGCTGGAGGCCGATGCCACTACTGGCAGCCAATTTACCAATGGGGGACAAATTCGTGTGGGCGTGGGCAGCGATACGCTGGGGATAGGCTTTGCACAGAATCAACTCAAGACCGATGGCTTTGCGCCTTTTCAGAATCTCAATAACCGCGTAGCTCAAGGCATCGTGCAATGGCAACCGTTCACGTCCACGGAACTGTTTGTATCTCAAGAAACCTTTAATTCACAACATGGCGAGAATTATTTTCCGGCCGATCCGGTGAATGGAGCAAATATGGCGATTCAAGATGACAGCCAGGTAACCCGCGTGGGATTGCGCCTTAAACTGGATGACGGCAACGCTGAGTTGCGTGCATTATTGAGCCACCAGCAGACCGATCAAACGGTCAATTATTTTAATCTTACCACGCAGATAAATACTGGCTATCCAGCATTTAGCAGCAGCAACGCGTACAGCGGGGAATTGCAATATCGCCGCAGTGGTGCAGATTATGCCACTCAGTGGGGAATGCTGATGACTAACGGGCAAATAGATTATTGGATTCCCGCAGTTCCTTACGCCGTCGGTTACACACAAAATGCGCAACAAGTTTATGCGGCCTGGCAGCAGACGCTGAACCCGTATGTGCAACTGGATGCGGGATTGGGCTGGGGCGAAAGCATCGATTTGGGCCAACGCACTTACCAGTCAAATTGGCTACCTCAACTGGGAATGATTTACACGCCGGACGCCGGGACGCATTTGCGCCTTGCGGCTTGGCAAGGCATGGGAATCCAGGGACTGGGCGATGCAACGCTCGCGCCTGTCAGTCTGGCAGGTTTTTTGCTGACCCGCCCCAGCGATGCTGGACAACTGGTGAACGCAGTTGCTCTGGGCGGAGATAGGCAACTGAGTCCCGCTTGGCTGCTGACTGCGGAAACGCAGCAGCGCATGATCGAACAACCGGTTGGAGGACCACCGCAATTTCTGAGCAGTACCCAAGTTAACGAATCAAAAGTGGCGTTGCACTGGCAACCGGCGGGAAGTCCGTGGGCCGTGGGCCTCGCCTATGACTATGAGTCAATTCAGAGTGACCCTACAATTGTTCAACTGAATTCTGTTCAAGATCAGAACTTGCACTCGGAACAATTGGATGTGCGCTGGTTTGCGAACGAGCAATGGACGGTGAATTTGACGTTGAGTCATAATCAGGACGCCAGTATAAAATACGTAGCTAATTATTCACTTCCACCCCTATATCTCAGTTTCCTTCCGGCTTATCAGGAAAGCTTTAATCAAGTGGACGCTAACGTGAGCTGGAAATTTTACGGGTCCAACGACGTATTGGTAGCCGGTGTGCGTAACGCCACCAACACGAGCTTTCAATACACGGATATCGACCCGCTTAACCCGCGTTTCAGCATTGGGCGGCTGACGTATGTAAAAGTTAAACTGGCTTGGTGAGGAAGCCTGTCTTGTTTAGTGATTCGTCATTGATGGAACTACTAGCCATTCCGCTAAGCCCCAAAGTGCGGGGCAAGCGGCTGGTTATCCCGCGAAGGCGGGAATCCAGCAAAAGGGAAAAGCCCTTGCATAGCAAGGACAAACTCGAAAGGCATATTGACTAAAACCACTGGATTCCCGCCTGATGAACTAACTAGCCATTCGACTAAGCTGGCAAAAAACGCCAGCAAAGTCGCTGGTTATACGCGGGAACGACGGATTCCTTTAAACTTGATGGCTCTGCGCTAGGCAAGCCGTGACAATTTTTAACCACAAGGGAGAATGTAACCATGAAAAACCTGTTGCTGTTTTTGTTGGCCTTGATCGTTGTGCCTGCCTGGGCAGCAGATGTCGCACCCGCACCATCTTCCAGCGCATCCTCCTCTAGCGCGCAGGCTGCGCAGCCTGCCCCGAAACATAAGGCTAAAAAACACAAGAAAAAGAAAACGGCAAAGAAGACTGAGGCTAGCGCTCCCGCCGCCGCAAATCAAAGTGCAACTCCCCTTGGTTGTGCTGCGGGATGCTCAACGATGCATTGTCCGCCACCTGGTGGGCCTGTAGAGTGCTGCACTACAACTACACACGTACCTTGCTGAAATAGCGGGCGCGATCCATCGCGTCGGCAACGCCGGATTTAACCGGCAGCTTGCGGGCGGTGTTTGCCCGCATCGACTGAATTGATTAGCGTTTCTTTTACCGGCATTCGCTCTTCGCTCAATAAGAAGCAATGCGTAAAGGACAGGCTTTCGCCAAGCAATTTGGTCTGGAGGATGGTAAAGTAGTCAAAGGGGGAGAGGTCGCACTGAAGCTGTAGAAAGTATTCCAGGACAACAATACGGGATACCGCAGCTATTTGTAGAACAGGCGTGCCTACGTTACTGCACAAATTAATTTCTAGCCGGTTAAATTCGTTATTTATCGCGGCCCTTCACTTATCCGACCGCATTTGCAGTGCGTGGGCGGTGATGTTCGTTGTGTTCTTTTCTTCGGCAGGCTTGGTTTATGCTGAATCGACAAATCATGCAGAAGCGCCGGACATAACCATTGTTCAGAGCGAGGATGGCGGGCCTTATGCGGAATTCAGCAGCGCGTTGCGCACCCTTCTTTCCAACAGGGAACTCACTCATGTAGTTATCGATGTAGCCAAGCCGATCCCGGATTCCGGGCTGGTCATCGCAGTCGGGATGAAGGCCGCCACAGTCGTAGCAGCCAGTGATGCGTCAGCCGTGCTCAACGTCCTCATCCCTAAAGCGGGCTATGAAAAATTGTTGCACGATTTCCCCCGCCGTACAGGCTCGCATACCTTTTCCGCTATTTTCCTGGATCAGCCTGTTCAGCGTCAGGCTCACCTGATTGCCGCCATTTTGCCGGATAAGCACAAAGTTGGCCTGTTGTATTCCTCGCCCCCCGAAGAACTCGCCCAACTCAGGAAAGAGCTTGCCGAGCATGGTTTAAGTTTGCACGAGCAGGCAGTTGATTCGGCGCTTCCCTTGTCGAAAGCACTGCAAGAGATACTGCGCAGCAGCGAAGTGCTGCTCGCGCTGCCGGATGCCGCAGTTTATAACAGCTCAACCATCCGCAACATTCTGCTGGCGACTTACCGCAACGGTGTTCCGGTGATCGGATTTTCACCGGGCTATGTCAAGGCGGGCGCGCTGTGTGCGGTGTTCAGCACACCGACGCAAATTGCCACGCAGGCGGCCGCGCTGATCCGGCAATTCGATGACACCCATGTGTTGCCAGCCGCCCAGTTTCCACAGGAATTCGAAGTAATGGTCAACGAGCAGGTCGTCCGTTCGCTGGGTTTGCAGATCAAGGGCGTATCTGTATTGCATGAAGAAATTCGCGCTGCGAACAAGGGGGAACCATGAAGCGGTATGGTATTGAACGGCAAACTCTATTGATTGCACTGATCCCCATTCTGGTGATGGCGGTGTTGCTGGAGAACTATTTTATTTACTCGCGTTTTGCCGATCTGGATGATGCGTTGCTGGAACGCTCGAAAATGATGGCGCACCAGCTTGCTTCTTCCAGTGAATATGCGGTTTTTTCGGGCAATATAACGTTGTTGCAACAGAATTCCGATGCCGCGCTTGCCCAGCAGGACGTAAGCAGGATTGTCGTGCTGGATGCTTCCTCCAATCTGCTTATAGATGGGGGAGGGCGCGGGCAATATGAAACACTGCTTGAGAAGACCAATATGTCAACGCCGTTGTATCAGGATGAGGATGTCCTGAGGTTGTATGAACCCATTG
The DNA here is from genome assembly GCA_964480365.1 of uncultured Gallionellaceae bacterium. Taxonomy (GTDB): domain Bacteria; phylum Pseudomonadota; class Gammaproteobacteria; order Burkholderiales; family Gallionellaceae; genus CAIQPV01. Next base: position 121,000 of record CAYZPM010000005.1, read on the forward strand.
TCGCAACGCAGATCAAGCTGGACGAATTGAATCCAGAAACCGGTTCGGAGTCTGCCGCAGGCAAACCGCTCGGTGCAGTTATCATCGAATTCAGCAAGCATCGACTGAACAGCAAGAAGCACGAAATATTGATGTTCAGCCTGGCGTTCACGCTGCTGATTTTGATGATGACATTGATGATAGCGTTATGGGCGGCGCGCAGGATTACCCGCCCGATCATGGGGATGAGCCTGGCTATACGCCGTATCGGGGAAGGCAATCTGGATACGCGAATTTCGCCGCAACCCAAAGTATTTGAGCTGAACGAATTGTCCGTTGGCATCAACCAGATGGCACAGCAATTACAGCAGGATCGGGAAATATTGGAACAGCGTATTGAGGAAGCGACTCAGGAGTTGCGCAGGAGATCGACGGAGGCCTTGCGCGCGAGTGAGGAACGTCTGCATGAAATCATCAATGTGATGCCCGTGGCGCTGTACGTAAAAGACCCCACCTCCAAAATTATCTTGATGAACCGCGCTTGCGAGGAGCAATTGGGCTTGGCTTTTTCGGATATACAGGGCACCGATGGCAGCCAGTTTTTTCCGCCGGAGCAAGCGGCCTTTTTTCAGGACAAAGACAAGGAGGTGTTCGCGGGGCGGCGGCTCGTGGATTTTGAGGAGACGATCTGGAGCGCAGCATTGCAGGAGAACAGGACGGCGCACATCTTCAAGAAACCGGTATTCGACCAAGAGGATAATCCGCTTTACCTGATTTGTGTGGGCATCGACGTTACCGAACGCAAGCTTTCCGAGGAGGCTGTACGCAAGCTCAACGAAAGTCTTGAGGTGCGGATCGAACTGCGCACCAGGGAATTGGCCCAAGCCAAAGAGATAGCAGAAGCGGCCAGCCGGGCCAAGGGCGAATTTATCGCCAACATGAGCCATGAAATTCGCACGCCGATGAATAGCGTGCTCGGCATGACGCTGCTTGCGTTAAGGGCGGAGACCAATCCCAAGCAGCGCGACTACCTTAAGAAAATACAGCTTTCCGGCGAGCATCTTCTTGGCATCATCGATAGCATCCTGGACTTTTCAAAAATTGAATCGGGCAAACTTGAATTAGAAACCGTCGATTTTGACCTCAATGCGTTGATTGAAAACCTGTCCAGTCTGTGTTCCGGAAAAGCGGAAGAAAAACATCTTGGCCTTGTTTTTGATATTGATCCATCCGTCCCGCGCTATCTATGTGGCGATCCCCTGCGGCTGAACCAAGTGTTAATCAACCTCATCAACAACGCCATCAAATTCACCGAACAAGGCGAGATTATTATTCGGACCAAGACGGTGACCGAAAGTGAAAACGATATCTTGCTGCGTTTTGAAGTACAGGATACCGGCATCGGCATAGACAAGGCGGAAATGCGCCGTTTATTCCAGACCTTCCAACAGGGCGATTCTTCCATCAGCCGGAAATACGGCGGCTCCGGCCTTGGACTCGCCATCAGCAAGCAGTTGGCGGTGCTGATGGGTGGTGAGGTGGGAGTGGAAAGCGAAGTGGGCAAAGGCAGCACCTTCTGGTTTACGGTGCGGCTAGTCAAGGTCAGCGAACCGGAAGTGCTGCTGTCGGAGGATGGGCAAGAGCAGGCAGCCATGACGGCAATTCATGGCGCACGCATTCTTCTGGCTGAGGACAGCTTGTTTAATCAGCAAGTAGCCTCCGAATTTCTGAAAGAAGCGGGGGCTAACGTGAGCGTTGCCAGCAACGGAAAAGAGGCGCTCGACCTGCTGCATCAGCAACAGTTCGACTGCGTGCTGATGGATATGCAGATGCCGATTATGGATGGCCTCGAAGCGACCCGGTTGATTCGTGCCGATCCCGCCATGGCGGGAATGCCGGTGATTGCCATGACAGCCAATGTGTCGAGCGGGGATCGTGGGCGTTGTCTTGCCGCTGGCATGGATGACTTCGTCAGCAAGCCATTCAAGCCCCATGCCTTATATTCAACTCTTGCCAAATGGCTTTCAACCCGGCAGTCTTCTCCTGGCGTGCCTGTTGCGTCTTCCGCCGAAATAACGTTGGCAGGTAACCCGGATATCATTGACTTTTCAATCCTGTCCGAGATGATGGGCAACCGTCCAGAAAAAATTTCGGGGTTCGCGCACCGGTTTATTGCATCAACCACAATAGATATAGACGAAATCGAGAAGGCGTTGGAGCGCAAAGATATGGAGGCACTGGGTGCATTGGGACACCGCGCCAAGTCGCCAGCCAGAATGGTGGGGGCGATAGGGTTTGCCAACCTGTGCCAAGCGCTGGAAAAATGTGCGCACAGTGGGGATATTGAAGAGGCGCGGGATATTGTTAACCAACTGCGTCCCTTGCTTCAACAGATCAGCCTGAAAATTGAAGCACTGTAGCGTGGGCATTAATTTGGCCCCTCATCATGACGCATCAATAGCCCTATTTAACCAGATAATTGCCTATGCATTTTGGTGGTTGCCTATGCATTTCGGCATATGTTCATTCATTCTCGATGCAGGTATATTCCACGGCAGATAAATAGTGTTTCCCACTATTTAAGGAAACCGAGGGAATCATGAAGAACGGCCACAAAGTCAATTTGAATGACGGGCAAAAAACAGAAGCGGACAACTGCCGTGCGAGGATACTTGGCCAGTCAAATCTGGTGGAGTGCAACACAAAAGTGCATGATTGTCGTTGGTATCACCATTTGGGAGAAGGGGCGCTTTGTGCCCATCCTTCCAATATGATGATCGCCAAGGGAGTATTACCAACGGGCTGGTCTTTACCGAGCCAGATGGAAGCTCTTAATCCATGACCCGTCATTTTATTACCGTGACCTTCTGCTTGATTTAGGCAAGCCGCGCCGATTAAATCCGTTCGTGGTGAGCTTGTCGAACCATGATCGGATTTAACTTATAACAATCAAGTGGTACCGCAAACCCTTCGACAAGGCTCTCCTGAGTTTATCGAAGGACTCAGGGCGAACGGATGAATTATGCAGCTATTGATGCTCGCAATGTTCGGTTGACAGGTTCCACATCGAAAACTGCTCATTGAGGTACAAAAAAAGAAGGGAGCCGTAGCTCCCGTCTCGTTGTTTCATCAACAGCGGCTTGTTCAGGCTTGTATTTGTTGCTTCCTGCGCCGAGCTACAAAACCCATCAAACCCAAACCAGCCATCATCACTGACATCTTCACGCAACTTGTATAACGCGCAACTATCCCGTCTGGCAGTAAATAATACTTTCCTTTTTTAGTGATGTTAAAGTCAATTACTTGGTTCGTTCGGACTGAGAGCTAAAAAATATCCAAGTTGGCAACTAAGATTTTTGGTAAATTGCCGCCTGATTGCCGGGCATGAGGAAGCCAATGATCAATTCACGTGTTGAGCTGTTGTTCAAGAATTTACCTGACAAATATCCTCACCAGCTGGAACGGGATTACATGCATATCCTGAACCGGTTGATGCAGATATGGAATATGCCTGAGTTCGATTCCTATCTGCACGAGTTGATGATAGACACGCGCAGCGGGCGGCAGGGTTTTCCGCCAGAGGTGGTTGACGAATTGATGTTTCTGGGGGAGTTGCATGATATTTTCAGGAGCAAGGATTATCATCTTCCCGAGATACCGGATTCATGGAAAGGCATTCCGGTGGACAATCCTACGCCGCAAGGATTCTATCAGGCAATAGAACGCGGGCAGTTGGATGTGATCGAAATTTTCCTTGGAGCCGGGGTTAAGGCGGACTACCGTTTCGAGGGGGCGCAGACCCCCTTGATGGTTGCTGCCATCAGCGGGCAATTGGAGGCGGTGCGTTGTCTTATTGAGAACGGTGCGGGAGTAAATCTGCGTGATGAAGCAGAACACACCGCCTTGCACTGGGCTGCATTTTATGGGCACAGCCAAATTGTCGATGCATTAATTGATGCCGACGCTGAAATAAACACCACGCAAAAAAGCGGCGATACGCCTCTCGCGTTGGCGGTGTCACGTAGACATAAGGATGTAGCCAGACTACTGCTGGAGCGTCAGGCTGTCCCGAATATTGACAGCAATAATGGCTCCCCACTGATTATCGCATCGGGCAAAAAGAATCTGGAAGAGGAATCAAAAAAATCTAAGACTGACAGCCGTACGGAGGGGAATGATATTTCACCCTATGCGGCGCCAGAGAAAGAGTCCAGCCTAACAAAGCCAGCTAAAGGGGAAGCAAAGCGGGGGCGAGACGATAAGCCTCCTCTATTTTGGTACATCACGCCCGCGAGGATTGTTCTGATGTTTACCTTTGTGTTCGTGGCGTTTGGCCTGAGTGTATACGTAGGCTACCTGAAGCGTGCGGCGACTACACAAAACCAGAGCCAAGTTTTTGAGCCCAATTCGATAGCTCCTCCCCCCCTTGTTGTCGCGCCGCCAAAGCCGCCCGCCGCAGAAATGCAACAGACCAATAAATTTATTAAGAAGCTTAAAAAGCATGCTTCACGTCATAAGGAAAAGAGTACGCAGACCGTAGTTAACAATGCGGCGGTATATACTTTCGATGATTTAATAAATGCCGTATGGCACTCGGACGCAAATGGGGTGGATCGCATTTTGGAACAAGGGATGGATATCAATCGGCGTGATGGTTCTGGTTCAACACCTCTTATTGTTGCAGTAGAGAATAACGATTTGAATATGGTAAAGCATCTTATCGATAAAGGCGCAGACCCTAACATACCAAGACAACAAGATGGCTATTCACCCATTGTGGTAGCAAAAACAGCGTCAAAACCCAATGCTGAATTGATCGAATTTCTCAGGGTGTCGGGGGCTTCGAATCCATTCGATCAATCCGTTAACTCGCCTCATCACTGATATGACTGCGGGTTATAGCAGCGCGGCTGATGTGAAGCTTGCGAATCCCTACAAATGGTTCCCCAGTAACTGATCCCATAGTTCAAGCACCGGAGCGGTGTTGATTTCAGCCGCATCCACGCGGCACTGTGTCTGGTTGTTCAGACGCATCTTGTGTTGCAGTGCGCGCAGGTTGCGGTAAATGCTGCAGACGTATTCCGCCTGTTGTGGGTCAATCAAACCGCATTCCCCGGAGCGTTTGAGCAGCGCCAGGTTGCCCTTGTGTGCGGCGAGTTGCGGGAATTTGTTTGAATAGGCCAGTACCAGAAATTGCACCATGAATTCGATGTCCACCATGCCGCCCCGGTCATGCTTGATATCGAACAAGCTGCTGTCATTGGGATGCCCATCGTGCATTTTTTGCCGCATCACTACAATTTCCCGGCGTAACGTGTCCAACTCGCGCGGCTGGCGCAGCACTTCGGTGCGGATGGCTTCAAACTGTTCGCCTATGCGTGCATCTCCGGCGCTAAAGCGGGCGCGCGTCAGCGCTTGGTGTTCCCACACCCACGCGTGTTGCCGCTGGTATGCCGCGAACGCGGCCATCGAACTGACCAGCAGGCCGCTGGAGCCATTCGGGCGCAGGCGCAGATCGGTTTCATACAGGCGACCGGAGGAAGTGTAGCTGCCCAGCATGGTATTGATGCGTTGTGCCAGCCGGGCGTAGATTTCCGCCGCGTCCGGGTGTGGGTCGTCGTACAGAAAAATTAGATCAAGGTCGGAGGCATATCCTAGTTCCCGCCCGCCCAGTTTGCCGTAGGCGATGATAGCGAAGTGCGGGTGCTCCTGATGTTTTTTGCGCGCATCGCGCCAGCACAGTTGCAGCACATGGTGTAGGATCAGATCGGCGAGGTCGCTGAGATGGTCGCTTAGTAATTCCAGCGGCAGCAAACCTTGCAAGTCCATGGCCAGCAGGTGAAAGGTTTGGCTGTGCTGGAATTGACGCAGCACGTCCATTTGTTGTTCGATATCGGTTCCATAATCCGCTAATTTCTGTTGCAACGCGACGTCGAGCGCTGTCCAATCCGGCATGCGGTAGATTTCTCGCGCATCCAGCAATTCATCCAGCAGAATGGGGTACTGGATCAGGTAGTCAGAGGCCCATAGGCTGGCGCTGGCGATGTCAGCCAAGCGATGCATTACTTGCGGGTATTCCACCAGAAATGCCAAATAGGAGGCGCGGCGGCTGATGTTTTCCAGCAGGGTCAATATGCGTGCCAAAGTCTGGTCGCGGTTAGGATAGTAGAACTCGCGTAGCGAGACTTTATCTCTCTCTCCCTCCGGGGGAGAGCTGGAGAGGGGGAAGCGGGCATCGCTGGTTTCATCATTCGGCGCTGCATATTTGTAATGCCTGTTTGGCGCGGCGCACAGCACGATGAATTGCGGAACCAGATTGTTGAAGAGCTGCCGACTGCTGTCCGGCAGTTGGCGGTAGCGGATGCTGTCGCGGATTTGCAACAGCCGTTCGGCAAGGCTCGCCGCGCCGGTGTAGCCCAGTTCGCCCAGGCTATCGCGCAGTTCTTCCGCCTGCATGTTTTCGTTCCACAATGTGCTCTCCGGCACACCGCGCTGATGTTGATCCTCTTTCTGAGGGTCATTGTTTTGGGTGCTGAAAATTTGTGCGAATTGTGCGCTTACCAGCGCGCGGTGCCGGTTTAGCTGTTCCAGCATGGCCGGGTAATCCGGGTAGCCCATACCTTCCGCCAGCCGTGCCTGATCGTCGGGATTTTCCGGCAAGTCTTGAGTTTGCTGGTCATCCAGATATTGCAGACGGTGCTCCAGATTGCGCAAAAAAATATAGGCAGCGCTCAATTCCACCACGGTTTCCGGGGTCAGATGGCCGTGCTCGCGCAGCAGTTGCAGCACTTGCAAGGTCGGGCGAATGCGCAGGCTGGCGTCTCGTCCCCCGCGTATTAATTGGAACACCTGGGCGATGAATTCGATTTCGCGGATACCGCCGGGGCCGAGCTTGATGTTGTTGAGGCGGTCGCGCCGCTGCACTTCTTGGCGGATTTGCGCATGCAGTTTACGCATGGAGGCGATTGCGCCGAAGTCGAGATATTTGCGGAATACGAATGGCCGCACGAGTTGCATCAGTTCTTGTGTGACGGGGCTATCCACTGGAGAAACCACGCGCGCCTTGATCCACGCATAGCGTTCCCACTCGCGTCCTTGCGTGACCAGGTATTCTTCCAGCGCCGCAAAGCTCGTCACCAGCGGGCCGCTGTCGCCATAAGGGCGCAGGCGCATGTCTACACGGAACACATAGCCCTCTCCGGTCGATTCGTGGATCAGGTTAATCAGGCGGCGCCCGAGCTTGGAGAAGAATTCATGGTTGCCGAGTGGTCGCGAGCCAGTGGTTTCGCCGTCTTCCGGGTAAACAAAAATCAGGTCGATGTCTGAGGAAACATTTAATTCGCCGCCGCCCAGCTTGCCCATGCCGATCACCAGCATTTCCTGCGGAGTGCCACTGGACGAACCTGTTGGCACCCCGAACTGCTCCACCAGCGATGTCATGGCAAATGCCTGTGCGCGTCGCACGACCAGTTCAGCCAGCGCGGTCATGGTCGTCATCACCTCGTCCAGATTGGCCAGCCCGCCCAGATCGCGCGCCAGCAGTTTGAGCATCACGCGCTTGCGCAGGTGGCGCAGCGCTCGTGACAGCGAATCCTCATCGTCGATAATCATGGCATTCAGCCAAATTTCTATTTCTATAGCGCTGCATGGTTGCGCAAAGTGCGAGCGCAGCCATGGCAATAATTCGGCATCGCTGTCAAGCAGGTTCCGCACATAACGGCTACAACGCAACGTGCGCCGCAAAATGGCATCGAAATCAGTGGCGGAGGGAGTGGCGGCGGTATTCATGGCAGAGGCTTCGGGTTAGAATGCAGGTTCGCGTAAGTTCATTATAAATCCCGAGTGCCTATCATGGTTTGTTTGTTCGCGTGGCCTGCGGGTCACACCGTTAAATGCTGAAAACTTCCCTGCGTCTTGCCTGGCGTGGCCTCAACCATTTGACCCGCATTGCGCTGGTCGGTGCGGTGTTGCTCACGCTTGTCTTCGGGGCGCTGGTGCTGGCTTTGCGTTACTGGATATTGCCGGATATCGAGCATTATCACGGTATTATTACCGTCTCCGTCAGCCAGGCAATCGGGCAGCCGGTTTCCATTGGCAAGATCGACGCCGATTGGAGCGGCATGCGCCCCCACCTGTTGCTCACCGATGTGCGCATTCTTGATAAGAACAAGCCGAACTTGACTGCACTGGCATTGCAGCGCGTGGACAGTGTGGTGTCGTGGATGACCCTGTTGCGGGGCGAGGTACGTCTGTATAGTTTGGAACTCGATCAGCCGGATTTGCTGATCAGGCGCGATGCGCAAGGAAGGCTGCATATCGCCGGAGTGGAGTTGTCGGACCAGTCTTCGGGATCGAGTGACCTGGCGGATTGGCTATTGCATCAGACCTACATCATGGTGCGCGATGCACGCATTACATGGCTGGACGAACAACGTGCCAACCCCCCTCTGGTATTCAATCAACTGAATCTGCTCATCGAGAACCGCAGACGCCACCACCGTTTTGCGCTACGCGCGTTGCCGCCGACGGATATGTCCGCGCAGCTTGATGTACGCGGCGATTTTTCCGGGCGGAGTTTCGCTGACCTGAACCTATGGCGCGGACAGTTATATACCCAACTCGATTATGCCGACGTGGCGGCTTGGCGTACTTGGCTACCGGTGCCTGACGGGTTCAAGAGCGGCAGGGGAGCATTGCGCGGTTGGCTTGACGTGGCGGACGGCAAGGTGAATCAGGTGACAGCCGATCTGGCGCTGGCGGATGTGCAGGCGCAATTAGCCGATGGCCTGTCGCCGCTCAATTTGCGCACGCTGCGTGGACGAATCGGCTGGATGGAATCGGCGCAAGGGACAGATATCTCCACGCACCAGCTTTCCTTGCAGACGGAGAACGTAGTATTGCAGCCTACCGATTTTTACCTGCGCCTTGCCTCTGCTTCTGACAAACAAACGGCCAGTGGCGAGGTGCGCGCCAACACGCTGGAGTTGGCCAATCTAGTCAAACTGACGAATTCCCTGCCACTGGGCCAGGAGTTGAAGAAACAGCTTATCGAGTTTGCGCCGCAAGGGACGGTTTCCGGACTGAAAGCGAGATGGCAGCACGATGTTGGCAAGCCGCTGCATTACGAGGTCAAGGCGCAGTTTGACCAGTTATCGATGAAACGCGTGGGCAAGCTACCCGGTTTCAGCGGGCTGAGCGGCGAGTTGGAGGGCAGCGAGACAACGGGTATGTTGTCGCTGAATGCACACAAGCTGACGCTGGATGCACCGCAAATCATGCCGGAGCCGCTGGCGTTCGATACGCTCACTGCGCAAGGCGGTTGGCAGGCGAAGCCGCAGGGGATGGAAATAAAGTTCAGTAATGTTTCTGCCTCCAATGCCGATCTTGCCGGAACGGTGTACGGCAGCTTTCAACCCCTGCCCAGCAGTCCCGGCTTGATTGACCTGAACATTAACCTGACGCGCGGCGCGATAGCTCATGCCGACCGCTATGTTCCACTGGCTGCGCTGGGCAAGGAAACCCACGCCTGGTTGCGCAGTGCGTTGCTTGACGGGCATGCCGACGAATTTCACTTGCGTTTGCATGGTGATTTGAACGATTTTCCATTTCCGGAAAACAAAAAAGGCATCTTCCAGATACAGTCGCGCTTCAGGGGTGGAGCACTGGAATATGACAAGGCCTGGCCGCATATAGACAACATCACCGGGGAATTGTTGATACAGGGCAAACAACTGGAGGTGAACGCGCCGTCCGGCATGATGATGGGTGTACGATTGCAAAAGGTCAGCGTGACCATGCCTGACATGACAAGCCCCGACCTGATGTTGCAAGTGCGCGGCGATGCAACAGGTGAAACCGCGCACTGTCTGGATTTCATCCAGAAAAGCCCGGTGCATGGATATATCGACGGTTTCACCGATGACATGACGGCTCGCGGCAACGGCAACTTGCAACTGTCGGTGGATGTTCCGTTGCAAGGCAACAAGCCAGTAGCTGTTTCCGGCAAATATCATTTCGCCGACAACGAGGTGAATTTAGGCGATGGCGTGCCTGTTTTGTACTCGGCTAATGGCGATTTGCTATTCACGGAATCTTCGATGCGCACGAAGAATTTCAACGCGCAAATCCTTGGTGGCCCCGCCACGCTGGCGTTGCAAAGTGGTGCGAACGGGATGGTGCAGGCCAAGGTGCACGGCAAAGCCGACGTGGACTCGTTGCGCAAGAGCGTATCCTATCCGTTGTTGTCCCGCTTGCATGGCGGAAGCGACTGGGACGCGGAAATTACAATGCAGAAAAAATTGACCAATGTGCTGGTTACCTCAAACCTGTCCGGACTGGTTTCCGATTTGCCTGCGCCTTTTGCCAAGTGGGGCGACGAGGCTATTCCGTTGCGCTTCGAGAAGAGGAGCATGGTTGCAAAACAGGATGTAATTTCCCTGCAATACGGCAAACTGCTTAGCGCGAGATTGCTGCGCCGCGAGGAAGGCGGTGATATGGTGGTCAAGCGCGGCACGGTGAATTTCGGCGGGTTTGGCAAGTGGCTGAACCGAGATGGGGTATGGATTACCGGCACGGTGCCGCATTTGTCGCTGGAAGGCTGGGGTGGCTTGCTGTCATCCGCCGAAGGGAATGCTTCTGGCGAGACATCGCCATTTAGCATTGCCGGTGCCGACCTGACGATTCAGAAGCTCAATGCTTACGGACTCAGTATGAATGACTTGCACGTCAATGCGCGCAATCAGGACGGTGTATTCACGGCGCAATTGGCGGCCAAGGAAATAAACGGTGAGGTGAGTTGGCAATCGGAGGACAAAGGAAAACTGGTGGCGCGCTTGCGGAACCTGACGTTGGGCGAGGGCGTCGGAGGGATTCTGGGCGAAGGTGGCAACGGCAGGAAGATAGAGGTCGCGCGTGAACCTGTTGCCAGTAAGGATTCCACCCGCACCGAATTTCCTGCGCTTGATCTGGAGGTGGACGAACTCACTTGGAAGGATAAGCAACTCGGCAAGATGGATTTGCTGGCGCGCCAACACGGGAGCGACTGGCAGTTGGAGCATATGCGCATTACCAATCCGGATGGTGTGTTGAGTGCGGATGGAAAGTACCACATGGAGGGGGGCAAGAAACAGACACAAATTAACCTTAAGCTGGAAATCAGTAATGCGGGGAAAATCCTTGCTCGTTCCGGTTATCCCGGCACCGTCAAAAATGGCAGTGGCAAGCTTGAAGGCGAGTTTACTTGGCGCGGCGCGCCGGACGATTTCAGCTATGCTGCACTGGATGGTAAGCTCACGCTGGATACTGGCAAAGGACAGTTCCTGAAAATTGATCCTGGCGTCGGCAAACTGCTGAGCATACTGAGTCTGCAAGCTCTGCCTACCCATATCACGCTCGGTTTCACCGACGTATTCAGCCTAGGTTTCGCTTTTGACAGCATCACCGGCACGGCGCAGATCAAGCAGGGTGTAATGGAGACTAGCGATTTCAGGATTGACGGTTCGTCCGCGAAAGTGACCATGCAGGGGCAAGTTGACCTGAACCATGAAACCCAAAATCTGCGAGTGCGTATTCTGCCCGCCGTGGGTAACAGCGTTTCGCTGCTCGGGTTTGCCGCCGGGCCGGTGGTGGGCGTCGGGACTTTTATCGCCAATAAGATTCTGCGCGAACCGCTCGATAAATTGGCATCGTACAATTACAATGTGACAGGTACTTGGATTAACCCGAATGTGACCAAAATAGGACAACCAGCCGCCAGATCAACCGGTAATGAAATCAATCCTTAAGAAAGCATGGACATGCAAGACGTAAATTCCACCCAAAAAACTAACCCTGTGCAAAATCAGGCCTTCAAGGTCGCCGCTGTGCAGATGGCGTCAGGCCCGAATGTTGCGGGCAACCTGAGCGAGGCGCGCCGCTTGATCGAGAAGGCGGCAGATCAAGGCGCGCGTCTGGTGGTGCTGCCGGAATATTTTCCCATCATGGGCATGAACGATACGGACAAGGTGGCGGTGCGGGAACAACCGGGCAGCGGCGTGATCCAATCTTTTCTTAGCGAAATGGCACGCAAACACAAAATCTGGCTGGTGGGTGGTTCCATTCCTCTAATCGCCAGCACCCCCAACAAGGTGCTGAATACCTGTCTGGTGTTCGATGAGAACGGTGATCAAGTGGCGCGTTATGACAAGATACATTTATTCAATCTCGTCCTCGGCAACGAGCAATACCACGAGGCGCGCACGATCGAATCGGGCAATCAGGTGGTGGTGGTGGACAGCCCGTTCGGGCGAATTGGTCTGGCAATTTGCTATGACCTGCGCTTCCCCGAATTGTTTCGCGCCATGAAGGATGTGGACATCATCGTGCTGCCCGCCGCCTTCACCGAGACCACCGGCAAGATGCATTGGGAAGTTTTGGTGCGTGCGCGCGCCATCGAAAACCTGGCGTATGTAGTGGCGGCCGCGCAGGGCGGCTATCACGTCAGCGGCCGCGAAACGCATGGCCACAGCATGATCGTCGATCCGTGGGGACGTGTGTTGGATCAGCTTGCGCGCGGTTCAGGCGTGGTGGTCGCGGAAGTGAATCCATCCTATCAGGCCAGCGTGCGCGCCAGTTTGCCAGCGCTGTCGCATCGTATTCTTTAAATATGGCCACTATGAAAAATGATACCTCGTTTACTCTCGCGCAGCATTCGCTGCTCGCATCGCACGCATTGGACGTGCGCCATCTGGAGCGCGTGTTCAAGAAAATGCTGGCACACAGGGTGGATTACGCTGACATGTATTTTCAGTACAGTCGAGCTGAGAGCTGGTCGCTGGAAGAGGGCATCGTCAAATCCGGCAGCTTTGGTATTGAGCAGGGTGTAGGCGTGCGCGCGTTGAGCGGCGAGAAGACCGCCTTCGCTTATTCTGACGACATCAGTATGGCCGCACTGGAAAGCGCTGCGCTGGCTACCCGTGCGATTGCGCGGCAGGGTGGGTCGCAGACAGTGCCTGTTCTGAGATATGTCGAAAGACGGAATTCGGGTAAGAACGAAAATCTTTATTTGCCCCAGGATCCCATCGCCTGCTTGAACGATGCCGATAAGGTCGCACTGCTGGAACGGCTGGAGCGTTACGCACGCGCCCTCGATCCGCGCGTGACCCAAGTGATGGCGGGGCTGGCGGGCGAATATGACATGGTGCTGGTGGCGCGCAGCGACGGCCTGCTGAATGCCGACATCCGCCCGCTGGTGCGCCTGTCGTTGCAAGTGATTGTGGAAAGCAACGGCAAGCGCGAACAAGGTTCGGCAGGCGGCGGCGGGCGCTTTGATTACGCCTATTTCAGCGACGACGTGCTGCGCGATTATGCCGCCAAGGCGGTGCATCAGGCGGTTATCAATCTTGATGCCAGGCCCGCACCGGCGGGCAATATGACCGTGGTGCTTGGCTCCGGCTGGCCCGGCATTCTGCTGCACGAAGCGGTAGGGCATGGATTGGAAGGCGATTTTAATCGCAAGGGCAGTTCAACTTTTTCCGGGCGCGTCGGCGAGCGTGTTGCCGCAAAAGGCGTGACCGTGGTGGACGACGGCACCATCATCAATCGGCGCGGTTCGATCAACATGGACGACGAAGGCAATCCCACGCAACGCACCGTGCTGATAGAAGATGGCATCCTCAAAGGCTATTTGCAGGACACGCTGAATGCGCGCCTGATGGGCGTGCCGGTCACCGGCAACGCGCGGCGGGAATCCTATGCGCACCTGCCGATGCCGCGCATGACCAACACCATGATGTTGAATGGCGACAAGACGCACGATGAGATCATTGCTTCGGTCAAACATGGCTTGTATGCCGCCAACTTCGGCGGCGGGCAGGTGGATATAACCAGCGGCAAATTTGTGTTCTCGACCACCGAAGCCTACCTGATCGAAAACGGCAAGATTACCGCACCGGTGAAAGGCGCGACCCTGATCGGCAACGGCCCCGAAGCGCTGATGCGCGTCAGCATGATAGGCAACGACATGGCGCTCGATCCTGGTGTGGGTACCTGCGGCAAGGAAGGCCAGAGCGTGCCGGTTGGGGTAGGACAGCCTACGGTAAGGATAGATGGGCTGACGGTTGGGGGGACGGCGTAGCCCGAATGCAGCACAGCGAAATCCGGGGGCTTTTCCCACTTCAATCGGACATGGGGAGTAACTTCTGCACTCCGACGGGCGCTCCCGGATTCCGCTACGCTTCATCCGGGCTACGGTATAATCTGCTCACTATATGCTGATTTTTCGCGGACTTCATTCCTCTGTTGCACAGCCAGTTGCACTGACCATCGGTAACTTCGATGGCATGCATCTCGGTCATCAGGCTTTGCTCGCGCAACTGCGTGAAGCAGCGCAGTCGCGCGGGTTGCCGACTGCGGTGGTTATTTTCGAACCGCATCCGCGCGAATTTTTCACGCCGCAACAGGCTCCGGCACGGCTAACCAGCTTGCGCGAGAAGCTGGAATTGTTTGCGGATCTCGGTGTGGATCGCGTGCATGTGTGCCGATTTAACCAACGCTTTGCGCAGATGAGCGCTACGGAGTTCGCCCATGCGCTGCATGCTGAAGCGGGTGCGAAATTCGTGCTGATCGGCGACGATTTTCGTTTCGGTAGCGGGCGCGGCGGCGACTTTGCGCTGATGGGGAAAGTGGGTGCGCAACATGGTTTTGAGGTGCAGGCGATGCACAGCGTGCTGCACGACAACGTGCGCATCTCCAGCACGGCGGTGCGTGCGGCGCTGGCGGAAGGCAGGATGGATGTGGCGCAATCCTATCTGGGACGACCCTACAGCATCAGCGGGCGCGTGGAGCATGGCAATGGCCTGGGCAAGCGGATCGGCTTCCCGACTGCCAACATCCAGTTAAAACACAACCGCCCGCCGCTGGCCGGGATTTTTGTGGTGCGGGTGCAGGGCGAAGATATGCCGCCGATACAGGGCGTGTCCAGCCTGGGCGTGCGTCCAACGGTGAGGACGGACGGCAAGCCGGTGCTGGAAGTCCATATGTTCGATTTTGCGCGCCAGATTTACAACAAACATATGCGCGTAGATTTTCTGCACAAGCTGCGCGACGAAGAAAAATTTCCCGATGTGGAAACGTTGACGCGGCAGATCGCATTGGATGTAATGAATGCACAGAAATGGTTTGAACAACATGACTGATTACAATGCTCGTCATTCCCGCGAAGGCGGGAATCCAGCTAGTCAAACAATTACCTGCGTAGCAGGCAAAAAAAGGTTTTGGCCGCAATGCGGAACCGTTTAATGACTGGATTCCCGCCTTCGCGGGAATGACGGGTGCTATGGTTTTTACTGCGATAGATTTTGTTTTGGAATGAAGATGACTGATTACAAGAACACCCTGAATTTACCCGATACCCCGTTTCCCATGCGCGGCGATCTCGCCAAGCGCGAGCCACTGATGCTGGCGCAATGGCAGGAACAGCAGCGCTACCAGAAGATACGCGCGGCAAGCAAAGGGCGCCCGAAATTTATCCTGCACGACGGCCCGCCGTATGCCAACGGCGACATCCACATCGGCCATGCGGTGAACAAGGTGCTGAAGGACATCATCATCAAGAGCAAGACGTTGAGCGGCTTCGATGCGCCTTATGTGCCGGGTTGGGACTGCCACGGTTTGCCTATTGAATTGCAGGTGGAGAAGAAGCACGGCAAGAACATTCCGCCCGCGCAGTTCCGCGAAC
>CAYZPM010000006.1:0-91338 GCA_964480365.1 uncultured Gallionellaceae bacterium
CTGATGAATGTAGCAAGCTCATCAGCTAATGTGAAGAGGCAAACCTTGATCGATGAAATGCCAGAGTGGTTGCAGCCTTCTGGGACATTTGGAATTGGTCTACAAAGTGTTTTTATGTGGACAGATGTAGTGCGTATTAAAACTAAAAGCATATTTACCTCTGAGGTTTTAGACATCACCTTGCATAGCCCTACAGGGCCGAAGCACGGTTTGGTAACTGTAGAATGGTCAGAAAATGAAAGCGATTACTTGCGCCTAATAGGTACAGAACTAAGCTTTGAATCGGTTAGAGATAAAACGCCTTCTAGTTTTTCGCTCTCATCGAATCAATCTATAACAACTCAGGCCTACAACAAACATGACACTTTGCTGGATGAAGAATTGCCGGTTGCAGCATATCTTATTTACGATGAAATATTGAAATTTTCAAAGTATTCACCGATTAAGATTGAATCGCTTTTCTATAACTTGGGGGAGAATATTTTTGATTCAAGAAGTATTCGCAAAGGTGAAGATGAGCAGAGCGATTTTTTCTGCGAGACCAACTGTAGATTTTCTGTTTATCTTTTAAATAATCGCAGGTCAAATAGTCTACGTTATCGCGGACAAGAAATTAATGATCCAAAGCTTACTTCGCATTATTTTTTTGCATACTCGCTTGATCTTTATGCAGGAAAAGCGAGTGAATGGCTTACTTTTAACCGCAATAGCTTGACTTCGGACGGTAGAGATAAAGTCGAAAAGCTTGTTGCTCGTAACCTGAAGTTGTGGGTGGAAAAGAATGTGGAAACATCGGTGAATGACGGTCAAGAGGCAGTTATCTCTGCTTTGGCAAAATATTGGGCATTGATACCCTATGGCGAAGATAATCAATATTACTGGTCACAGTACGGCAAAAATATTCAAACTTACTGGCAAGAACTTTCAAGGAGATTTCCAGATAATTGGCAAAACCTGAATTGTTCGGTAATGATAGACGGTAAAGCAACAGAAGTTAAAACTTATCGTGACTGTCTAAAAAAGGACATTATTGTTGATTGGAACCATACCGCATCAAGCATCGCAAAATACGAGCTGCCGAATTCACAAGTTTTAATTGGTTTAGGTCAAGATGAAATACTGGCGCGGTTTTGTGTCCTAGATTGGTGCAAAATCAACACACATGGTATCAGATATATTACGGCAACTGTGACGCAACGTGGATTTTTAGATCAGAAGCAGCCCGAACAAAACTCACTATTAATTCAATTGATAGAGCTTGAAGAAAATGGCAAGAGATTAGAAATTGACAACAGCGTACTAGCATTTGCTATTGAGCAAGCGACTAGGCACATGTTGAGAACCAGGCGATTGTTAATTCCTCTTATTCTTTTTCCAGAGGACAAGAAAATAGAGAGACTGCTTTTAAAAGAGGATCTCAAGTATTATGGGTTTCATTCAGTTTTAGGTTTTTTGCCAGAACAGTATATGCAACCTATTTCGCTACCTTTCGAAATTCAGACCAACTCACGTCTCGAAAGCTCTATAAAACTAAGCCGATTGGATGACTTTGTTAAATGGGTCAATTCGAACTTGAAGAGTCCACTCTCTTTAGATGAAACGAAGAAGGCTTGTAATGAATTAATCGATTATATCGATAACACTGTCATGGCGAACTCTGAGCATTGGAAGTCTCTCCGTAAGTAAGTTCGAAATATGAGTGGGGCACTAAAATTTCACGAATGCGATTTTTTAAGGCTATAACCCTAACAGGGTGTTGAAATTCGATTAATGAAGATGATTTGCTGCATTTTACGGGGTGGTCAAACCCCTCCTGATGTCCAGAAAATCGATTGTAGCGCGTTATACGAGGCCGCCTTTTTTCGGTGAACTTACGCAACGCGAATTTCAACACCCAGCTAAGCTCATGCAGCCTCTTGCTTCGCGTTACGTTATGCATCTAACTTTAGGAATGACAAATGACACTTGAAATAATTCCAATCCAAAGCGTTTGGAGCATACTTCGTAGACTGCCACTTCTTCTCAGGTGGTATTTCACACAGGAAAAAATGGCTGGTCTTGTCTATTTAGATATTCAACCACGTCACCACCCTGTCGTCGTTGACCTTGGGCCAGCAGCGTCATTCTCGTTGTACCTCCAAGCCATCAATCTTTCCCCGTTCCCTGTCGAATTGGATCGCGCAAGTTTTCGGTTCTGGTATGGAGGAGCATCGATTAATGCATATATTCTCAACAAGCAAGTCATCAGTCCTGGAGAAATCGCTTGCCTCTACATTAGCGAGGTAATTCCAGACGGCCAAGCAAATCAAATGGCTAGTTCACCGGATGGAAATCCAGTTGTTTTGGACGGAAATATTGAGTTCAACTGCAAAGTTAGGCCTTTTGCGAAAAGGGTCGGCAATCTTGATGGCATCAATCCAAAAGTTCTGAATGCTAAGTTTCGCTCCGATGCGTAAAGGCAACTAATACAATGTCCAGCAATCAAGAAACGCCAACAGAACCAGTCCCCAGAAAAAGTGCCGGATTCCCTACCAAACTTGTCTCTGAGTCAAAAGATAAGCGATGTAATTACAAACAGTAATAGAGGCTTAACTACAACCGGTCATGTTGGGCTATTGCCCGGACCCTGATGAAAGACTCGCGCCGGGACCTCATTCGTTAGTCGGGTGTATGCTGCCCCGTAAATTGATCAGATAAAACCTATTTTGTTGTCGGCATATTCACTGTCGCCGCCACCATTTCCGTTGGGCGCTTCGCCGGGGATAACTAGCTTGGCAATTTTTTCGTCCTTCATCATTGCACTAACAAAAGAATTCCTGACGATGCTCGTGGTGCGGCGCATGTCTATGTTCGTCCGGTCGGCAAGTCGCTGGCTCGTTGATTTATCAAGTTTGATTGGCTTGCCAGTGGCCGCGCGCAATTCTTTGAACTCTTCCTTGATAATCCGCAGCCGCTGCTCCGGCTCCGGTCGCGGTACGGTAAATATCTCAACCCTTGAGCGTAACGCCTCAGGCACGTTTTTCAAGCTGTTGGCGGTCAGAATGTAAATGATTCGGCTGGCATCAAATTCCATTTCAAAAAACTCATCCTTAAATGTCACGGCGGTGCCTGGCTCAAACAAATCTAATAGAACAGGCAAGATCGGATACCGGTCGTCAGATCCCATTTTGTCAATTTCGTCGATTACGAAAACGGGCGAGGTTGTCTTGCCCTCTGCAAGGGCTTTAAATACTTGCCCGCATTTTGCCGTATGCCAGCTTGAGTGCGATCCGGTTAGCTGGAAGTTTCCCTGCGCGCCACCCGCTGACATTTTTTCTATGCTTCCGCCTAAACCTTTGGCCAAAGTTATCGCCAAATAGGTTTTGCCTATGCCTGGATCTCCAAGTAACAAAATCGGCCTGACACGAAAACTCTTGGGATCCATGGCAGCAGATAGGATCAAGTTTTTTTGCAAGCAGCTGATCGGTTCAATCAGATTTTCAAATTGGCCCTTCGCATTCTCAAGGATTGCATGCGCTTTTTTTGGGTCAGGAATCGTGCGGTAACCATCGCTTTCCTGCGCGTTCTTTAGCAGACGATCTGCGCCGCCTTTCCGGTCTTCTCGCAACTCACCTACGTGCGTCGCCGCACGAGCCAATTCGGCCATGTTGAAAATCTGAATACTGTTGGGGGGGAGGGCGGCTTGAATTGACTTGTCTGATATTGTCGGGGTGGAATCATTGTTCAAGACCCGCAACCATAAGGCGTGACTCCGCTTAACAAAGCTGCCCGAAGTTCCAGTGTCAAGGGCAAGATTCGCATTACCCCATGCCCCGGCCCATAGCTTCGTCTTAGGCTGCAGTGCTAAATCGCCGCAATTGCAGACGTGCGAAAAAATCTGTCTCACGCTATCCCATCTCGGGTCGGACATAAATTCCAGTACATCGGTCATGCGGGCACTCCGTATTTCGTGCGCCATGCACAAGGCAGAAGCGATAAAAAAATTATGTGCGAATTCATAAGTCGCTCTGTCCGTTTGGACGCGAAAGGGTTTTAGCAGAGTATCGGATAGGCGAGTGGCATCGGATAGCTCGAATCGGGTGCCAACGCGGATCGCGCTTAGCGACATAGATTTATCATGCGCCGACAATATGGCAGTCTTGCCTTTCATCAGTTTTTCATTTTCAGTCTTGGCAGACAGATCGGGCAGGCCCAGTGCCTTGCGCCATTGGTTGACGCAAGAGGCAACATGCCTTTGAGCCATGCCGTTGGAAAATATCTTGATGCGTTCTCTGAAATCCCTTTGCCATGAAGTCAGTTTGGTGTCGAGCATGCTGAATGACGTATATTGTGAAATTCCAATCAGCATTTTTTTCTCTGTTTCCCATTTATCCATGTCGGTGATGCAGTCCAGCATGCGTTGTGGGATGTAATCTGTTTTTTCTTCTTGACCTAAGGTGTATAACGCCACCGCGATGAAGATGTCGGTTGATAATTTGTGTGTGAGGCGATCCAGGTCAGCACGCACGGGAGTCAGGATGGCGGCGGCCAGCTCGGTTGTATCACGAAGTGCATTATTGCCGCATGTCCGTATCAGTGTGTGCAGGTCCTGGGTTAGCAGGGAGTTTTGGATTCTCATTTTTGTTGCCCCTTATTGGGTGAATAAATTTGTTGTAAATCTGAAGTTAAAATCGAAAAAATAGATGTTGTCCGCTAGTGGCAAAGTCCTCTCCTCGGTATGGTGCCAGTCCGATATGCCTCAATCTTTTGGAGTGTTTCTACAGACAACTTGATGCCGGTTTCCTTCAACCAGGACACATCTAAAATCCATGTCCGTTTCGAACGTCTTTCCCCGAGCGCGAATGCCTCCCGTGTATGCATTTCTGCGGTTTCCTGATCCCATCGATTGACGTTCCGCAAGTGGCTCATTGCATACGTCGCTTTTCCTAATTTTCGTGCCAGGCCCATGTGAGTAACCTCGTGGCAGTCAGGGCAAAGCGCTTCAAGAGTTATGAGGCTTTGTACCCCGGTCTCCTCATCAAACTTCCAGCGTTCATGACATTCCACCGGATGCTTTGGGCCGACCCCGCCGCAAATCGAACACACATTTGCGCTTTTATTTTTCGCAAACCGCTTGCACAGCTCCCATTCGGCGTCACTGAGTACCGATCGCAGATTTGAGGAACAAGCAGACAATGGCACCAGATCGACACTGAGCAATTTGACCCAAGGTTCCCATTTCTCAAACGCATCCACGGGAGTACCGTCAGGCACATACCATTTTTTAAGATTTTTATTCCAACGAGCGCCCAGCGCTTTGACAGCATCTTTTTCTGTGTACGGAACATTGATAAACGTTGTCATAATTCTTATCCTTCTCCTGATAGATTCACTGCGCAAAAACAAGCAATACAACACCGCCGCAAGACTGACACAACATCATATAAGGGCAAAAAAATATAGCCCCAGACACCCTCGCAAAATTCACAGATACTTAACTGCATGAGCACTTGAAAAGTTAATTCAACTTTCCCTTGCGAACTGCTCAAAGTGCATTCGCCAGCTTCCCGCAAACTAGATTAATACCGATCTTTGCTCCCGGTAACTACACATTGCCGCAATACCGACACAATGTCAAGCATTTTAACAAAAAAGCCCGTCTGCTTGAACGGGCTTGCCAACTAACCACTATTTTTTATCTGTGGGTAGCCATCGTTTTACCTTCTCTGCGTCCAAGCTAATCATTTCGCCACTCTCAACCCGATCAATCAAATCCGTCATCAAAATACAGATCGCTTGAAACCGATAGCCGCGCGGCACAACATCTGTAAAACGCTTGCTCAATTCCTCAGGCAGAAACAGCGAGGCACACGCCACCCCTGGAATTTTTCGTAGCTCGGTTTTTCCATTGTCTTTTTTTGTTTTGGTGGGGGCTAAAGCAACATGGCCGCCTGATATGTTCACCCCGCCTTGTTTTCTGAGGTTTTTCTTTTGCATTTTCCATGTCCTTTCTATTTTTTTAATCGGATTGATGCATTTTGTTTAACAATATACTAATACAATGTCAAATGCGAGTGCAAACAGATGACGGTAAGCCTACGGCTTAGTAAGGTGATCTATCAAAAATGCTCAGCATATTGAACAAGTAGCATAAATACATTGTGTTAATTATATTTAGTTGTCTATTTTGCAGCAAAAGGAATATTTGGCTATTTGCATTCTGAGGTTGGAAAAACCAGATTCCAACGGCACTTTGAAAGTGAGCCGTTTTGTGCAAAACATGGTTGTCTGACACAGAAAGCCAACGCCCCGTTGCGTGCAAAATAGGGTTGGACGACGAAAGGCCCAATGACGGCAATACAACGAAAGCCGACCATTGGTGTAATATAACGGCGGTCGGCTTTGTGCCAGAAGCCGTAATTCACATATCTGAAATGGAGGTCTGCAATCTATAGTGAAGCGGTCGTTCGACGAGTAGAATACCGAATGCAAACTACCGGCCAATTTCGGTCAATCGAGTATGAACCCCTTAGCAGGCCCACACTGACACAAGGAATTACAAACTATGATTGCAACACGAACTTTATCAATACTTATTCTGCTCGAACTCCTTTTTGTTCCCTTGTTCGCCAGTGCTGGCCCTGCTGATCCCGTATTGATGGGAATTCAGTTATCACAGATTAACTACGATGTAATCAACGGGCTGTTAATTGATAAATGTAATGTTTCATATCCCAGCACTGTGCCTGCGCTCAAGGATGCAATTGATAAATGGAAGTCCAAGAATACTGATGCACTTAATGAGCTACATCAGATCACTAAAGATAATCTTATTAAAATAGCTCATCTATCTGAGTCTGATGCCACAGCAAAGATCGCACAGACTTCAGAGTTAATGACAAATGGCCTTAAAGCTCAGTTTGAGAATATTTCTGGTGTTCAGTTGAAAGAAGCATGTAATGGTAAATATGCTGCGACGACGTTGCAGACACTGGACTTTCCATCTGTACTTGCTTTAATGCACAGTGCAAATGCTGAACCCTCGCGGACTAGTTCACTTCCAACAAAAGAAAATGAACCTGTAATGGTGCGCATTCCCGGAAAGAATTATGAAATGGGAAAATTCGATGTTACCCAAGGCGAATGGAAAGATGTCATGGGAAATAATCCGAGCAAATTTAGTAAATGCGGCGACAACTGCCCAGTGGAGCAAGTAAGCTGGGACAACATACAAAACTTCCTGCAAAAACTCAATGCAAAGACTGGCAGACAATATCGCCTACCCACCCAAGCAGAATGGGAATACGCCTGCTATGGCGGCAAGCAGACAGAGTATTGCGGGAGCAATGACATTGAGGCTGTGGCTTGGTATGAAGGCAATAGCGGTGGTCAAACTCACCCTGTAGGGCAGAAGCAGGCGAACGGCTATGGCTTATACGACATGAGCGGGAATGTGTGGCAATGGATGCAGGATTGGAACGCTATGAACCCGAGCGCGCGCGCACTCTGTGGTGGCTCATTTCTATTCAAACCAACGCTTGAGAGTGCAACATTCCGTGGAGGGCGCGAACCAAATATCAGTGCCGACTTCATAGGCTTCCGCCTTGCGAGGACGCTCCCGTAGCGAAGCAGAGGGAGCACAAGGGTTAGCGGGCGACGAATAATTAATCAAAATCGTATGTCCGTTAACGGGATGTTGCTATGTCGCTTGTGGGTGAGCAAGAGACCGCCCTCACCACAAATTCTCATCAGATTTAAGGTCTGGTACTAGAAGTAAAGCAGTCGATCAAATGTTCTACCTTGGAGGTCGGGTTTGGGTCGGTTGCTGTCGCTGGTTGCCGGCAACAGAATGTCTCTTGTCAGTCTAAAGCAGGCATAGCCCTACTGGTTCAATTCCAACCTATTGGAGTTTCGAGGAAGATGCGCACGGACCGCCGATTCCAACTTGGGCATTCAGCCGAGTTGGCCTCTTAAATCTCCGCTATCCAACCTTAGATTGCAAATAGCCGAATATTTTTCCTTGCACTCAACCATTTATTCGCTCAACGGCAGAGCAATGGTTTAATATGCGCACATAATCATTATTAAATTGTTCGGAGAAACTTATGGCGAATTTGGTGCCTTCCCAAACTTCCGTACCTGATTGGCTGATGACGTATTGCCGTCAACTGGCTGATGTGCATTATTCCAGGAAGTTGAGCCGGATGTACGTGCACATGTTGGAAGGGTTTTTGGCGTACGAGCCGTGGAAAGCAAATCCGCCTCTGGCGTGGCATGTCGCCAATATTCATGGGGCGTCCGTTAGGAGTTCGCGCAAAGGGGCTGATCCTGGATGGGTGCCGATGAATATGATGTTGCCAAAGGAATTAGCGGATCGCATCAAGGCGGCAATCGAGTCGATCAATATGAATTCGGCGCAGGAAGGCAGGAAGCTTTCGTTGAGGACATTTTTATATACCGCGATCTTCTGGTGGTGCACCAGCGTGTATCCCTATAACGGGCCGGGAATGATTCAGGGCTGAAGTGTGGGGCAGGGCGCGATTGCGCCGGTTTAACGGCAAAGCGAATAAAAATACTGGGGTGTGGCATGGTAAAAAAGACCGAATTGGATACAGGTGGTAGCGCGCGGGATAAGCGGAAAAGCCGGGCAGGAGTCGAGCAGGAAATTCTTATCCCGCTGGATAAAATAAAGTTCGACCCGACACAGCCACGGAAGGCTTTTCATACGCTGGACGGGCGTATCGCGGACAAGGACACGGAGTATCTCAAGGAACTGGCTGGGTCGATCAAGAAACATGGCTTGATCCAGGCGATTACGGTTCAGGAACAAGATGACGGCACCTATCTGGTGTTGGTCGGCGAGTGCCGCACACGAGCCCATTTGCTGTTGGGCGAAAAGTCGATCCGCGCCAGGGTGTTCAACGAGCGGATGAGCCAGTCGCGCCGTCTGATTTATCAGATTGCGGAGAACGTAGACCGCAAGGATTTGACGGATGAAGAGCTGGCCGAGTCAATCCGGTTCCTGATGGAAAAAGGCAATGATGGCAAGCCCATGAAACAGTCCGAAATCGCGACCGCACTGGACAAGAGCGAAGGCTGGGTGAGCCGCTATGTCCGGTTCGGGGATGAAGAGGTGCATCGTGTTTGGGTGCAATCCGGGATCGCCAACGCGGTGGAAATTGCTTACCACTTGTCAAATTTGTCCAAGCCGTTGCAGATCGAAATTCTGCGCCGGGTGGTTTTGCCGGAAGGCGAGAAGGAACGTCTCGATATCCCGTTAACGCGGAAGACGATAGACCGGTTCAGAGAGCAAGACAAGGCGTTCAAGGTCGCCAGAAAAGCGGGGGCGGTTTCCCCAGTTGTGGAAGAGGGGGCGGGCGGCGAACAAATGGGCGGACATGTGGCGGGGAATGATGTGATCGGTCTGGCGTTGCAGCAGGCTGCGATTGAGGGCAGGGCGAGCCAGCAGGGCAGTGGGGCATCGTCAGGGCCGATTGCGGCCGGGGCCGGCGGATATCAGCTTCCGCCGGAGGCTCGGGCCGCATTGTTGGGAGGCATTCCGGTCGAGGTGGCAGGAGTCGCGCGCGAGACTATAGCGGCTCCGGTGAATTGCCGGGTATCGGTGGCCAATTTGGTCGGGTTGCTGGAAATCTTGAAGGCGGAGAAGGGGGTGCTGGAATCGGCACGCGGGGTTCGTTGCGAGGTGAGCTTCCCCGGCCCGCTGGCCAAGCTGCTCGCCAACAAACTGGTCGGAGTAATCGTCGACGATCAGCAGGTGTCGGCGAGTTTGCAGATGGAGTTGGCCAGGCTGGGGTGAGGTGAACAGTTTTTACACGATTACTGCTGCGGAGGCTATTGTCTGCATGGAGAATCCTTGTTTACTCAGGATTGCCTGCTGCTCAAACGGCTGAGCCTCAATGGCAGCTAACGGGTACGCATGTTTAATGCGTGCAGCGTTAACCACGCAAGAATGGAGGAGTTATTGAAATACTGAACGATGTGCCTGATCACCTACAGGTTGTTCTTCACTTCCTTTGCAGCCATTACCCTAACTTTTTAGCCATATCCTCTGCTCTTGGATGGTAATAGCGAGCCAGCATCCTCGTGTCCTTATGCCCCGTCACCTTCATCAACTCGTGTAACTGCAACCTTTCAGCAAGTCTACTGGTCGCTTCATGGCGAAGGTCGTGAAAATGAAAATCCTCAATACCAGCGCGGACACAGGCACGCGCAAAGGCCTGCTTAACTGCACTTTGAGTTGTCGGGAATACACGACCACCGATGCTGCGCGGCATGGCGGCTAATACGCTTCTGGCTCGTTGTGAAAGCGGAACATCCCGGTAAGCATCCTCATTCTTAGTGCTACGGCCTTCCACGCCCCGCGCACGTAGAAATCCTTTATCAAGATAAACCTTATCCCATTCAAGCGACAGCAGTTCAGACTGCCGCATGGCTGTCTCAAGCGCCAGCGTTACCAGCGCATGCATCCAGTAATTAGACCTTTTTCCAGCTCCTGAATCCGCAAGCGCATACAGCAGATATTTCTCTTCCGTCCCAACAAACTGCCGTTCGCGGGCATTGTTGACCTTTGGCATGCGGATCGATTGAACTGGATTGGTAACATTGATACCCCATTCTTTAGCTGAATAGGCAAACAGGTGGGAGATCAGGGCAAGATCAAGACGGACGGTTGCTGGCGAAACGATTTTTAACCTGGCATCGCGCCATTTTGAGAAGTCAACTCCACGCAAGCTGGCAAGGCTACGCTTCGCCAGCGGGTCAGCCCGCCATGACCTGATGCGCCACTTCTCTTGATCATATCCTTTTTTGAGCATACTAACCTCGCGCTCATAGCGTTCAAGTGCATCATACAGCGTCGTACCCTCAGCCTCTGACCTGTCGACGAATACGCCGCGCCCCATTTCACTTTCAACAGTCTTACCCCAAAGTTCTGCGTCATCACGAAGGATGAAAGTCTTGCTTACCGGTGCGTATCCCTTCACTCTTACCTTTGCCTGCCATTGCATGTCACCCCGCCGCGTTATGGTTGCCATTTTCCCCTCACTGTCCCATATATGTCCCAAATATGCCAATGTGAAGAGTACAATGTGCATAACATATTGTCAACATTGTATTATTAATATTGCAAATACCGGATTGTGATTCCGGTTGTCGTGGGTTCGAGCCCCATCGATCACCCCAGTATACATAAGGGCTAGAGCAATCTAGCCCTTATGTATTTGTGGCTCCGTAGCCAAATCGTAGCCATTCACAAGATGCAGTCCAGAAATCTTCTCAACGTACCCGGCAAGGTGTTCACTGGAAAAGTGCGCATACCGCCTCAACATCTCCACTGACTCCCAGCCGCCCAACTCCTGCAACACATGCAGCGGGGTTCCCGACTGAACGTGCCAAGTTGCCCAAGTGTGACGCAGGTCATGCCATCTGAATTCGACAATCCAGGCACGCACTAACGCCTTAATTCATGCGCCATTATTGGGGTGCATGATGGGCTTGCCTCGATAGCTGAACACATGGGATTGATGCTTCCCAATCTGCTCCCACAACACCAATACAGCAGCATTGGATAAAGGAACAGCAATTACCTTGCGGGCTGTTGTTTGATCTAGATGAACCCACGCACAGCGACGAACCAAATCCACTTGTGACCATTGCAACCCCGTAACATTGGCTTGCCGCAAGCCTGTTTCCCAGCTGGATTGAACCATTGCTGCCAGATGTTCCGGCAATTCCGCAATGAGCCGATCAACTTCAGCATATATTAACTAACGCACCCGTATTTTCGGTTCGGGTAGTATCTTCACTTTTGGGCAACGGTCTATCCATTCCCAATCGAAAGCAGCTTTCCGAAGTATGGTGCGCAGAACGGATATTCATGCCGTGGATTGATGATGTGCGATTAACCTGTTAATTAAATTACGCAGAAATGCATCGGGTTGTGCACCATGAAAGCGATCAGTTTCTTGCCCGCGACTGTAAGCGATTACGGTAGGAAACCCACGCACTTTGTGGCGTCCAGCAATGCGCATGTTTTCATCGGCGTCCACTTTAGCCAATAAAAATTTTCCCTCATATTCCAGCGCCAGTCTTTCCAGTTTAGGGGTAAGCGACTTGCAAGGGGCACACCAATCAGCCCCAATGTCCAGCAATACAGGTACCTCATGGGAGCGAGCGACTACCATCTCGTCGAAGTTGGCTTCTTCTACTTCGCAGGAGAATGTATTGTGCATATAGTTGCCGACATGCTTGTTCATCTGACGCCTTCCAGTTGTGCATATGCAGAGTGGTTATGAATGGATTCAAAATTTTCGCATTCCACTGTGTAGGCGCCGATGCGCGGGTCTGCATTGAGCTGTGCTGCCACGTCGCGCACCATGTCCTCGACAAACTTAGGATTGTCGTAAGCGCGCTCGGTGATGTACTTTTCATCCGGTCGCTTCAGCAGTCCATAAAGTTCGCTCGACGCTTGTTCTTCGACAATGCGTATCAGGTCTTCCACCCAGATGAATTCGCTGATTCGCGCCGTGATGGTTACATGCGAACGCTGGTTGTGAGCGCCGTAGTTGGAAATTTTCTTGGAACACGGACACAGGCTGGTCACCGGAACCAATACCTTTATGGTGATGCTGTACGCCCCATCTTTTATTTCGCCGATAAACGTTACCATGTAATCCAGCAGGCTGGTCACGCCTGACACTGGCGCTATTTTGTTGATGAAGTAAGGGAAGGTCATCTCGATATGCCCGGACTGTGCTTCCAGGCGCTTCACCATCTTGCGCAAGATGGTTTCGAAATTTTCGACGGAAATCTCGCGCTCATTCATGTTGAGAATTTCGACGAAGCGCGACATGTGCGTGCCCTTGAAGTTGTGGGGCAGGTGCACATACATGTTGAACACTGCTACGGTGTGTTGAACCCCTCCGGTTTTGTCCTTGATCTTGACCGGATGACGGATGTTTTTGATACCGACCTTGTCGATGGCAAGCTGGCGCGTATCGGAGGTGCTTTGGACATCCTCGATCAGGGGCTTTTCTTGCATTGCTTGGCTCATGTTATTTAGCGTTACATAGTTACCTCAAGGTTCTTAAACTTCAGGCTAACTGCAACTGCCCTCCTTGATACCGAACTTCGCCAAAATGTTGGTAAGTGGACAGAAATTGGTAAAGCCGCTCTGAAACAAGTTCACTCCGACGAAAGCGGTAAAACCGAGGAAATATTTGCTGATGAACAGTGGGCTGGCCTCCATACCCAGCGACAGAGACAACAGGACAAAAAATCCTGCGACGATACGAACGATACGTTCAGCGGTCACAATGATGCTCCTTCTTTGGTAGAGATTTTTACCCGATTTTCTTATACAGTGAAGCGTAATACAGCACCGGGATCACAACCAGCGTCAGCACGGTGGAAACCATAATCCCGAAAATAAGCGAAATAGCCAGGCCGTTGAAGATTGGGTCATCGAGGATGAACAGCGCTCCCAGCATGGCCGCCAGCCCTGTCAGGATGATGGGTTTGGCGCGCGCTGCTGCCGCATTGATAACTGCATGTTGTAGGTCAACGCCGTCGAGTAATTGCAGGTTGATAAAGTCCACCAGCAGAATGGAATTGCGCACGATGATGCCGGCCAGCGCGATCATGCCTATCATCGAAGTGGCGGTGAATTGCGAACCGAGCAAGGCGTGGCCGGGCATTACGCCGATGATGGTAAGCGGAATCGGCGCCATGATGATCAGCGGCGTGAGGTAGCTTTTGAACTGCGCCACCACCAGCAAGTAGATCAGCACCAATCCCACCGCATAGGCGATGCCCATATCGCGGAAGGTCTCGAAGGTCACCTGCCATTCGCCGTCCCACTTCAGCGCATAAGCCGCATAAGGATTGGACGGCTGCTTGAAGAAATATGGCTCCAGCACACCACCTTGTTCGAGTTGTGCGTCGGCGACTTTGGCGTTGATGCCGAACATGCCGTACAGCGGGCTGTCAAGTTTGCCAGCCATGTCGCCCGTCACATACACCACCGGCAGCAAATCCTTGTGATAAATCGGGTAGTCGCGCTGCACTTCACGTAACTGCACTACCTCGGACAACGGTATCAACACACCGTCGCGGGCGCGCACCTTGAGTTTAAGTACGTCGTCCATACGGCTGCGTTTCTCTGCGGGGAGAACCAATCGCAGCGGCGGTGCGTATTTTGCATCGGCATCGTGCAGCGAAGTCACGTCCTGCCCGGCAAGTGCGACATGGATCGCATCCACGATGTCGTTAGGGGCGACACCTAACAGAGCTGCCTTGCTTTGCAACACATGAAGCACCAGCTTGGGTGCGACCTCGGTTACGGTGTCGTCTATACCAACGATGTCAGCAGTCTGCATGAACTTCTCATGTACTTTACCCGCCACCTTGCGCGCACCGTCATATTCCGGCCCGTAGATCTCTGCCACGATGGGCGACATCACCGGAGGGCCGGGCGGCACTTCCACGATCTTCACTTTCGCGCCCCATTTTTTGGCGATCGCTTCTATCGGCTCGCGCACGCTGCCGGCGATTTCATGGCTGCTCCGGCTTCGGTGGTGTTTGTCCTGCAGGTTGACCTGAATGTCTCCCTGTTCCGTCGCGCTGCGCAAATAATACTGGCGTACTAGACCATTGAAGTTGATCGGCGACGCTGATCCAGCATATCCTTCATAGTCTGTCACCTCTGACACTGTGGCAAGGTAGGAGCCGATCTCGTGCATCACCGCGCCGGTCTGTTCCAGCGCCGTGCCGGTGGGCATGTCCACTACCACCTGGAATTCGGATTTGTTGTCGAACGGCAGCATCTTCAGTACAACCAGCTTGACTACCCCCAACGAAACGGCAAACAACAAGCCAGCGAAAATCCCCAGCCACAACTTGCGTCGTGCAGGCTTGCCGTGTGCGCCATTCAGGAATGGTGTGAGCCGCGCGCGGAAAAATTTCGCCAGTTTGGTTTCGCGCTCATCCTTCACCATCGCGTGATGCGCCCCGGAGAAACGCAACGCTAGCCATGGCGTGATAATGAATGCCACCGCCAGCGAGATTAACATGCCCATGCTGGCGTTGATCGGGATCGGGCTCATGTATGGCCCCATCAATCCACTGACGAAGGCCATCGGCAACAGCGCGGCAATCACCGTGAAGGTGGCGAGTATGGTGGGGCTGCCGACTTCATCCACCGCTTCGGGAATAATCTCGGACAAAGGTTGCTGTGGTGCCAGCTCGCGCCGTCTATGGATGTTCTCCACGACGACGATGGCATCGTCCACCAATATGCCGATGGAGAAGATCAATGCGAACAATGAAACCCGGTTGAGCGTGAAGCCATAAGCCCAAGAAGCAAACAGCGTCGCCGACAGCGTGAGTAGCACGGCAATGCCGACAATGAAGGCCTCGCGCCGCCCCAGCGCTATCCACACCAGCGCGACTACGGCGGCGGTGGCGAAGATCAGCTTGTGGATCAGCTTCATCGCTTTGTCGTTGGCGGTCTCGCCGTAGTTGCGCGTGGTGGTGACATGCACGTCGGCAGGGATCACGCTGCCTTTCAATTCTTCCACGCGCTGCAATAGTTTATTCGCGACGTCCACTGCGTTTTCGCCCGGCTTCTTGGTTATCTCAACGGTTACGGCGGTGAACTCGCCCTTGGCTGTGATGTTTTTGTCGCCCGCCGCCGCACCCGTTCCCAGCCATACATAGCTGGACGGCTGGTCAGCGCCATCCTGAATGTCGGCCACATCGCGCAGGAAGACCGGTTTGCTGCCGGACACTCCTACCACCAATTGGCTAACCTCGTTCGCATCGCTCAGGAAGTTGCCGGTCTGCACCAGAACCTCGCGGTTGCCCTGCGTCAGGGTGCCTGCATCCTGTGACACATTGGCTGCCTGCAAGGCGGCGCGCACATCCTGCACAGTAAGCTGGTACGCGTTCAATGCTTCAGGGTTGAGCAGCACACGCACCATGCGCTGCGTCGCGCCTAGCGTAGTGACTTCGCGCGTTCCGTTGACGCGTTTCAATTCGGCCTCGATGGCGTGCGCCACTTGGGTCAATGCCAAGCCGCCGTCGACCGCTTTCTCGCGCCACAGGGTAAGCGCCACCACAGGTACATCATCTATACCTTTAGCCTTGATGATGGGCTGCGCCACGCCCAACGTGGGTGGCAACCAGTCTGCATGGGAATGAATGACATCGTAGAGTTTGACCAGCGAGGGGACGTGCTGCTCGCCCACCTTGAACTGCACGGTTAGCACCGCCATACCTGGCTGCGACACGGAATAGACGTGATCCACCCCTGATATTTGCGAAAGTACCTGCTCGGCGGGTGTCGACACCGTGTTTGCCACATCCTGCGCAGACGCGCCGGGGTAGGCGATCAACACGTTTGCCATGGTGACATTGATTTGCGGCTCCTCCTCGCGCGGAGTTACCGCCACTGCGAACATGCCCAGCAGCACCGCTACCAGAGCCAGCAGCGGCGTCATCTGCGAATGCAGGAAGACTCTGGCGATACGCCCGGATATTCCCATCATTTCGCCTGCCGCAACATACCGGCCTTAATCGGTTCCAGCGCCACCTTCTCGCCCGGATTCAGTCCGGCCAAGACTTCGATCTCATCCTGTCCGGCGGCCTCGCCCAAGCGCACTTGGCGTAATTGCGCTATTCCCTTCTCATCGACAACATATACCCCTACCATTTCACTGCGATGCACCACGGCGCTGGCCGGGATAAGCAGCTTCTTCGCCTTGCCAACCACAAAATGAACCCGCACGAACATACCGGGGTAGACACCCACTTCGTTGGCAGGCAGATAGACGCGTACCTGACTGCTATGCGTGCGGGCATCGGCGGTAGGCAGCACAATCACCGAAACGGCCCGCACCTGGTGATTAAGGGAGGGGAGCTCAATCATGGCTTGCGGGTGAAAGCCAATGTCCGCCAACTTGTATTGAGGCATATCAACAATGACGCGCATCTGAGCCGGGTCGAATCCGCTCATCAGCGGCTTGCCCACCGTTACCATCTCGCCAAGCTCGACCAGACGTACGCCAACCACGCCGCTGTAGGGCGCAACTACGGAGGTATAGCCATGTGTCAGCACCGATTGCGCCGCGCCTGCTTCAGTCGCCGCCGCCTGCGCCAGCGCCATCTTGTAATCCGCCTGCGCCTTGTCCAGCGCGGCCTGGCTGATGAATTTCTGCGCGTACAACTGACGCGAGCGTTCGTAGTCAGACTTGGCTTTCTGCATAGCAGCCTGCGCTTGCATTACTTGTGCCTGACTGCCCGCCACAGCCTGCGCCGCCTCGCGCTCGTCTATGCGCAGGATGACTTGGCCTTTTTTCACCGTGTCGCCAACGTCGAACAGGATTTCCTTCACGCGTCCGGCGATCTGCGCCGACACGGTGGATTGCCGCGCCGCCTCGACCACACCGTCGGCGCTATAGCTTTGCGCCACCTCGCGGTATTGCACCGGCGCGACGACAAGGTCATCAGCCGCCTGCGCAGAAAATGCAAAAGCAAAGGCCAGCAGAAATATTGCGCGATGCCTCATACAAACCACCTCATCTGAAATATTTACAATATTATAATAAGCTAATATAGATAAAAATACAACTCAAGTAATCGGAACCTGCAATCTTCTCTTCAATTAGAAAAAGCGCATAAGGCACAATTTACCAAACTTCAGGTCTTAGTGTTAGTGTGGAACTCGTTTTTTTCCTATCACTCCACCATTAGGTGAAGAACACTTCGCGTACCATGTCTACTATCTTGATAGTGCGGGGGGCGATGCGGTAGAAAATCGGTTGGCGTCCTTGCGTGTTGTCAGTCCGCCCTTGTAGCGCAGGATAGCGAGGCGTTGCGAGACGATGCTTTACGATATACAGCATTATGCGTTCTATTCCGGCTCGCCCTGCCAAAGCATGTCATAGCCCAGCTCCTTACTATCCGAACACAGTTTGCTCAACGCAGAAAACTTTTCCTTGAACACCTCGTCCGCATGCGATTTTTCATGTTCTTCAAATGATCTCCAGTAAGTAATGATCGCAATATGGCTGTCCGCTGCTCTGGATGCACTCAAGGAACCTTCGTCCGAAATGAAGCCCGAAAACTGAAAGACCTGACCGGCGACGAATCCGCCTTTTTCCCCGCCGTAGGTGTTTTTTACGACATTGCACATCTCGCCCAGAGCCAGCTCAACCTCTTCCAACTCTATACCGGGTTTAATTGTGAGTGTATTGAAAAGCATTTTCATCCCGAAGGGAACGGTAATAGGTGCAAACATGGTGGTCCTTAGATAATGTAAGTTGGAAAACTCTGCCGCCCCGCTTCACCGTCTTGGGACTTGAAAATTAACGACTCAGACAGCACTCAACTCTGCTTCAGCAGATACTCAAACTGCACAATCGGGACGGGCTTGCCAAACAGGTAGCCTTGATAGGCATGGCAGTCGTGATTTTTGAGGAAAGCCCGCTGCCGTTCCGTTTCCACCCCTTCCGCAAAAATTTCCAAATCCAATGATTTTGCCAAGTTGATAACGGCCTGTACCAACTCGGCATCGTTACCTTCCAACGTAATGCCCTGCACAAATTCCTGATGTATTTTGAGCTGATCAGAGGAAAGCTGTTTCAGGTAGGACAGCGACGAATACACAGTGCCGAAATTATCCATTGATAACCTGACACCCATACCTTTTAAAGCATTGATTTTATCCATCGTACTGCTCATGTCAGTCATCACCAGCCTTTCTGACAATTCCAGTTTCAGGTGCGTTGGGTCTACTTGATACTCTTTCAAGATGCCGGTTACCTCGCTCACAAATTCCGGCTTGGCGAATTGCTTGGCGCTAATATTTACAGTCAATGTAAAATCACGCGTGTTTTCATTTTTGCTCCACAAGGCAAGTTGATGACAGGCGGTTTGCAGAACCCAATGGCCAATGCCGATAATCAGGTCGCTTTCTTCGGCAATCGGGATAAACTGTCTTGGCATGATTATGCCGCGCTCCGGATGTATCCAGCGCAGGAATGCTTCCGCGCCCAGCGGATAGTTATCGTTATCCACCTGTATCTGGTAATGCAATTGTAGCTGTTGTAACTCAATTGCATAATGCAAATCATTATTCAGTGCATCGTGCGCTGCCACATTTTGTTGCATGACAGGATCATAAAAACGTACGGCATTGCGTCCGTGCTCCTTGGCTTGATACATTGCCATGTCGGCGTGTTCGATCAATTCATCCAAAGATTCGCCATTGCCGTGATACAAACTGATTCCAATGCTGGGAGAGCTATGATGTTCTTGCTCCTTAAGCTTATAGGGCCTGGCTAACGACTCGCGAATTTTTTCAGAAACCAGAGAAATCTTGTGTGTAGCATCATCCTTATCTTTGCTGATGGCCTCAATTAGCACAACGTACTCGTCACCACCGAATCTGGCAACCGTATCCATTTCGCGTATGCAAGATTTGATTCTCACGCCCACTTCGATTAGCAACAAGTCACCATAGTCGTGCCCGAGTGTGTCGTTAATCGCCTTGAAACGGTCCAAATCTATGAAAAGTACGGCACCGTAGTCGTCGCGGCGCGCCGAAGCAGCCAAAGCTGCATGGAAGCGATCCAATAGCAACCGACGGTTGGGCAACCGAGTCAGTGAATCATAAAACGCCAGTTTGTGAATTTCCTCCTCGGTCTGCTTGCGCGTTGTGATGTCGCTGAAGATGGCGACGTAATGCGAGGTCTCATACTGTTCGTTTTTGACGGCTGTGATGGTCAGCCACTTCGGGTAAACCTGGCCATTCTTGCGTTTGTCCCAAACTTCTCCTGTCCATGAGCCTGTGTGCAGCAACTGCTGCCACATCTCTATAAAAAAAGCCTTGTCCTGCCGCCCTGAACTCATGATGCGCGGATTCTGGCCCAGCACTTCCTCCTGGCTGTAACCAGTGATGTCGGTGAACGCATGGTTGACGCGGATGATGTTGGCATGCTGGTCGGTGACCATCATGCCTTCATGTGTCTCAAAGGCGATGGCGGCGATACGAAGTTCTGCCTCGGCCTGTTTACGCTCGGTGATGTCACAAAAGACCGCAATGAAGTGCTCTTTTTCCGGGCTGAACACGGAAATGGTAAACCACTTGCCCAGCGCGTTTAAATAAAAGTCGCATACTTCGGGGATGCCGGTTGAAGCGACTCGGCCATATACCTCGAATAACTCCGGGTTCTGCTCCCTCAAACCCGGAATGACCTCGCTGACCGGTTTCCCGACGACATCGTTCAGGCCGGTTTGCCGCCCGAAGGCTTCATTGACATTGAGATAAACAAAGTCCACCGCCCGCTTGCGATTGTCGTACCGCATCTTGCAATAGGCGTATCCATCAAGCATGTTTTCGAACAACGAGCGGTAGCGCGTCTCGCTCTTGGCGAGCGCCTCTGCCAGCGGGTCGGAAGGCAGCGGAATGGTCGCGGTCACACGAAGCCCGCCGCCAGGCGCGCTGTCGAACCCGATCTTGCCGCCCAGTTGTTCGACGCGCTCGCGCATGCCGCGTATGCCATAGGAGGTTGGGGCAACGGTATGCTCTTGCGGCAGGCCGCAGCCATTGTCGCTGATCGACAGGACGGCTTCGTTGTTCGCGTAGCGGAGTTCGACTTCCACCCTGGTTGCGCCGGAATGCCGCGCAATATTGGCAAGGGCTTCCTGGGAGATACGGAACAGGATAATCGATAACGCATTGCCCAACTTGTCTTTGCCATTGTCCTGTTCGTTACAAGGACATGCGACTCGACATTCAATGCCGGTACGTTTGTGGAATTGCTTAGCTTGCCATTTAAGCGCCTCCAGCAGGCCGAGATCGTCGAGTATGGTCGGGCGCAAGTCGGTAATGATGCGGCGCAAAGCTTGTGCAGCAGTGTCAAGCAGACCGACCATGGATTCGGCACGCTCCAGCATGGGGTCTTCCTTTTTTTTATCCGTCGCCAGTTTGCGCGCCAGCCAGAATGCGTCCATTTTGAGCGCGGCCAATGTGCTACCCAGATCGTCATGGATTTCTCGTGCAATGCGGGTTTTTTCTTCCTCGCGCACGGTTTGGAGATGCGCCGATAGCTCTCGGGTCTGAAGTTCCGCGAGCTTGTGCAAGGTGATGTCGGTGAGGGCAATACGTACCAATGATACACGGCCCTCTTTTACGTGCAGGCAGTCCATCCGAACATGGAAGCTGGATTTGTTGCCGTGCTGGAGCTTGAGTTCGCAACTCTGATGGCCGTCACGCTGCAATATGTTCAAAAAATGGCGATGCCAGCGATCCCTGTCCTCGGGGGCGACGAAGCTGGTGAAGCGGTGATTGAGCAGTTTTTTGCGATCCACTCCCAACAGCGTAGTGCCGGTGAGATTCACCTCTGCAATCATGCCTTCGCGGGTGAGCGAGAGGTAACCAACGGGAGCGAATTCATAAAGATCAACGTAGCGGTCGCGCGATTCTTCCAGGGCGGTCTGTGCTCGCCGCAACTCATCGTTCTGCATTTCCAGTTCGATCTGATGCACGTGAAGTTCATACAGTAGTTCCTCGGCAGATCTTGGCGTCCCCTCCGCCAACGGCGCACCGGCAAGCTGCGCCTCAACTAAGGAGCGCAGAGAGTCTGGTTCGTTTTGAATGTTGCTCATGATACTTCCTAACTTTTGAGGCGAAGCAACTCGTCTCCGCAACCGAAACGAATGCCCGTTACAATCTTAAAAACTTACAGCGTTTAATAGTAAATTTCTAAAGGACAAACTCTGATGAAGAATTGACAATTTTTCCTATGGGGATAACCTCTTGTTGATCGGCTCTATAAAATTGCTTTACATCGTTAACCAGCACATCAATCGTCATACCCTTCTCTGACATTTCCATCAGTGCTTGATCAATTTCCTCTGGTTGAGTTAGATTTTGGCTCATAGCATTACAGTCTCATGTCCTTCGTTGATCAAAGAAGCTCTTGATATATTCTTGGGAAATATCTTGACGGGAAAGCGACTATTAAAATATAGGAGCTTTACCTGATAACAGATAAGAAATTCCTGAAACACTACATCGGAGTTTGTCCTATGCAGTGGGGCAGGATAAGCAGGCCGCAATGCTTCGTGCTGTAGAGGATGGGTATGTCCAGAGGCGCCGGGGGCCGAATTGACCGCTCAGGTGTTCACATACTGATGGGCTTTGTTCGGTACCGACGTAGCTGACTCGTTTTTCAACGCCGCGCCGTAAACTTGCAGCTTCGTGGCTTCTTTTGCCAGCAACATTAGTTTATTGCTGCAAAGGCATATGGCAAACCTTGCAGGACGCACATTGGAAATGCAATTGCGGTCAGCGTCGCTACAATCTATTTTTGGCGCGCAATCAGAATTAGTTTAGGAACAAGTAGAAGACGTTCAAACTTGCCTACAAAAGTCGGTGCGATTCAATGTCAGCAATTTATTCTTGCTAGTCGTCGCCCAACTCCGGCAAAGGGTCTCGAATCTGCGAAAGTAAATCCTCCGCGCCCAATTCATGTTCGGCGAAAATCATTTTTATCTCGCACGATTCGGTCAATGCAAGTTCTCGTCGCAGCACCTTTGCTCGCTCTGAGGCCGCGCGGTATTCTTCGTGCTGCTCGATCTTCTCCAAGCGCAACATGGATTTCCGGAAAATTTTGTAGATGTAATATGGCATGGGAGTTCTGATCAGACGCAGCCGGTAGGTTTGGGCATGCCGCCATACTTGGTTATCGGCTTCATCGGGCCGGTCAGCCACAATTCGAAAATATCCTTCTGATCCTCGCCAACATACTTGGCAAATTTCCGTATCGGCGGCACAGTGTTATTTTCCTCGTAATATTCTCGTGCCTTCATGATGTGTTCCCACATTTTTTCATTCAGTTCGTAATGATCCGTAGCGGCCATGGAGTGCCCTATTTCTGGCGTCCACACGTTCATGTCAATAAGGTAGCCATCACCATCGCGTTCTGGAATTTTCATATTCATCCGATCAAAAGTTTGTAACGTCTTATTCCTTCGGCCAATAAGCAGTGGCTATTCCGTCGCCCAGATCGGCCTCAATCAGGCGACGTCGCACTTCGAGCAAGCGTTCGATCAGCGCGGATTCACGCTTGGCATAAGCCTCTGCATCAGGGGTGCGGTTTACCACAACGCCAAGCAGTTCGGTGATCGCATTGCCTATGGAATTCTGGCTGATGGTAACGATCAGTTTTCCCGCATCATTGCGATAGATAATCTGCTTGAATGCGGGCTGCCAGCGTATGGCATTGGCATATTTCGCATCCACAATGCAGTTGTCGCGCACCTTTTTCGCCGTCTTCATAAAGTCATTATTGAACAACAGAACGCTTTCGACCTCTTCCGGGAAATAAACGTCATGTAGCATAGGTGCGTTGTGGGTGGAAACCTGCGAGAAGAAAGTGCGGTAGAAGTCGATAAAGCCTTTCAACACTTCGTCGTATTCTTTCCAGAAATGCACGTTCTTGAGGGCGTTCGCTCCACCCAGTATCTCCCAACTGGGCAATCCCTGAGGATATCCGGTCAGCCCGATACAAGCATCGGCTTCACTGGCTGGCTTGAGAATTTTCAGGCTCAGCGCCTTGTCGAAGAATTTGCAATATACATCGCGCATGTATGCCTGAAACAGGCTGTTCTGGCCGCCATCGGTAAGATTTGGGTTGTTGGGCTCAGCCAACTTGGCTTTACGCAAATCTGCCATAGGAAAAACGATAAAGTGGTTATGCAACATTCGGATACTAGGCACTCCGGGAGAAGTCAGCGGCCAAGTCGCATCCAAACTCGCTTCACCTGCCAAAATCAGCGCCTCATCCTGATCGGGATACTGCTCCAGCATGTAGTCGATGATGATCTGGTTCATCCTGTTCCACACATGTTTCACATTATCCGCGACCTGCGTGCGCCGCACCGGTCGCCCCAACGGATTGAGAATCGTCTTGGAAGTATTGTAGATGATGGAACAATCAAACTCGGTGCTGTGCCCCAATGCCTTGCGATACAGCAACAGATTCTCTGAGTTCATCAGCAACCCGTTGTTGTTTACCAGATCGTTAAGGTTTTCCGTGCTGTTGAAAAACTCGTTGTGCTTCATCCCCTCAGGCACTTCCAGAGGAATAGACCTGAATGGAGTTAAAATTTCGCGCGGCCCAGATTGCATTGTGACATCCCTCAATTGTGTAAAAGTAGTTCAGCTAATTCCTTGATGTATCTGAATGTCCACAAGCGCACCGGTATAAGCACATACACTGACAGGCAACGCCAGTCAGGCGATGACTACGGCCAGTTGACTGGTTTATTAGTTCTCAATAACTCTGCGTTTCCCTGGATAAAAAAAAGGCTTGCAGGGGAGCAAGCCGAGAGGGAGGGCAACAGGGGTATAACAGAATATGATGATACGCTAATATTTCTGCTTGTCAAGTAACAATGTTTAGAGATGCCCAGCATTGACAATTCCATAACCATGAAAAAGAAGCCCCAAAATTTTGTATTCAGCCTTGAAACAGACGCGACTTCATGTGAGCCATAACGTTGCTCGGCGAAAACAAGGCAGATTTGAATTCAGGTAACTCGATTGCATCCAAGGTGTTTTTTGCCACCAGTCCCAGTTCAGTGTTCCCCTCAACTATCAGACGACGGCTGAAAAAAAGCGTATCCGGGTCTTCCTTGCGTGTAGCAAGAAGGAAGAAATCCTGCGCAGTGGCGCTGATAGCCAAATCCGGCGCCTTGCCCGAACGGGTCGGGGTAAACTTGTCGGCACCGACGGTGAAATACAAACTCAGCCCGAGATCTTTCACATGGATGGCAATCTGTTTTCCGTGCAACGGTTCAAGATGTTCCTTGGGGATGATCCTTCCCAGCGCCAGATTGAGCACCTTGGCAAAAGCAAAGGATGGAGGGAAGGAGGGCAACAAGGAAACCAGTTTGCCGATGGGCTTGGGAAAGGTAAAAGAACGCAGTTCCATATAATCGTTATCCTCTTAAAGGCACCTCTAAATCGTTGTGGATCGAAGCGGGTCAAAATCTGCTTGGCTGGAGATGCCCACCTGTTCGATGCCAGCCCGAGCATGCCAATAGCCATCGCAAGGTACGTCCGACATCAAACGCAGCATCTGCGCCTCTGCCTCTATAGCGGATAAACTGCTATCCATTCTTTGGCGAAACAGGGCAAGAATTTTTTCGGTATGAAACGGCTGCGGACTGACACGAACTACATCTACCCCCACTTGTTTCAAGCTTTCCAGTTCCGCCACCAGATTATAGATGCTGGAGGATTGAGTCTGGATGCCGTTCAATGCCAGGAATGGTTTTCCATCCCGTGTTTTCAAAGTCAATCCATAGGCGTGATCGAGGCAGCGGAACTGACAATCATCCTTGGGCAGGTTGTAATGGCGTGCGGTAAAACAGCGGGCGGAAAACGCCAAGGGAAGGCGGCCATAGGCGAAAACTTCAGTCTCCATGCCTTGCGGTTTTCTGTCCACAATGTCAGACAACATCTGGCGGGACATTTCTACCGGTATTACCCAGCGCTTCGCCCCCAACTCCGCCAGCAGAGCTAGCGTTTGAGGATTGTAAGTATTGATATGCGGGCCGACCACAAATTTCTTTCCCGACAATAATCGCACCGCGCCCATATCGTTGGCTTCCACCTCGAAGCTGTCATTTTCAGCTAAGTGGCGCAGTGTTTGGAGATCGGATTCTGATTCGATTAACGCTTGGGTGGACAGCACCACTTCCTTGCCGGACGCGGTGAGTTTTTTTGCCACCTCCAGCCAATCCTCAAGTCGAAAGGTATGGCGCTTGGAGCACACGGTCTCGCCGAGGTAAACGATATCCACTGGAGCCTCGGCAATCCGCTCGTAAAATTCGAAGAGGGTGTCTCTTTGCCAATAATAGAGAATCGGACCTAGAGCAAGTTTCACGTTCACTTCCACGGACGGTGATAGGCGCCAAGGGTATTCTGCTGCCCCTCGGCAAGTTTGTTCAGTTGGGTCATCCACGCAGGATTGACGGCATAGCTTTTGGTA
This sequence comes from uncultured Gallionellaceae bacterium, assembly GCA_964480365.1. Taxonomy (GTDB): domain Bacteria; phylum Pseudomonadota; class Gammaproteobacteria; order Burkholderiales; family Gallionellaceae; genus CAIQPV01. Next base: position 26,061 of record CAYZPM010000006.1, read on the forward strand.
TTCTTCTTGGCGGTGTCGATGGCGGAGCGCCATACTTTAGTCACCTGTTCCACGTAGACCGGGCTGCGCTGACGGCCCTCAATCTTGACGGCGGATATTCCCATGCGCAGCATCTCCGGGATCAACTCCAGAGTGTTAAGACTGGCAGGCTCTTCAATAGCGTAGTAGGTTTCCCCGTTGACGTCGAAGCGGCCTTTGCACAATGTAGGGTAGCCGGCATTTTCGCCGTCACTGTAACGGTCCAGCAAAATGCCGTTCAACCTCGACTCCAGCCCTTGCGGGGTTTGCTGCCAGCGCACCGCCTTGGCTGGGGAACACACTCCTGCTGTATTGGGTGATTCGCCGGTGATATATGAGGACAATACGCAACGCCCTTCCACCATCACGCACAAGCCGCCGAAGCCGAAAAGCTCAATTTCCACCGGGGTATTCTTCACCAACTGCTCCACCTGCGGTAAAGACAGCACCCTGGGCAATACCGCCCGCTGGATACCGAAATGCTCATGATAAAAGTTGATGGCTTCGTAATTGGTGGCCGAACCCTGTACCGAAAGATGCAAGCGCAGCTTGGGATAAGTTCGTGAGGCGTAACGCATCAGCCCAGCATCTGCAAGGATGACGGCATCCACCCCCGCTATCACTGCGTTATCAACAGCCTCTTGCCAGAGCTGCCAAGTGGCAGCTTGCGGAAAGGTATTAAGTGCCAGAAAAACTTTCTTGCCGCGTGCATGGGCATAACGCACCGCCTCGTTCGTGGCCGGGATGTCGAAATTCAGACCGGCGAAGGCACGGGCATTGGTATTGTCACGAAAGCCGATGTAAACACAATCCGCACCGTTATCCACCGCCGCCTTCAGGGCGGGCAGGCTACCTGCCGGACAAACCAGCTCAAGCGACATGTCTAATTTTCTCGGATATAAAAGGAAGTACCGGCGCTGCTGTCCTTTCGGGGCAGTCTAACCCGCGATGTCCTGTAGTTTTTTTGGCTGGATGATATGCCCGTCCAACCCCGCTGCCTTGACACCCCCGCCGTAAGCGACCGTCATCAGCTGCGAGTAATATACCACCGGCATAGCGAATTTGGTACCCTGTTTCTTGTTGATTTCTGACTGGTAGATTTCGACATTTGCCTGGCATAACTGGCAGGGTGTAACGATCATTTCCGCGCCATGGTCATAGGCCGATTCCACGATGGCGCGGATCTGCTTTTGGGATTTTTCCGGCTCGGAGAAGGCCAGTGCCCCGCCGCAGCAGGTCACCTTCTGATCGTAGCCGGACACGACTTCCGCGCCGACCGCCTCAATCATCTTGTCGAGATATTGCGGGTTCTCGAATGATTCGCCCGCGATGCCAAACGGGCGGTTCGTCTGGCAACCCACGTAACCGGCGATTTTCATTTCTTTCAGCGGTTTGACCACAGACTGTTTCATTTGATCGAAACCCACGTCCTCGACCAGTACCTCGACAATGTGGCGCGCCTTGACCGTGCCTTTCAAGTTCAGGCCCACTTCCTTGAGTGCTTCGTTGGTCTCTGCCATCAGGTTGCCGTGCTGGTTCAAGCGGTCTGCGGTTTCGCGCGTTGCGAGCCAGCAGGCCGGGCAACCGGAAACCATGTCCTGGCCCGGCAGATGCTTCTCGGCCAATGCCAGATTGCGCGCATTGATAGCCAAGCGCGGTAATTCGCCGCCTTCGCCGTAACCGATGGAAGCGCCGCAGCAGTTCCAGTCAGGAATTTCATTGAGCTGTATGCCCAGCTTGTCGCACACCAACTGGATGGAGGTAACGAAGTTCGAGGCTGAAGCACCCTTCTGGGAAGAGCAGCCGGGGTAGAACGCATATTGCTTTTTTGTCATTACTCTTTCTCCATCAACGAGAAAATAAAAATGCCGTCAGGCAGTGTGGGCATTCTTACGCTCTTCGATTTCGCGCGCCTTGGCGACCATCTTGTGAATGCCGCTTTGATCCTTACACTTGTGACCGCCGAAGATTTCCATTGGATTGAGGCGTTTTGCCTTTATCAATCCCAAGCCTATCCCCTGCATCGCCAGTGCGTTCTTGATGCCCTGTATGAAGCCGTCCTTGAAGTACATAGCGAGTGAGAACTTCAACTCATTAACCCTGCCGGTTTTCACCAGATTGACCCAGAACAACTTGGCAATGTCGCGCGTCGGCTGGCCTTTCGGCGCCATGCCGAGGCGGTGGGAGTAATGTGCCAGACCGTGCATGATGTGGGTGATCGGCAGCTTGCGCGGGCAGCGCACGATGCAGTTGTAGCATGAGGTACACATCCACATTGAATCTGATTTCAAGACTTCTTCGCGTTTGCCGGCGCGGATCATCATGAAAATTTTCTGCGGTGTGTGTTCCCATGCGTTGCCCAGCGGGCAGGAACCCGCGCATACGCCGCACTGCATGCACATCTTGACCCATGCGCCGTCCTCGACGCGCTCCTCGACTTCCTTAAGGAAGTCGTTGTGGTAGCGCGCGACGGCTTGCTGGTTAAAATCGTTCATCTTGTTTACTCCTTACCGTAGGGCGGGCTTTGCCCGCCATGTCGGGCAAAGCCCGACCTACATGGTCAATTAAAGCCCTTCATCGGCGACATACCAATCTCGTTGATCTTTGCGGCATACTCGTTGATGAGTTTTGCGACGCGGGCATTGTCAGTGATCGCTACTTCGTAAGTCGCCACGCGCTCGGTTTCCAGCCCTAATTGCTTGAGCGTGTCGTCTATCTTACTCATGCGGTAATTGGCGAGTTCCGAACCTTTAACGAAGTGGCACTGGTAATTGTCGCCGTGCTTGCAACCCATCATCATGACGCCATCGTAGCCGGAATTAAGTGCGTCAGTGATCCAGATGGTATTTACCGAACCTAGGCAGCGCACCGGGATCGCGCGCACGAAAGCGGAATAAACATGGTGCTGCAATCCGGCCATGTCGAGCGCTGGATAGGCATCGTTCTCGCAGGCCAGAATCAAGATGCGCGGCCTCTCGGAAAACTCGTCCGGCATATCCACTGCCTTGATCTGCATGCCCACCGTGTCCACCGAATAATTTTCGAACGAAATCACACGTACCGGACAGGCACCCATACAGGTGCCGCAGCGGCGGCAGCGGCTTTCGTTGAATACGGGGAAGCGCCTTTCGTCTTCGTCTATTGCGCCAAATGGGCATTCCACTGTGCAGCGTTTGCACTGGGTGCAGCCTTCCAGCCGCGCGACAGGGAAAGACAGGTCGCCCACACGCGGATGTGCGGCACGACCCAAGCTTGCGTTTTCCACCGCCTGGATTGCTTTCAGCGCGGCACCGGTTGCGTCCTCGGTCGCTTGCAGCATATCCATCGGGCGGCGCACCGGGCCAGCAGCGTAGATGCCGGTGCGGCGCGTCTCATAGGGGAAACAGATGAAATGAGAATCGCTGAAGCCGTATTTCAACTGCGGCATGTCCGGCCCTTGGCGATAGTTGAGGTTGAGCACGGAGATCTTCTGCATCTCCACTTTCTTTTGCTTGGCCTCCTCCGAGCCGCCCTCCGCAGCCGTTACTATCGGGTTCCATGCTTCGAGATCGACGCCTGCGCTTGGCACTTGTCCGGTAGCGAGCACCACGAGGTCGGTAGTAACTGAAGTGTCTTCATCCAGTATCTGATCGCGGAAATTCACCTTGCAGCCATTATCGTCCGCATCCACTGAAGAAGCCTTGCCCTTGGTAAAAATCACGCCCTTTTCTTGCGCGTTGCGATAGAAATCCTCGCCCATGCCCGGCATACGCAAGTCGGTATACATCACCACCGTGTCCACATCCGGGTTGGCATTCTTGAAATACATAGCCTGTTTGACGCTGGTAGCGCAGCAATGGCCTGAGCAGTAGGGGAGGTGTTCCGGGTTGGCTTCATTGCGTTGTCCGGCACACTGGATGAACACCACGCTCTTCACTTCTTTGCCGTCGGCACGTTTGATAGCCGCGCCATCAGCCGCGCTCGCCAGAGCTTCCAGTCCGGCTTGATCCATCACGTTTGGCGATTTGCCGCCGCCGAGTTCGGGCAGCTTGTTGATGTCGTAAGCGGAAAAGCCTGTTGCCTGGACGATGGCGCCGACTTCCTCGGTGACAAGGGAGCCCGATTCCTGTGCTACCTGCACGCTGAAGCGACCCGGTGCACCGGAGGTTTCGGCGAGGGTGGAATTGAGGTGCACGGTAATGCGCGGATGCGATGAAACCTTTGCCGCCAGTTCGGCCAGACCGATGTCCTGCGGTTCGGCATAAGGCTGTTTGAACGGCACGCGTTTCCACAGTTTCGCCGCCCATCCGCCAAGCTGCTTTTCCTTTTCGACCAACACCACTTCGTAGCCTGTCTCGGCGGCTTCCAGCGCGGCAGTCATCCCGGCCATGCCACCGCCGACCACCAGAATGCGCTTGTTGTTCGCGTGGTTGGGATTGCCTTCGGGCAGTTTCATTTTTTTGATTTCGGCACAGCCCATGCGCACATAATCATTAGCCATTTCCTGGCGTACTTCATCGTGTTCATTACCTTCGGCTATTACCCAAATCACTCCTTCACGCAGGTTGGCGCGGCTCATGGCGATTTCAGGGAAATTGAATGCTTCTGTCTTGGCGCGGCGCGAACAGGCGGCAATGCAGATGTGGGTGACGGCTTCTTTCTCAATGTCGTCGCGAATCATCTGCACGCCTTCTGGATTGCACAGGAAGGCATGTTCGCGTACCACGGCCATCTTGCCTTCTTTTTGCGCGATCTTTGACAGTTGCGCGATGTCGAGCTTGTCACCGAGGCCGCAGCCCGAGCAAATGTAAGCGGCAGTTTTCATCTCAGCCATGTGGACACCTCAATAAATTCATTTTTCGGGCGCATCGCGGCGTTGCACGGTGCTCGCCCACTGCGCCTATCTAACTGATATGTCTTGCGTGCTTCGCGCCGTGCGCCTTGCGTTGCATCCCGGAAATCTAAATTTCTTGAAGTGTCCATTATTCTGCCCCCTCGATTGCGGAAGTCTTGTATACCACCTGTATCGCGCGCAGCGCTGCCGCCGTAGCGCTTTGTGTGGCGCGGTTCACGTCCAGAGGACTGCTTGCAGCGCCCGCGCCGAACTGGCCGCCGTCCGCCGAACCCTCGATGAATCCGGAGGAATCGGTAATGATGTCCGCAGGCAACTTGATGCCGTTGCTCTCCGGTTCCATGCCGACCGCGAGTACCACCAGATCGTGCTGGGCGGCGTAGCGATGGTAGCCCTCGGTATCCACTCCATGCAGAATCAGGTCGCCGCTTTTTTCATCCAGCATGATATTGGCTACCTTGGACTTGATAAATTTCACCGTCGGGTCTTGCTGCACTTTCAGGTAAAAATCTTCGAGGCGGTCAATGGAGCGCAGGTCTATGTAATACACTGTGGATTTACCATCCTCGCCATAAGCCTCGCGCACGTATTGGGTCTGTTTCAATGAGGCCATGCAGCAGATACGGGAGCAGTGGCGCAAATGATTTTCGTCGCGCGAGCCTGCGCATTGGATGAAGGCAATGTTTTTCGCTTCCTTGCCGTCAGACGGACGCAGCAGCTTGCCTCCGGTGGGGCCATGCGGATCGGCGAAGCGCTCGAATTCGAGGCTGGTAATCACGTTATCGAATCGGTCGTAACCGTATGGCTGTATTTTCGCTGCATCGTAAGGCTTCCAACCGGTGGCCCATACCACCGCACCGACTTTCAGTTCTATGGTCTCGACCTGCATGTCGAGGTCGATGGCGTTATATTTGCACGCGGCCTTCGCTTTATCCGCATCCGGTGTACCGATGATGGAGGGGTCGAGTACATAGTGCTGCGGATAGGCCATCGCGTGCGGCAGGTAGGCGGCTCGCGTCTTGGACAGGTTGTACTCGTAGGGGTTGGGGATTTCTGCTTCAACCGCTTTCGCGCATTCACCGCAGGCGGTACAGTTGCCATTGACGTAGCGCGGAGAGATTTTCAGCGTCACCGTGTAATCGCCGCGCCGACCTGAAACAGCCGTTACCTCGGTTTGGGTCAATACGCGCAGGTTGCGGTTGGCCTTGAGGCGGCGCAGATTAATCTCCAGCCCGCAGGTGGGGTGGCACATTTTTGGAAAATAGCGGTAGAGCAGGGCGGTGCGTCCGCCCAAACTGGCATTGCGCTCGGCAAGAATCACCTGCTTGCCGCATTCGGCGGCTTCCAGCGCCGCCGTCATGCCTCCAATGCCGCCGCCGACGACGAGTATGGTCTGGTTAGTTGCGATAGTGGCAGTCACTCAAGCCTCCAATGATGTTTGCTGCAAGGTGCGTATTTCAAAAGTCATCTGTTCCAGATCGCCTAGAATCCAGGTGGGGGCGGCGTTCACGCCCGGCGCGTCTATACCAGCGACAGATCCCGGATTGACCAGCACGGTATTCCCACCCTTGATGTTGGCTTGTGCATCGACATGTGCTGTGTGGCTATGCCCGTGGCATACCAGATCGTAGTCGCCAGTGCAGGCAAAAGCCTGGCCGTGGTGAGGCATGTGGGTGACAAATATCCTGCGCCCAAAGAGTTCCAGCATGGCTTCTTGCCCATAATAGGTGAAAAGGCCGCCAGTCTTTTCCATCATGCGGTACATCGCCGCGACATCGCCGATGTTGTTGCCGTGGACTGCGTGGATGGGAATGCCTAGTTTAAGCGAAGCGCGCAGGGCGTTGACGCCGATCAGGTCACCACAGTGGATGACGGCCTGTGCCCCGGCCGCTTGCGCTTCGCTGATGGCCATGACCAACGGATCGGAACGGTCATGGCTGTCAGATATTATGCAGATTTTCATATTGTTAGGTGGTGTTGCGCACATTCGCCGTTGAGATGGATTCAAGCTAAAAACGTTAGCTTAAAATGTTAGTATTAAACGCAATTAGAGCATTTCATGTATATAGCCATATCGGGGGGGAACTCTTATAGCCCATGTGGGGTATGTTTGTTATACTTTAGCCAAAATAAATCACTATGCCGAAGGAATCAGGGCGAACGGATTCAGAAAACACATTGTCGAAGCTAAGGTAATATACGAAGGTATATGCAGTTTTTGCATGGCTCGCAACGAAATGCTTGTAATATCTCATGTAAATATTAACTTGCGGTGAGAATATTGAATAACCCACGGTTTTGGAATGACAGCGACTTCAACCGGCCTCGTCCTATCGAGGCGGAGGATGGGCGTGCGTCCGAATTGGATAGCGAAAGCCTCGTATCCGCACCGTCCTACACCGGCGAACTGTGGACGCTGATAGAGGGCTTGCTTGGATCAGTCGTAGGGTCTCTTGGCGCCAGCGGGGGCATTGTCCGGGTGGTATCACCCGACAGCCAGATGTTGCAAATTGCCGGAGCTATCGGCTTGCCTACTGAGGTGTGCGAAGACGAAAGTATCGTTGGAATTGGCTGCGGCGTGTGCGGCCAAGCCGCATGCGACAGGGAGGTTCATTTCTCCGACGCTGCTGTTTGCGCACAGCGTCCCAGTCGTCATTTCTCGGTTGCGGGATGTAAATACGTAGTTGCAGCGCCACTCGAATATCGCGGCAATCTGATCGGTGTTTTTACCCTTTTTTTTGCTGCGGCAGAAGATGTTCCTGATAACATTTCACAAAACCTGCGACCATTCTCTGAACTCATCGGCATTGCGCTTGAGAGCGCGAGAAAAAAGATTGAGAGCCAGCGCATTCAGTTGATGGACGAGCGGCATGCCATGGCTAATGAGATTCATGATTCGTTGGCCCATACTTTGTATTACGCCAGAATGCGCATGGGCCTGCTGCTTGAGGCCGTACATACGCAGAACGAGCAGCTTGCAATCGAATGTGCGCGCGACCTGGATGAGGCATTGGGCAGCGGTCAGAAGACCATGCGTGAAATCATCACCCATTTTCGTTGCCAGATGGATCCATTGGGTTTGCAGCATGCTTTGCAAACATTGGTTGATAAGTTCCGCGACCACTCCGGCATCACCATGAGATATACGAACAGCGTTGCCAATCTCGAACTGCCTCTAGAACACGAACTACAGGTTTTTCATATTGTGCGCGAGGCGCTGGCGAATGTGGCGACCCATTCCGCTGCGACACATGCCAGCCTGACTGTTGAATGCAGCAATGGCAATTACGTATTCACCATCGCGGATAATGGCGCAGGGTATGGCGGTGTCCCGAGCGAAGGACACTACGGTTTGATGATTATGCGTGAACGCGCATTACGCATCGGGGGCGAAATCGGGATAGAAAGCGCCGAAGGTAATGGCACCCGCGTGCAGTTAAAATTTTCTAAGTCTGAAGTTTCCGGGGGGAAGTTTGAGCGGAGTTAAATTGATGAGCGAAAAAATACGGGTTGTTCTGGTGGATGACCACAGTTTGTGCCGACGTGGCCTGACCGAACTTCTGACCCATCGCTATAACATCGCTGTGGTAGGAGCCACCGACGATGGCGACGAATTGACCGCCCTGTTGAGTGAGCATCATCCTGACTTGGTGGTTATGGACTTGCGCATGGAGCCGGTAAATGGCTTGGGGCTGCTGGCGCGAATACGCAAGGAGGGTTTTCTCACCCCCGTGTTGATTCTGACCATGAGTGATGCCGAATCCGATCTGGCCAATGCATTGCGTGCCGGGGTGCGTGGCTACCTGCTCAAGGACATGGCTCCGGACGATGTGGTCGATGCAATCCGTCGGGTCGCCGCTGGCGAAATGGTGGTGGCGCCGGCAATGACGGCAAAAATGATCGGGATATTGCAGAACGGGTCGCATGAGCAAGATGGGAAAAATACCCTGAAGTCATTGACTGAACGAGAGCGCGAAATACTGCAACTCCTGGCGTGCGGTGAAAGCAACAAGGCTATCGCCATGACGCTAGGCATCAGTAACGACACGGTTAAACAGCATGTCCGCCACATTCTTACCAAGCTTAATCTCACATCAAGGGTAGAAGCAGCAGTATTGTTTGCCGTCGACCAAAAAAATATCGAAGGGGACTTTAAAGTTCCCTCACGATAATAGTTGCACGAAAGCAAAACCCTTCATCCCAACCCCCTGATGAATTAACTAGCCATTCGGCTAGGCCATCAAAAAACGATAGCCAAGTCGCTGGCTATTCCGGCTGCGGGAGAGGGACTATTAAGCTCGCAGATTTTATCAACACTTTCAATTGATCTCGGTAGTAGAACACAAATAGACTACCCAAAAACCAATGCTATTTGACATACTCAATATCATTCATGCTCAGTCTTTTTTGTCGGTAAAGCGAAATAAATCGTCGCGCCCTCGCTGACCTTGCCTTCAGCCCATACTCGTCCGCCGTGACGGGTGACGATACGCTTGACGAGGGCAAGACCAATGCCCGAACCCTCGTACTTGCCAGTCGGGTGCACACGTTCGAACACCCTGAACAGTTTGTCCGCATAGCGCATATCGAACCCGATGCCGTGATCCCTCACCGAGTAAACATTCTCATTTTTTTCAGTTGCGCCGCCTACCTCGATTAACGTCTCGCCATCCGTTGGTGAAAACTTGGCGGCATTCGCCATCAAGTTACGCAACGCCTCACGGATCATGTTGCTGTCACCCCAGGCTGGCGGAAGCGTGCCGATTTCGAGACGCAAGTGGCGCGCAGGAGCGGCGACCTGCAACTCCGTGAAAACTTCCGCTGCCAGCTTGGCGACGTCCACGGAGCTGAATTCCATTTTCCGTCTGCCCATGCTCAAGTAGTGCAGGATATCGTCAATCAGTCGTCCCATGCGCTGGGCGTTGTCACGCAGCACTATCACCAGGCGTTTGCCCTCGTCGTCGAGGCTTGCGGCGTGTTCCTCCAGAAGAATCTTGGAGAAGCCGTCGAGCGCCCGCAAGGGCGTGCGCATGTCGTGGGACATCGAATAGGAAAAGTCCTCAAGTTCCTTGTTGGAAGCTTCGAGTTGGGCGGTACGTTGCACCACCCGCTGTTCGAGTTCGATATTAAGCTGGCGGATTTTCGCCGCGTGTTCTTCCAGCACCGACATCATGCTGTTGAATGCATGGGCCATGTCGGCGATGTCCTGCGGCCCGGTAAGCACGGCACGCACCTGTGATTCGCCCGCTTCGGCGCGCCCCATGCAGGCCGACAACTGTTTGAGCGGTCGCGTTATGCGATTGGACAGTAAGTTGATCAGGAACAGCAACAGCAGCGCGAAAGAAAACGATGTGGTCAGGTTAGCAACAAAAATGCCGGAGGACATCTGTGTCAGCGCTGCCTTGCTTAACACCACCGTAACGTACCCGAGCAACTCGGGTGCGACCACCTCATTAAATGGCGAGCTTGGAGGTTGAGAATAGACTGGCGCGAAAAAACGCCAAGCGTTTGGACTTTCCGCGTCTAGAACGGCGGCGGCTTGCTTCTCATCGGTTTTGTAGGTTCCTGTAGCATGGTTAACTTGCGCCGGGAATTCGTTGGGATCGATATTTCCGCGCTTTAACAATATACGGTGGTTGACGTCGCGTATTTCCACGCTGATTACTCCCGGAAAATCCAGGGTGGAGTTCACCATCTCGGCGACGTTGTCAGCCGATGCATAAATCAGCGCCAGAGTGCTCTGGCGCGCCAGGCTCTCGGTGATGCGCCGACCCTGTTCGAGCAGATTATTGCGCACCCGATCGTTGGCCTGCCACGATCCAACAACAGAGGAAAACAACGCCAGCATGAGGATGCCGAGCGTCACCGTGATTCCAAGCTGGCGCTGGAAAGTGAACTTGAGGAGAAATGCAGCGAATATCTTGTTCATGATTCGAATGACCGTAAGTTAAAACCACGGGCGACATGGAATACACGAAAAAGCGGAGCCTGTTCCCTCGCACAAACGTTAACGGGATTAACCCAGAAAAAGCAGTTGTCCACGAAAAACACGAAAAGCACGAAATGGGGTAAGCAGGCATTTCACCACAAGGCGGTGGCAAAAAAATTCAAAATATTTCATGCCGTACATAAATACCCGAATGAGTGAATGTACGGATACATCCTTTTGATTTATTTCGTGCCTTTCGTGTTTTTCGTGGACCAATAGCCGTTTTTTAAGATTAACGTACAGACTGTTCACAAGCTACTTCATTCGCAGTCATATAATATCAGGCTTTAATATTACCGGCTGCGTTTGTTGTCCCGCAAACTCAGCATAAACTCTTCCACCGGCACCGGTTTGCCGAACAAATATCCTTGGTAAAGCATGCAACCCATGCTTTCAAGGATGTTGCGCTGAATTTGTGTTTCAACGCCCTCGGCCATGACTTCCATGCTCAGGTTGTCGGCCATGCCGATGATGGTTTGAATGATGGTCGAATCGGAAGCTTTGGCGCCGATGTTGCGCACGAACGACTGGTCAATCTTGAGTTGGTTGAGTGGCAGTTGGGTCAGGTAAGCCAGCGATGAATAGCCGGTGCCGAAATCATCCATGGAGAAACTCACGCCAATTTGTTTGAGAGCCTGCATCTTGGGGATGGTGTCAGCGACATCGTCGAGCACGATGCTCTCGGTCAGCTCAAGTTTGAGGCGCAAGGGATTGATGGCGGTTTGCTTGATGATTTCGCTCACTTGCGCAACGAAATCATCCTGACGGAATTGTCGTCCGCTGACATTAACGGAAAGATTCAAATCACGGGTGAGGCGGTCTGCTTCCCATGCCTTGAGTTGCTGGCAGGCGCTTTTTAATACCCATTCCCCGATAGGAAGGATGAGTCGGGTTTCTTCCGCCAGCGGGATGAATTGCATCGGCGATATCAAGCCCCGCTCAGGATGAATCCAGCGCAGCAAAACTTCCGCCCCCAGAATGCGCCCGGTGCGATTGACTTGCATCTGGTAATAAAGCTGGAATTCCTGTTTGTGCAATGCCTCTCGCAATCCGGCTTCAAGCTGGGCGCGAGCTTCCAGTCCCTCCTGCATCACGGGATCGAAGAAACGCAGAGTATTGCGACCGGCTTTTTTCGCTTCGTACATGGCCGTGTCGGCCTGTTTAAGCAAGTCGTCGACCTTCTGCTTGTAATTGCAGAACAGGGTGATGCCCATGCTCAATGAACTATGGAACTCGTTTCCTTCAAGAATATAGGGCTTGTTAAGCTCTTCCAGCACTTTCTCGCCCACTCCCCGCGCTTGCGTGGCGGCCTGAGACATATCTTCGCTCAGGCCCTCCAGCAACAACACGAACTCATCTCCGCCGAAACGCGATACGCTGTCGCCCTCGCGCACGCATGCCTGCAGACGTTTGGCCACCTCGATCAGCAGCAAGTCTCCGATATCATGCCCTTTGGTGTCGTTCAGCGTCTTGAAATTATCGAGGTCGATGAACATCAGCGCGCCGCAAGTCTGGTTGCGCGCACCGGTTGCGACAGCCCGTCGCAGGCGGTCAAGCAACAGGCGCCGGTTGGGCAGTTGGCTGAGCGGGTCATAAAAGGCGAGCTGGTGAATTTTACTTTTGGCCTGTTTGCGTTCGGTAAAATCAACAAACGCGCCGACGTAATTTGTGACCTTGCCGTCCTGGCCGACAACTGCGGTAATATTCAACCATGCCGGATAAACCTTACCGTTTTTGCGTCGATCCAATATCTCACCTTGCCAGTTATTGGCATGACGCAGGATTTTCCACATGCGCCGGAAGAATTCTGCGTCATGGTAATTAGACTTGAGCATGGACGGGGGCTTGCCGATCACTTCCTTGGCGCTGTAGCCGGTTAGCAGGGTGAATGCCTGGTTGACCCGGATTATCACCGTATTCTCATCGGTCACCATTATGGCTTCTTTGGTCTCAAAGGCGATGGCGGCGATACGCAAGGCCGCTTCGCGTTCTTCCTGCGCCAACATCATGTTGTTGAAAGCGTGCGCCATGTCGGCGATGTCCTTTGGTCCTCCAGGCATAGCCCGCACGTGTGATTCACCTCTTTGGGCACGCCCTATGCTATCTGACAAATGATCGAGCGGTCGCGTTATGCTGCGGGTAAAGAGGCGAATCAGGAACAGGAACAGCAGTGCGAAGGAAAATGATGTAGCGAGGTTGGAGATGAAAATATCGGAGGTCATCCGGGTCAGCGCCTCCTTGCTCATGAATACCGATACCTGTCCGAGCAACTCGGGAGGAGACGCTTCGTTAAACGGCGATTCCTCGGTAGGTTGTGAATACACCGGCGCGGCAAAGTGCCACATGTTGCTGTTTTCCGCATTGAGTACGGCGGCTTGCAAGCCGCCAGCGTGACCAGCATGTTCGAGAAATTCGGCGAGGTTGACGTCGCCGCGAGCCAACAACAATTTCCCGTGGGCATTACGTATTTCCACGCCGACCACTCCGGGAAAAGCCATGGTGACGTTCACCGCTTCGGCGGCGTTGTCGGCTGAAGAGTAAACCAGCGCCAGAGTGCTTTGCCGCGCCAGATTCTCGGTGATGTGCTGCCCCTGCTCAATAAGGTCGTGACGCACCCGCTCATTGCCCTGCCACGATCCCACTATCGAAGAAAAAAATGCCAGAAAGAAAATGCCAAGCGTTACCGTGATGCTGAGTTGGCGCTGGAAGGAGAGCTTTTGTAAAAATGCGGCGAACATTTTATTCAAGATCGGCGCGCCTTATTGTTCCGGAAACGCCATGTCGAAACTTTGTGGACGGCTGGAATTGAGTCCAAGATGCTTGGCTGTACGCAGGTTGACTGCCATCAACACTTCGCGCAACGGAAACATGCCGGATGAATCATTTTCGCCGGAAGCCAAAAAGTCGAGCGCGGAACCCGCAAGATGGCGGCCCAGCTCAACGTTGTTGGGGTACAGCGAGAACAGCACGCCGCGCTTGACGTGGCCGAAACTGCTGGAGAACACCGCAAGGTTACGTGCCCAGGACTCCTGCAGCAGCATCGGAAGCACCGTGCTGTCTTCTACCGTGGTGGAATCCTGCGGCAGCCATAACGCATCCTCGCTGGTATCGGCAGCGGCGAGTATCTGCTGATAAGCCTGCATCGCACTGCGCAAGTCCTGCGCTTCATAGGCTGTAAGTTCCAGCCCCTGAGTGCGTGCAGCCTCTTTCGCCAAGCGCATCATCCACGCATTCTGGCGGGGATCGTACACAGTGAACACCCTCCGCACCTTGGGCATCAGCCCCTTCAGACGCGAAAACAGCAGCGCCGGATCAGGCGACAGGCTATTTACCTGCAAGTTGCGAATTTCATTTTCAGTCGCCGTAAATACGCCGCCCACCACGATGCCTATGTTGCTATCCAGTGTGGAGGCGACCTTCACACCTTGCCTGCCGAGTGCGATCACCACCCTGGTATTCTGGCGGCGCAGGGAATTATTCAGATCACCGACATTCACGTTCGGCCCCACCGCGAAATTGGTCACGCGCCCTTGAGCCTTGGCCTCGATGCCATCAATGATCTGTGTGAATACACTGCGATACGGTTCACCGATGTCCGGGTAGATGACTGCAATGGAGCCGCCTCCCGATGCCTGTGCGACTTTGTTGGCAAGGTTTCTTCTTGTGGTGGTATCGACGGGGCCGGCGACATGAATGGGAAAAACCACCACATCCGGATACGCCTCAATGGCGCTCATTACTTCGGGGGGATATTCCGGTTCCAGCAGTTGCGAAGCGGGTGAAGGAAGGAGCGGGGCTATGTCGCGAATCCCCCCGGAGTTAGCTTCCTGCACGGATACGTTCTCGTGGGGCAAGAAGGCTGCGTCTTTTTGGATCGCCCACGCCGGAGCAGCGACCTCCATCAGCAATGAGGCCGCCAGCACGCTAGCCACCGAGCCAACCCGCAGTCGGGAAAAAAGCTCGGCGCAGGATAGTGAAAGTGTTGTGAACATGCCCATAATTATCTTCATTTGGTGTTGTTCAAGTCAGCTTTGGTCGCGCAAGCAGTCAAATGTTTCCGCTTGAATTATTTTCTATGGCGCTTCCTTCAGAATCATTCTCACACCAGTCACTTCACTTGCATACAATAATATCAGGCTTTATAGTATCCATACAGCATTTATGGTTAAAATACATGCTTCGCGGAAAATTGCGGTTGCAGGTTTCACTGCAATAATAACCGGCATCAGACCGGCATGCCAATATTGATTGGCTAACAATAACGAGATGTTGGTTAACATCATCAGGAGGAACCCTGCCATGGGTGCTAAGATTTCGCTTGTCCATAACCACACGGAAATATCCGTGGAAAATCCAAAAATCATTCCGGCTCAAACGCTGGAAGTGGCGGATTTGCTGGTTGCCTATCTGGAACAGTTGGGAGTCGAATACGTATTCGGTGTCCCTGGCGGCGCAATCGAACCGCTTTACAACGCTCTCGCCAGAAGCGCACGCAGGGGCGGCATTCGGCACATTCTGGCGCGGCATGAAGCCGGTGCCGCCTTCATGGCCGATGGTTATACCCGCGAAAGCGGCAAGATCGGCGTCTGCTGTTCCACTTCCGGGCCGGGCGCCACCAACCTCATCACCGGTGTTGCCTGCGCCTACGACAACAATATTCCGATGCTGGTGATTACCGGGCAACCCGCGTTGCCTTCCTTCGGCAAAAATCCATTGCAGGACTCTTCCTGTACCGGAATCAATACGCTGAGCATGTTTCGCCACTGCACCCGCTACAATTCCCTTGTGTCACATCCGAAGCAACTCGAAGCCAAACTGGTTTCCGCGTTGCAACGCGCCGTCCGTACGCCCAAAGGCCCGTCGCACTTGACTGTTCCGGTAGATGTCTTCCGCAGCCCAAGCTCCCATCCGGCCCCCTCCTACGATCTGCAAAGCCTGTTGTCGCCATCTTCTCTGGTGGACGATGACGCGATTGAAACGTTGCGAGGAATGTTGTTAGAAGCCAATAACGTTGTGTTACTGATAGGAGGCTGGTGCGGCGAGGCTATCGGCTCGATACTTCAGTTCGCTGCACTGAGCGGAGCATCATTTGTCACGACGCCGGACGGCAAAGGGTTGGTTAGTCCGATGCATCCGCTGTTTCGTGGCGTGTTCGGTTTTGGCGGACACAGCTCGGCTGAGGCTGCGCTACGCGACAAACCTGTTGATTTGATTCTGGCGATCGGCACCAGCATGGGCGAATGGAACAGCGGCGGCTGGTGCGACAGCCTGCTCAATGAACGGCTGGTGCATATAGACGAATCGGAAGAACACCTTTCGCGCACGCCGATGGCGCGCCTCCATGTGCGCGGTCGCATATTGTCGGTCTTTAACCGGCTGGTTGAACACTTGCATAACCAGCGCAAGACCGGCAATTCCGAGTATGACCGGCAGCGTGCTTCGCGCGAGCCGGATGGTACAAAATGGGTCCCTCACCACATGCTGGCGGCACCCGAAAAATACGTGAGTAATGCGACACCGATTACGCCACAACGGCTGATGCGCGAGTTGGGTTCCCTTTTTCCGCCGAGCACACGCTACCTCGCCGACACCGGCAACAGCGTTTCCTGGTCGGTTCACTATTTACATCCTGGCATAGACCGGCGTCTCGGTGAAAGAAGACTGGGCGGAGGCGGGCGCAAAATCTCGCCAGGACTGCGCAAGACAGATGGCGGCTGGCTGCGCGTAACGATGAATTTTGCTCCGATGGGATGGGCTATCGGCGGCGCTGTCGGCACTGCAGCCGCCAATCCTAATGTACCGGTGGTCTGCATTACCGGCGACGGTAGTATGCTGATGAACGGCCAGGAAATTTCAGTCGCCGTCGCCGAAAAACTGAGCGTCATCTTCGTAGTGCTCAACGACCAATCGCTGGGCATGGTCAAGCATGGCCAGCGTCTGGCCGGTGCGGAACAGATCGGCTGCGACCTGCCACCCACCGATTTCGCCGCGCTGGCACGCGCGATGGGTGCCGAAGCACATACCATCCGTTCGCCGGAAGATATATTCGGGCTGGATATCGCCGCCATGTGCGCGCATAAAGGCCCGACCTTGCTGGACGTTCACATTGATCCCGATGAGGTACCACCGATGAATGTCAGGATGCGTGTATTGGCTAATGCTCTTTAAGAAAGGATGACGATGGACAGGCTCAAAGGAAAAACGGTGTTGATTACCGGCGGGACGAGTGGAATCGGTCTGGCGACAGCCCGACTTTTCCGCGCAGAAGGTGC
The DNA here is from genome assembly GCA_964480365.1 of uncultured Gallionellaceae bacterium. Taxonomy (GTDB): domain Bacteria; phylum Pseudomonadota; class Gammaproteobacteria; order Burkholderiales; family Gallionellaceae; genus CAIQPV01. The sequence continues at coordinate 43,171 of CAYZPM010000006.1, forward strand.
TCAATTGGTGATTACGGGGCGAGACACGGAAAGATTGGCTGCCGCGCAACAGGAGTTGGGCAATGATACTTTAGTCATACGCAGCGAAGCGGGCAGTCTGACCGAAATTGATTCTTTGATGAGCCAGGTAAAAAGCCGTTTCGGTCAATTGAATGTGCTGTTCCTTAACGCTGCTGCTGCCACGCCTGCACCTATTGAAATTGTTACCGAAGAGCAGTTCGACGAGATCATGGATGTCAACTTCAAAGGTGTATTTTTCTCCATTCAAAAAGCGTTGCCTCTACTCAGCGGGAATGCCTCCATTATCGTCACCACCTCCATTACCAACCGGACAGGTTCTCCTAATTTCAGTGTTTATGGCGCAAGCAAAGCGGCCTTGCGCTCACTCGTGCAGTCTTTGGGTTTGGCGCTTATTAGTCGGGGAATTAGAGTCAATGCCATTAATCCTGGGCCTATCGATACTGGAGGCTTTAATCGTTTGCCGCTTCCTCAGGAAGTATTTCAAGCCATCAAAAGCGACATCGAAGGCAGATCGCCCATCAAGCGTTTCGGCACTCCAGAGGAGGTCGCCAAAGTCGCTCTTTTTCTTGCCTCTGACGACTCGGCTTATGTCGTCGGCGAAGAAATCGTCGTTGATGGCGGAATCAGTCTGGTGTGTTTACCATAGGAAATTGTTATGAGTGAAAAGGAAAATCCCAACGCGATTCGCACCCGCATCTGGCGCGAAGAGCCTGAACCCGACAACCCTTTCGCTACCCGTGCCGCTTATTGCCGGGGATACGATGTTTACAGCGAGATGCTGGGACAGGTGCGTTGGGTCGAAATGCTTTATCTGTTATTCCATGACGAGGCGCCTACGCCATCACAAGCCGATTTGCTGGAAGCGCTGGCGGTGGCATTGGCCAATCCCGGCCCGCGCGATGCATCGGTGCATGCCGCCATGTGCGGCGGCGTCTGCGGCTCAACTGCCGCGTCCTCTCTGATGGCTGCGCTGGCAGTAGGGGCCGGGCAACTGGCAGGGGGCCGTGAAGTATTTTTGGCGATGGAAGGCTGGGCTGAATGTGAAAACAATCTCGACGCGTGGCGTCAGCGGTTCACCGGATTAGCGGCGATTCCGGGCAGCATCTGGCCGACGCCGGAACACCCGCCTGGATTTGATCCCCATGGCGTCAGCACTGCCACTTCTGTGAAGCAAACGCTTTCCTGTCTCGCCCGCTACAGTTCGGGTGCGTACTTGTCATGGTTGCAGCAAAACTTGCCTGGCATGGAAGCTGCGGCGGGTTGCCCTCTCTCACTGTCCGGCGTAGCCGCCGCCGCCTTTGCTGATCTGGGTTTCACCCCTGAGCAGGGCGAGATGCTGCACCTGTTGCTGCGCCTGCCCGGCGCAGCAGCCCACGCTTTAGAACAGCGTCCCCTCGGGTATAAGAAGTTCCCGTTCGGTACGGTGGAATTGGAAAATGACCAGATTGAGGAACAAGCATGAACGCGCGCAGAAGTGGCCCGGATTTGCTGCAAGAAAACGTCGGCGTGTTGAAAAGCCGCATGGGAACTTTCTATCCCGGCAGTCATGTGATTTTTCGCGGTCACGACCTGCACAAAGATTTGAAGGACATGGATTGGGTCGAGCTTTACGTGTTTGGCATCACCAACCGCCGCTTCAGCAAGGAGCAATTGCGGCTGATGCATTCCATCTGGACTTACACCAGTTATCCGGATGTCCGACTTTGGAATAATCGGGTAGCGGCTTTGGCGGGAAGTTCTCGCAGTACCGGAACATTGGGCATGGCGGCAGCCTTGGCGGTTTCAGAGGCTTCGATCTATGGCGGAGGCATCCTTACACGCACCATAGATTTTTTCGTTCGAACTCAACGGCTTTTGGAGCGTGGGGAAGATCTCGCTGACTGTATCAACAAGGAGTTAGCAGAGCGTCGTATTATAGGCGGCTATGGTCGGCCAATAATTAATGCGGATGAACGCATCCAACCCTTGCTGGCGCTTGCCCGGAGTTTGGGTTTGGATCAGGGGCGTCATCTGCGATTGGCTTTCGCCGTGGAAAAAGAGTTGCTAGATTCTGGCCGGTTGCACTTAAAAATGAATTACGCCGCATTAATTGCTGCACTGGGCGCAGATATTGGACTTACACCGCGTGAATTTTCTCTGCTAATGTTTCCACTATTTCTGGCCGGGATGCCGTCAGGTTTCATTGAAGCATCGGATCGCCCAGAAGGCACGTTGTATCCTGTTTCTTGTGCTGACATTTTGTACGAAGGCCAGCCTCAACGAACTTGGCGCAACTCAGGCGTGAGTTAGAAGATAGAGTTCCCAATTACATACGAAAATATCAGGCCTTGCACTACCCATATAGTATTAATGGTAAAAAAAATGAAAAAATATCTGTTTCCGGGTAATTGCGATGGTATGATTTCCAGCAACAATAACCGGCACCAGACCGGCATGCCGATCTTCATCATCGGCTAACAATAATGAGTGTTGCTAAACATCACCGGAGGAGATATCGCCATGCAAACAAGGAACCGCCAAGCACTTTGTACTTTTCTGGCCTTAGCCTCCATCGGCACCGCTGCCGCCCAGACCACCGAAGAAGAGTTGGCGCAGGCCTACGGCGACCAATCCACGGTCAGCATCGCCACGGGTAGCAAGCAACCCATCTCCAAGGCACCTTCATCTGCTTCTGTCATTACCGCCGAAGATATTCAGGCCATGGGTGCCACCAGTCTTGAACAGGCGCTGGAAAGTGTGCCAGGGGTTCATGTTTCCATGAGTAATTTTGACTCAAATCCAATTTACAGTATTCGTGGCATTTACACCCAATACAGTACGCAAGTCTTGATGTTGGTCAATGGCATTCCGACCACCAATGTATTTTGGGGTACCAGCATAGTATCAGGAGGCATGCCGCTGGAGAATGTGGAGCGTATCGAAGTGATCCGGGGGCCGGGGTCGGCGCTATATGGCGCCGATGCCTTCGCCGGGGTGGTCAATGTGATCACCAAGACTGCTGCAAACATCAACGGCGCTGAATACGGCGTGCGTGGCGGCAGCTTTGATACCAGCGATGCCTATATGCAATATGGAGGCAAGCTGGGTTCTCTGGATGCAGCTTTCTATCTCCGCGAGGGGAATACCAATGGATCACAAGCCATTCTCCAGAAGGATGCCGTAGGCAATTCTGGTCCACTTGTTACAGAAAACCGGTCGATCGATGCGCACATCGACTTATCCAAAGACGCATGGCGCTTTCGAGCGTCCTATCAGCACCGCGATCTGGGTACTGGCGCAGGTCTTGCCGGGAACCTTGATCCCAATGCGCGCGTGTCCGAATCCAGGCTGTCTATGGATATGAACTATGATCAAGCCAACTGGGCGCAAAACTGGGATGTGTCCGGGGTGGCCGGTTATTACAACATAAGGGAAAATCAGGCTAGTCCGTTCTACACGCTCGTCCCCGCAGGAGTTATTCCCGGTTTCCCCAATGGGCTGATCGGAGACCCAGGACATGATGAGCAGCACCCCCACGGCAGCATTTCCGCTGTCTATACCGGCTTTGAGCAGCATCGGATACGCATCGGCACGGGTGCTCAGATAGATGACATGTATGCGGTGCAGGAATTCAAAAACTTCACATACATCGGTGGAGTGTTGACCCCATTACCCGGATTGGTGGATGCGACCGGCAATCCGGCTCTGGTCTATGAGTTGCCGCACAAGCGTACCGTGGAATATGCATTTGCCCAGGACGAATGGAGCTTCGCAAAGGACTGGATGCTGACGGCTGGTGTGCGGAACGACCACTATTCTGACTTTGGTGGAACAACCAATCCCCGTCTCGCTCTGGTATGGGATGCTGCGTACAACGTCGTGGTCAAGGCCATGCACGGGACGGCTTTCCGCGCCCCTACCTTCTCCGAGCTATATGCCATTAACAATCCGGTGACTGTCGGCAATCCCAGCCTTCAACCGGAGCGCATTACTTCGGACGAGCTGGCGTTCTCCTGGCAACAGACAAACAAGTTGAAAAGTAATTTGAATTTTTTTCATTACCGCATGAGCAACATCATTCTATCCTCCACAGCCGACCCGACCTATCATAATGCGGGTGACCAGACTGGGCGTGGACTGGAATTGGAGGAGACTTATGATGCCACCGGCAATCTTCGGCTGACCGGCAATATTTCCTTGCAGCATTCCATTGATGATGCCACCGGACAGGATGCGGGTATGGCTCCACATCGACACCTGTTCGCACGGTCCGACTGGCGTTTCGCGCCGCTGTGGCAATTCGGCACCACTGTCAACTATGTGGCAGACCGGATGCGGCAACCGGGCGACCTCCGGCCCCAGATTCCCGACTACACCACAGTGGACTTGACCCTTCGGCGTGAAAAGATTGCCGGGGACTGGAATGCAACCGCCATGGTTACAAACCTTTTCGGCAGCAATGCCCTGGAACCGACCTTTGCATCATCGGGTATTACTTCCGCCGATCTGCCGCTCCCCGGACGCGCTATTTACGTCATGTTGCAGCGTAAAATTTAAGCGAGTGGTTGGAACACTTCTTCCGCCTGCGGAAGAAATCGCAGGCGTCAATATTCACCCGAATTGTGACCATGAACCAACCCAACGCTTGTAATTCCATTTCCATAATAAAAGTAGAATAATCTGTAGTTCGGGCTTCGCCCGACAACCCTATCCGGCGGGCCGCACCAAAGGCAGGCAATCCACTACGCGACAAGTCGCGCGTGGAGTTGACACAGCCCGCCCTACAAAAATACTCGTTTAATTTAGAAATGGAAAAATCTGGAGTGCGCAGGCACGACTGCGCGGTTTTGTTTGTGTAATTCACAATCTACATGCCTTGAAAAACGGCGTCATGCCGCCGCACTCCAAATCAGCAAACGACCATGGTTCATGGGTAGGGGCTATTAACGTCTGAATTTATTTTACCGGAGATTGATCGTGCCTTGCTGGCTATCAAGGCTGTCGCTTTGCCACCCGCCACCTAGTGCGACAAAAAGAGCGGTAGTATCTTGAAGGCGCTGAGCTTGAGCCTGGAGATAACCGAGTTTCGCCTGATGCAACTGGATGTCTGCGGCAAGCACCTGAAGGTAATTGATCGTTCCAGCTTGATAATTTATCTGCGTGAGATGCAACGATTCTTCTGAAGCTTCCACAGATAGGGATTCGGCTTGCATGGTTTCAGCATCATGTTCCAAGGCTCTCACGCTATCAGCCACTTGAGCAAAAGCGCCAAGTACGGTTTGTCGATAGAGGGCCAGGCTTTGTTGATAGGCGTCAACTGCGGCCTGTTTTCTGGAAGACAAGGTACCTCCATTAAACAGAGGCGCGGCAAGGTCAGCTCCCAAACTCCAGAAATTTGCATTGCTGCCGAAAAGCCTGTTCATTGATGAGGCGTTTTGCCCAAAAGTGCCATTCAAGGTAAAACTTGGAAACTGCGCCGCAGTGGCAACACCTATGTTGGCGCTGGCGCCATGCAGTTGCGCCTCGGCAATAAGAATATCCGGGCGCTGGCGTACCAATTCTGAAGGCAGCGATAGCGGCAATTTTCCGGGCAGGGAAAGTTCAGCCATTGAAACTTCGGAAGGCGTCCATTCTGATGGGGCATGGCCTGCAAGGGTGGAGAGGAGGTGTTCTGACTGGTCGAGCCTTTGCCGCAAAGGCGGCAGAGTGGCTTCGAGGGAAGCCAACTGGCTGCGCAGGCTGAGTACGGCTGCATAAGAAACCGTACCGGCTTGAGTTTGCTTCTCGGTAATGGCGATTTGTTCTTTCTGCAAGGCGATCAACTGTTCGGTATATTTTATTTCATCCCGGTAGGCTGCCATTGCAATGGTGGTATTGACGATGTTTCCCGACAAAGCAAGGTAGGTGCCCAGGACTGTGGAACGTTGCAGATCGACTTGGGATTGCAAACCCTCGATGGCGCGATGCTCCGCGCCGAATAGATCAAGGGGGTAGCTGATGGATGCTGAAAGTGTAATCAGGTTGAAAATGCTGCCGGGGGCGGAACTGCCGAAACTTGCCGGAGAAAATTTTTCTCTTACTGGTTTGAGATCGGCACTGATCTGCGGGTAAAAAATTCCATAACCCGCCTGGAGAGTATCGTTACTTTGACGGAGGCTCGCCTGAGCCGCCTCCAAACTTGGGTTGTTGGCGAATCCCTCTGCAACAACCGCATCAAGCTGTTTTGAATTGAACAAATTCCACCAGTTGGCAACAGGCCCGATGCCCTGTTCGAAACGTTGGGATTGACCTTCTACCGGAACTGTTTCTGAAGGATCCTGCCCGTGATTGTAATGATCGTCTGAAGGTGCTTTGGGACGAACAAAATCCGGCCCTACGGTGCAACCGCAAAGAAGAAGCAGTGAAATTCCGCACAGAATCCACGCGCTTCGTCCATTGCTCATTTTTTGTAAGCGATGGGCCATGCTATTCTTCCCCAATGTAAACATCCACCAGTTGCCCCGGATAAAGCGAAATATCCTTTGGTTTTGCAAATTTGAATATGATCGGCAAAACCCTCACATCGACTCTTTCCGTCCTTTGATTCGACAATTCAATTTTTGGCGAAACATAGGGCTGCTCCCTGACATATTCCAGTGGAACGTTGATTTCGGTACCTCTGATAAACATTCGCGCATGCATTTGCGCTGGCTTGGGCAACCTGTGTACGAGTATTTCGTCCACATAACACCTGACCCCGATGTAGTCTTGGGAATTTCCCATCACGATGGGTGGATCAAGACTCCCGGTATAGCTGTCATATGAGCCTTGTGAGGAAATATAGCTGCCGACAGCCGTATTGATCGACAGCGCGGTGGCATCGGACGGAGCCTTGATGACATACTTGGACAGCAGCACGTTTGATGCCTGATAAGTCTTCAACGATGCCTCATACTGTTTCTGGGTGACGGCCAAATTTTCTTTTCCGATTTCAACTGCATTTTGTGCGGTATCCAGAGTATCTTTGCTTACCGATTTTGGATCAAGATCGTAGGATTTTTTCTGTTTGTCCAACGTATCTTGCAAGCTTTTCAGGTTTGCCTTGGCGAGTCCGATCTGCTCTTGGGCTGATTCGGCTTGGGCTTTCTGCTGATCGGTGGTCGCGCGTTGCACGACATCGTCCAGCATCAGCAGCGGTATTCCTGCTTTCACATGCTGCCCTTCCGCAATCAGTATCTTGGCGACCACCCCCGGAACTTCAGGATAAATGTTGATGTTTTCGCCGCTCGACTGTGGGCTTTCGATTATTCCGTTAGCGTAGATTCCTTTTTCATAGGGGTTCGATGCAGGGGTGAACGCGGGCGGTTGAGCCTTGGTTTTTATCCCGTAGATATAGGCGCTAACAAAGCCGGCCAGAATGCCTATGATTGCAAGTGTGATTAACAGTTTATTTCTCATTCAAGCCTCCCGCCTCAACACCAGTTATTCTGCCATCTTCCATTTTTAATATCCGATCTGCATACTCATAAATTCTGCTGTCATGCGTGACAATAATGATGCAGCGATTTTCATTCAGAATATTCTGTTTGACAAACTCCACAATTTTTCTGCCCGTGTCCCCATCCAGAGAAGCGGTCGGCTCATCGAAGATTAGAATATCCGGGCTGCTGGCGATGGCTCTTGCAATCGCCACCCTCTGTTGCTCGCCTCCGCTTAATTTAACCGGCTGCAGTTGTGCTCTTTCCTTGAGTCCGACTATTTCAAGATAGTGCAAGGCAATATCCAGAGATTTATCCCAATCGTGCTTTTTCAAGATTAGCGGGATCGCCACATTTTCTACCGTGGTCAGGCGTGGAAACAGGTGGTAATCCTGAAATACGAACCCTACCTTGTTCAATCTGAATTCGGCGATTTCATCGTTGCTTAAATTCCAAATATCCTTGTCTTCAACCAATACTGATCCTGAGTTCGGCCTGAGGATTCCCGAAATCATGCTCAGCAACGTCGTTTTACCGCTGCCGGAAGGCCCGACGATATAAAGCATTTCCCCCAAATAAGCCTCAAAACTTACATCCTTCACCGCGATGGTTTTCGCATCCCCCTCGCCGAACCACTTGGCCAGATTGCTTGCCTTGACTGCCAGATTCGCCACGTTAACCCCTGAAAATATCGAAAGGTTCAATACGGATCACTTTTCTGACACCGATATAGCTTGAAACTCCCGCGATGATAACCACCATGATAAAGGCGATCCCGAGATTCATATAGGTTATCTGAGCCGCATAATCCGGCAGCCTGAGTTTTGCCGCCATGATCATGAATGAAGCCAAACCGACGCCTAAACCATAACCAAGTAATGCGGTAAAGGTGGCCTGAAACAGGATCATGGATATCAGTTCGCTTCCCTTTGCGCCTATCGCTTTCAGGGCGCCGAATTTCTCAAGGTTTTCGAGGATGAAGGTATAGAAAGTTTGTCCGGAGATGGATAGCCCGACGACAAAACTGATGACCGTCATTATCAACACATTGATGCCCAGGCCAGTCTGAAATTTATAGAAATTCGAAATTTTCTGCATGAACTCATCGTCTGTGAGAGCTTCGTAACCCAATTTTTGCACTTGCTCCTTGATATAGGGAATGTCGCTACTCTTTTTCGGCTCAATCAGAATAAACGAGGTGGTGAATCGGGTTGAGGGAATGTAGGTAATGGCCCTGTTGTAAGTCGTGTACAGTGTGGGAACCCCGAACAGTCCGGAAGAGTTGGCTTTTGCCAAACCGACGACGACTCCACGGTTGTCATTGATTTCAAATTCGGTGCCGATTTTGGGATTTTCGAGTTTCCTGAACTCTGCATCTTCCACGACAATAAAAGCATTTTCTGCAAATATGTCCTCGATTTTCCCCTCGATCAACTCAGGTCTGCCAAATAAAGTGGGGTCATCCAACCCGACAACCGTCACCGATTGATAAGTGCCATCACGAAGCTTGACCAGCGCCCCGCCCGAGTAAAGAGGAACTGCAAATTTGACGCCGTTGATGCTTCTGACAGCATCCTGTACGTAATCCGGCATGGGAATGCTGCTGGAGACATTATTAACCGCCGGATCCATTACCCACATTTTTGCGCCAATGTTGAGAACGGTGGAAGAAGCTCTGTTCAAAATCCCAGCGAACATGGATGTCATCATGATCATCAAGAAGACGGCAAAAGTAATTCCGACAAGCAATGCAGCGAACTTCCCTTTGTCATTCACAAGAAGTTTAAAAGCGATTTTCAGGATTCCCTTCACGGCTATTTCCTTCCTGAAGTCCAATACTTATTACCCTGAAGGCGGAGGTGGTGGGGGATAGCAAGATAGTGCAGGTGGCGCGGGCAGTTACTCCAGTTATATGCGGGACGACACATGAGAAATCACACCTTATCATCCTTCATGGCATCGTATATCTGCCAACCAGCAAGAGCGACAATTATTACGCCCACCACGATAGCATTAATCGCCGGTTCCCTCTCCGTTGCGAAACTGAGGGTATAGGGGGAAAAAATTAGCCAACTCCCCAGCAGGATATTAAAGATTTCCTGCCCTTCATCCAACAGCCTACAGGCGGAAATGAGGTTGAATATGAGAAGCACCCCTCCAAGTCCGCAAGCATTTGCCGTGGCGGCCACGTTTAGTGAATATTCCATTTCCCACGGAGAAACAACGAGCCAGCAACCCAACAGAACATTCACCCAATCCTGCCATCGTATGATCATTACCGGAGTCCTCTGTGTCGTCTCTTGAGCTATATTATCATTATCTCTCTCCAGACTCTGGCGATCATTTATCGCACCTGCATAAACGAGACTTGACACCATCAATGTATCGACAGCCCCTCAACACAGGTGCGAAAATCACCCTGAATTATTGCCCGGCAGGCGGAGGTGGCGGGGGATAGTAAGATGGCGCTGGTGCAGGTGGCGCAGGCGGTTGAGAGTAAATCACTCGGGGCTGATAGTAGCCCCCTTGAGGGAGCTGGTTACCTTTGGCATACATGCATTGCTCATAAGCGATATCATACCGACGCTGTGCTTCACGCCCACTATAATTCGCTTCACCAGAGCCAATAGCAGCACCACCCAACATTCCAACGGCAGCACCTGAACCAGCGCCTTGGTGTCCGCCTCCAATCGCCCCGGCAACCGCTCCTATTGCGGTGCCGACTGCAATACTTTTTATCTCACTGTCTGTTGCGGCCTGGTTGGCCGATGTTCCGATAGAATTTTGCGCAAATTGCCTGCACATATTATCTTCGGCAACAAATAGATCGAATGACTTGCCAGGGGCTGGCATTACCGCAACACTGGGGCCATTGGGAACGCTTGCACATCCCGCAAGAACGCCCAAGAAAGCAACTGCAAGAATAGAATAGCGCATGATTAATACCTCCAAACTGTTGTTAAGCAAAAACAGCAATGCACATTATACGCCCCCTGATCCACACAAGTTATGTATGGCAAACCTAACGGGCGTGAAAATCGTCCGGCTGAGCCGGAGCATTTGCGGCATGGCAGGCTGGTGATTTATTATCGTGACTGGATGCACTTAGGAATCAGGATATGAATAAATCCCAACAGGGTCAACTCGAAATGGTCAATTTGAACTCGCGCCAACAACCTATGGATAAAGAATCAGGTGACAAGCCTCCAGATTGTCACAATTGCACCCACTACTACATTACCCACGACGCCAATTTCAGATATGGCTGCCGTGCTCTTGACTTCAAAAGTCAACGACAGCCAAGTCTTGATGTCCTTGAGGCGTCTGGACAGCAGTGCCACTACTTCAATAAAAAGGGGCGGGGCACGAAGTAGTCTGGCATATGTAGGGTGGGGCGCCAGTTTACAATGCATGCGAACACGGTAAACGGAATTCGGGAGCGCAGGTATGTTGAACGAGATCACCGACCGCGAAGCTCCAATGTCCGAGAGCGACACTATCGGCGTGCTGCTGAACATCAACCATAGTCATGTAACACTTATGTGTGTCATCCATTTTTCAAAGGAAACGAAATGAAAAAAGATGCAGGACTTTCTACCCGTTGCGTACATGCGGGTGAAATTCAGGATGCTCAGGGTTCGCCCCACACGCCCATTTACACCACGACCACTTTTAAGTTCAACTCCACCGCAGATCTGCTGGATGTAGTGGAGGGACGTAAAGTCGGCAATCTCTACACTCGCTACGGTTCTAACCCCACTATTCGTGCCTTGGAAGACAAGCTCGCTGCGTTGGAAGGAGCAGAAGCAGCCTTTGCATTCAGTTCAGGTATGGCGGCAGAGGCAGCATTGTTTTTTGCGCATGGTCGCAAAGGAATTGTCTGCATTGGGGATGCTTATGGCGGCACTCTGGAATTACTTTCCGCACAATTACCACTGCTGGGTATTCCCACTCATTTCTTGCTGGGCAGCGAACTCGACCGCCTTCCGTCCATTCTGGATCAGGGGGTAGAGTTGGTGTTTTTCGAAACACCAACGAATCCCACTCTTGAAATCTTCGACATCATGGCGATTTGCGCTACTGCGCACGCGAAGGGAGCGAAAGTGGCGGTGGACAACACCTTCGCTTCGCCTGTAAATCAAAATCCCCTCGCATTGGGGGCTGATTTAGTCATGCACAGTGCCACAAAATTTTTGGGCGGACATAGCGATATCACCGCTGGAACCTTGATGGGGAAAGGGGAGCTGCTTGAACCCGTGAGGAATTGGCGCAAGAATCTGGGTCAAATGATTGCCCCAGAAGTGGCAAGCCTGCTCGCGAGAAGTCTCAGAACGCTGGTAGTACGAGTGGAACGCCAGAATGCTTCGGCCTTGGCAATTGCCCAAGCCATGCAAAGTCATCCGCGAATTCGTCGAGTATTTTATCCCGGTCTACCTGATTTCCCCGGTCATGCAGTGGCAAGAACGCAGATGCGCGGTTTCGGTGGCATGCTGACGATCGAGGTGAATAGCTCCATTTATGATGCAGCACAAGTTGTGGATCGATTAAAACTCTTCGCTATTGCACCAAGCTTAGGAGGAGTGGAAAGCTTGGCCACGCAGCCCGTGACCACCACTCATCACGGCATTAGTGCAGTTGAACTGAAACGGCGCGGCATTAGCGATGCGATGATACGCCTGTCCGTTGGGCTGGAAAATTTGGACGACCTGATCAATGACCTGATGCAGGCACTCGAATAATCCACTGATATATTCGGGATCGTCTAACTACTCGATAATCCTACCTAATCGCTTATCCGCCCCAACAGTGTTAGGCGAGTATGGATGGCTTTTTCTGCAATCAACTGTGTGGCCGCAGCAACTTGTCCCCATGTATTCCATAGCAATACACCCCGCACGCGTCCGTCACGCAAATAGTAAATGACGCCCTTGCGGAACGACTCCTTCCAGTCTTCGATAATGTCGAGGCTGGCATCAAGTTCTCCCACCGCTTCGTAGCCCAGATCAAACAGGTCGGAATAAAAGAAAGGCTGGTGACGATAGCTTTCGGATTGTCCAGCCATATTTCTGCCTGCCATTTCGCCCATGACATTGGCGTTGTCCTCATGCTCCACGCGAACACGTTTCTCCAGCGCGGTAGAGTAGAAATTCGCCACATCGCCCGCTGCATAAATGTCGGGATTGCTCGTGCGCAAAAACTCGTCCACCACGATACCATTGTCAATCGCGAGACCGGCTTGCTCGGCTAACTCGGTATTGGGCTGGATGCCCAAGCCAGCGACAACGCCATCTGCGGAGATTTCCGTGCCGCTGCCCGTAGTCACAACTGTTTTGGCACCCATAGTACGGACAGATTTGACGGTCTCAGACGCGAGCAACGTTACGCCCTTTTCCTGATAATAAGAATTCAAGAATGCCACGAGTGGTTGCGGATAGACACGCGATCCGATCCCATTTGACGGAAAGATCATCGTGACCCGTTTCCCGTTCATGGCGAGCGCCGCAGCAACTTCCGATCCGATGAAGCCACCGCCGATAACGACAAAATCCGATCCACGTTGGCTCAGTTCACGCAGCTTCCGGTAGTCGTCTGCCGTCCTGAAATAGATCACGCTTTCACCTGCATCTGGCAGGCGACGTACCGAGCCGCCCGTAGCGAGTAAAAGTTTTTCATAGGTGTAGATGTTTCCCGCGTTATCAGTCGCCGTCTTTTTTGCCGGGTCGATGGCTAACACTTTCTTGCCCACATGCACGCTGGCATTCAATTCGTGGGAATTGCGCCAAATGGATTCGAACTGCATGCCCTTCCATAATGACTTGGACAAGGGAGGGCGGTCATATGGCGGATCACGCTCATCGCAAATTATGGCAATAGTGCCGCTTTGGTCGATTTTGCGGATACCACGGACAGCAGAATCGGCAGCCATTCCACCGCCGATGATGAGGTATTTGTGATGTTTCATGGCCATTCCTCCTTGTCCAATTTTGCATCTTCCATGATAACGACGATTGCGGTATCGAATTATAAGCAGTCGTTTAATTTTGCGTTGAATGATTGTCGCTAACCTCTAGTCCTTTGTATAGGCATAGGACAAACACCGATGTTTTTAAATCCGTCCCATCGTCATAATGCGCCTGTTTAAAAACCAATTATTGACTTGATTAAGGAATTGCCATGGCCACAAACAGCAAGAAAACTACGACCACACCTGCCACCAACACCGTTCCAACCAAAAAACCTGTTGCCAAAAGAGTTGCTGCGGTAACCCCGTCAAGCAAAACCGTCGCCCCAAAAGCAGCGGCAAATCCGGTAAAAAAAGCTGTAGCGGCAACTTCTAAAAAAACAGCAACAGATCAAGCAAAAAAAACAATCGCAGCAGCTACAAAAGAAACTGCGCCAATCTCATCCAAAATAGTGAGCGCGCCGAAAACTGAAGCGCCTGCAAGCAAGCCTGCCGCAACTGCGAAAAGTATCCCGGCAAAAAATGTCAAGAAAAACACCGTTACTCCAGAAGAACGTTACAAGATGATCGCCACTGCCGCCTTTTTTCGCGCCGAACGACGGGGATTTGCCACAGGTCACGAAACGGAAGACTGGAGTGCCAGCGAAGCGGAAATTGAAGCAATGCTGAATGCTTAACTCAAATCGGGACATTCAGGCCAAGGAGTAATGGGAATTGGATATTACAAACAAAACGGTTGTTGAGCGATTTGCAAATGAAATTTCCGTTGTTGAGGGAGATGTAATGACAGAACGTGGAGAAGTCACATTCTGTTGGGTGGAAAGAAATGGTGAGAGAGTTTCTAATTTTACTGATATCGACACCGCTATGGAATTGGCAACCAAAAGGATGTGATACCGTACAGACATAGTTACTCAACTGTTGCTAGGTAACCCGCTAACGCAGCTATTTCGAAGTTTGGCACACTGCCGACACGTCAAAAGAAACAACAACAAGAGAATAACAATCGATCATTCAGGCACAGTGCCGCTAATAAATCGGTGTTTATGAGTTGGCTTCAATATATTAATATTGACGTAACTAATTGATTTGGCGGAGAGGGCGGGATTCGAACCCGCGTTCAGGTATTACCCGAAACACGCTTTCCAGGCGTGCGACTTAAACCGCTCATCCACCTCTCCGAAAGGGCGCGCAGGATAAACCAGAATGGTCGCAGCCGCAATCTAAAAGTTATTCTTCCACTCGCGCAGTGCAGTAAACACTTTGAGTTCGGAACTGTCGGTTAGGCCATGTCGGCGCAGGGCGTGAATGATTTCTGGCTCTGTGCAACGCAAAAATGGATTGGTGGCTTTTTCCAGTGCAATGGTCGAGGGCAGGGTTGGTTGTCCGGTGGCACATAGCGCACGTGCATCCGACTGGCGCTGTTTGAGTTGCGTATTGCCCGGTTCGCAGGCCATGCCGAAGCGGATGTTGGCCTCGGTGTATTCGTGTGCGCAATATACCCGCGTGTCGTCTGGTAACTGTGCCAAGCGTTGCAGCGAGTGGTGCAATTGCGCAGCCGTGCCTTCGAACAGCCTGCCACAACCGCATCCAAACAGCGTATCCCCGCAAAATACTGATCCTTCACCCATGTAGGCTATATGTCCGCGCGTATGGCCGGGAATGTCTAGCACTTTGAGTTGAATACCCAGTTCCGCAATTTCAACAACGTCACCTTCACTGACCGCACGGCTGACACAAGGAATATTTTCATGCCGTGGCCCATACACCGGCACGTTGTATAATTGTGCCAGTTCGCAGATTCCGCCGACATGGTCGTTGTGATGGTGGGTGCACAGGATAGAGGTTAGCTTGAGTTGATGCGCATGCAGCCATGTGAGCACCGGCGAGGCGTCACCCGGATCGACTACAACGGCGTACTGCCGATCATGCAGCGTCCAGATGTAATTATCTTTAAAGGCGGGAATAGGAATAATGTTGAGCATGGGATCAAATTTGATTGAAACGGCACTGCATGTCAACTGCTAATTCGCTAACCGATTGGTTCGCCTCGCCTCAGGGAAAATACCTGCTGACGCGCGAGCAGGCATTCTTTGATCAGACAGTGGCCGATATTTTTGGTTTCAATGCCGTTCAATTGGGATTGACTGAATACGAGTTTTTGCGCGCCAGCCGCATGCCGTTGCGCACTGTGGCGGGGAATAGGGCCGGGCTGCAAGCTTGCAAATCTGCTGATGGCGACAAATCTGCACAGTATGAAAAAGTCAGGCTGGTTATGGATGAGTTGCCGTTCGACAGCGGCAGCCTGGACATGGTGGTAATGCCGCATGTGCTGGAATTCAATGATAACCCGCACCAGATTTTGCGCGAGGTCGAACGGGTGCTGATGCCGGAAGGGCATGTCATCATCGCGGGTTTCAATCCGCGCAGCCTGTGGGGGTTGCGGCGTGCGCTGGGTTCGCAGATGGGCTACCCTTGGCGTGGCAATTTTATTTCCTTGCCGCGTATGAAGGACTGGCTGGCGTTGCTCGGGTTCGAGGTAGTGGCGGGAAGTTTTGCCTGCTATGCGCCGCCGTTGCTCAACTCGAAGTTGATTAAGCGTCTGCATTTTATGGAGCCGGCAGGTGACCGCTGGTGGGCCGTGTGCGGTGGGGTATATTTTTTGCAGGCGATCAAGCGTGTGCCAGGCATGCGTCCGATCAAGCCTAGTTGGAACGAGGCGCTGGTGGGCAAGCTGCTGCCGGCTGCGCCCAAGCTGAACAGAGAAGTGTCGCAGAAATCCAAAACGGAATCCTAATGACAATAAGTGAAGACGCAGTTGAGATTTTTACCGACGGAGCCTGTAAGGGTAATCCCGGCGTAGGTGGCTGGGGCGCGCTGTTGCGTACCATGGGTAAAGAGCGCGAACTTTTTGGCGGTGAGGCGCACACCACCAACAACCGTATGGAACTGCTCGGGGCGATCCGCGCACTGGAGGCGCTGAAACGCCCGTGCAAAGTGATCCTGCACACCGACTCGAAATACGTGCAGCAGGGCATCACCGCATGGGTACACAACTGGAAACTACGCGGCTGGAAAACCGCTGACAAGAAACCGGTGAAGAACGAAGACTTGTGGCGAGTGCTGGATGAACTGGCGAGCAAGCATCATATGCAGTGGGTGTGGATCAAGGGGCATGCCGGGCACGACGGCAATGAGCGAGCGGATCAACTGGCCAATCGCGGTGTTGAAGAAATCTTGAACGGGCAGAAATTGTAGGTCGGGCTATGCCCGACATCTTTTAGAGTGCGGCGGGCATACCGTCCTAAAAAAACAAAATAGGCAGAAGTGATGAGACAAATCGTACTGGACACCGAAACCACCGGCCTCGACCCGAAACAGGGGCATCGCATCGTCGAAGTGGCGGCCATCGAGTTGGTCAACCGCAAGGTTTCCGAGCGCAGCTTTCATCGCTATCTCAATCCGGAACGCGAGATTGATGCGGGCGCGGCAGAAGTGCATGGCCTGACCTTGGAACGTTTGCAGGACGAGCCGAAGTTTGCGGAAATTGCACCGGCGCTGCTCGAATTCATCAGTGGTGCGGAACTCATCATCCACAACGCGCCGTTCGACGTCGGTTTCCTCAACAAGGAATTGGAACTGGCCGGTTTGCCTGCATTGAGTAACTATTGCTCCAGCGTGATTGATACATTGAAGCAGGCAAAGGAATTACATCCCGGCAAAAAAAATAATCTGAACGCCCTGTGTGACCGCTACCAGATAGATAATTCGCATCGCACCTTGCACGGCGCGCTGCTTGACACCGAATTGCTGGGCGAAGTCTATCTGGCCATGACGCGCGGGCAGGATAGCTTGCTGGGCGATGGCGGCGATGAACAGGAAGCACAGGCTGCCGCATTTTCTGCCGACATGCCGCGACTGGCAGTTCGGGTGATGCTTGCGAGCGATGAGGAACTGGCGCAACACGTACAGCAGTTGTTCGACATAGACAAGGCCAGCAAGGGAGCCTGTCTTTGGAAGCAGATGGAATTGCAGGCATAGTGTCCAGAAAGTCAAAACGCATCCTTCTGCTGTTGCTGAGTGCAGCCCTGCTGCTGTACCTCGCCGTTTGTGCTTATATGTGGGCAACCCAGCGGCAACATATTTTTGAACCTAGTCCGTTGCTGCAAACCACTCCGGATCGTTTGGGGTTGAAGTTCGATGAACTGCGCATTCCGGTGGGGAGTGGCGCAGATCAGGGCGAGCTGTATGCATGGTGGGTTCCGGCGGATAAATCAGACGCGCCGACCTTTCTTTATCTGCACGGCAATGATCGCAACCTCAGCAACCATTTGGAGCATACGCTATGGTTGCACAATCTTGGCTACAACGTGCTGGTGGCGGATTATCGCGGTTATGGCAAGAGCACTGGGGGCGAACCCAGCGAAGCAAAGGTATATGAGGACGCCGAGGCCATCTGGAATTATTTGCTCAAGCAGCACGACAGCTCACCCCGGCACACTTTCATTTACGGTTATTCATTGGGTGGCGCGATTGCGATTGATCTCGCCGTACGTCATCCGGAGGCGGCGGGGCTTATAACCGAAGGCACCTTCACTTCCATGTACGACATGGGCAAGCGCAAATATGCTTACCTGCCTGTGGATTGGTTGTTGAATCAGCGCTTCGACTCGCTGAATAAAGTGGGCAAGTTGAAGATTCCGGTGTTGTTCATCCACGGCACGTGGGACAGGTTAATTCCCTGGCAGATGAGCCAACAGCTTTTTGAGCAGTCGCCACAACCGAAATTCCTGAAGCGCATCGAAGGCGGGGAGCACATCAACAGCGGTAGTATTGGCTTGGTAGAATACCGCGATGTCGTAAGCGCGTTTGTGCAGAAATATGTGCACTAATGACTGAGACCGTAGATGTGCTGATCGTCGGTGCCGGTGCTGCGGGCATGATGTGCGCCCTGACCGCCGCGCAGCGTGGGCGGTCGGTGCTGCTGCTCGACCACTCCGAAACGCTGGCGGATAAAATCCGCATCTCCGGCGGCGGGCGCTGCAACTTCACCAACCTCAATACCAAGCCGGAAAACTATCTTTCCGGCAACCCGCATTTTTGCCGCTCCGCGCTGGCGCGTTTTACCCCGCAACATTTCATCGCGTTGCTGGACAAGCACGGCATCCGTTACCACGAAAAAACGCTGGGGCAATTATTCTGCGATGAAGGCTCGGAAGCTATCATCGCCATGCTCAAGGGCGAGTGCGATGCGGCTGGTGTGGGCTGGTGCGTACCTTGCAACATTCAGAATATTGGTAAGAAAGATGTATTTCAGGTCGCCTCCAGTCGTGGCATATTCAAAACGCAGTCATTGGTGATCGCAACTGGCGGCCTGTCCATTCCCAAGATTGGCGCCACCCCCTTCGGCTACAAGATCGCCCAACAGTTCGGCATCCCTGTGACCAAGCTCAAGCCGGGGCTGGTTCCGCTGAATTTCCATCCTGAAGAATGGGCGGTTTATTCAGAATTGGCGGGCATCTCCGTGGATGCCGTGGTGAGTTACGACAAGCAATCGTTCCGTGAAAATTTACTCTTCACCCATCGCGGCCTGAGTGGCCCGGCTATTTTACAAATATCCTCCTACTGGGAACACGGGCAACCACTCTCCATCAACCTGTTGCCCGCTTGCAACATGCATGAATTATTCGCACAGCAGCGCGGTAGCCGCATGTTGCTGAGCAATTTTCTCGCGCAGTATTTGCCCAGGCGCTTCGCCGAAGTGTGGTGCGGACAATTGGCCGAGAACAAACCGCTCAACCAATATTCAGAGAAAACATTGGCCGAGTTTTCCTGTAAGTTGCACGGCTGGCAGATTACCCCGACCGGCACGCTGGGCTATAGCAAGGCTGAAGTCACCTGTGGCGGCGTGGACACGCACGCGCTGTCCTCCAAAACCATGCAGTCCAATGATGTGCCCGGTCTGTATTTCATCGGCGAAGTAGTGGATGTCACCGGGCAGTTGGGCGGCTATAATTTCCAGTGGGCGTGGGCATCCGGGAATGCGGTCGGACAGACAGTTTGAAATCGGAAGTGCGTGTATAGTATGTCGCTCCTGCTATTGCTGGAGCAGACATGTCCGTCGAAACCGAACTCAAACTGCGCATCGCACCTGAGCACTTGAACCGGCTCAAGCGCCATCCCTTGCTCAAAACTTTGGCATCGTCACGCGCCGCCACGCGCAAGCTGTACAACGTTTACTACGACACTCCCGATCTAAAACTGTGCCAGCGTGCGATGGCTTTGCGTTTGCGCCGTATCGGCAAGCGATGGCTGCAAACCCTGAAAGGCGGCGGCGGGGTACAGGCTGGGCTGCATCAGCGCAACGAATGGGAAGTGCCGGTAGCCGGTGAGGCGCTCGACTTCGATGCGCTGGATAGCAACGCCAGCAAGCTTCTGCCGCTCGCTTTGCGCAAAAAATTACAGCCGCTATTCGTGACGGATTTTTCCCGTACCTCCCGCATGGTGGTTTTCGATGGAGCGGAAATAGAACTCAGTCTGGATAGCGGCGAAATTCGGGCAGGGCAGGCAAGCCGCCCGATTTCCGAACTGGAACTCGAACTCAAATCCGGTGAATCTGTGCAGTTATTCAAGCTGGCTCAAGCCCTGCTCGACATCGTGCCGCTGGAAGTTGAGCACACCAGCAAGGCAGAATACGGTTATCTGCTTCACAGTGCGGCCCAACCGGCTGTGGGCAAGGCGAGTTTCCCCAGCTTGGAAAAATCACCGGGCGTTGCTTCCGCCATGCAAAGCATGATCGGCTCTTGCCTGCTGCATCTGCAAGCCAATATTTCCGGCACCATACAAAGACAGGATGAGGAATACTTGCATCAGGTGCGCGTCGCGCTACGCCGTTTGCGCGTGGTGCTGACGATAACGGCATCGTTCCGGGCCGACGATGAACTGACCAAGCTGCATGAGCAAGTGGCGGAACTGTGCGTGGAGTTGGGTCGCTTGCGCGAATGGGACGTGTTCGTGACGAAAATTCTGGCGACGTATCGTGCGCGCCTGCCGGAACAGGGTGAGCTGCGCTTGTTGCACGCCAGCGAACAACTGCGCGAACAACACCATGCCGCTGTGGAAAGCAGGCTGCAATCGCAGGACTATCAGCGCTTTTTGCTGCGCTTCGGCGCATGGATGCACGGGGACTACTGGAATGAACCGGCTGCGGACGGTTTAACCCTGCCGTGTTTTGCTGCTCAAATTCTGGATAAACGCAGCCGACAGGTGGACAAGCGCGGAAAGGATATCGCCACAGCCAATCCCAGCCAACTGCATATGCTGCGCATTGCCTGCAAGAAGCTTCGTTACAGTGCGGAAATATTTGCTTCGCTGTTTGATCCGTTTAAAGCCAAACGTTATCTGTCCGCGCTGACCACGTTGCAAGACATCTTGGGCACGATGAACGATATTGCGGTAGCGCAGCGCCTGTTGGATGAGGTGGACGCAGGGTCACAGCAAGAATCCACTATCCTGATTCGTGGCTGGATCGAGCGCGATTACATGGATCAGCGCTTCAAACTAAACAAGGCGTGGAAGATGTTTTCCGCGCAGAAGACGTTTTGGGGGGCTTTAAAAGTTTAGAGGCACCCTGGCATCTTCGGCTACCTTGCCCGTTCAAACATCATTTTTTCAAGTTCATCCAACATCGACTCACGGTCGTTCGTCTCGCCAGTGACTTGTTCACTCATACCCATTTGTTGTTGCGTATATTTTTCCGAATGATCCTGATGGTGAAAACCGTAGTGGAACTCCTGATGCTGATTCATTGTTTCCCCTCTAAAAATATGGCATTTTTATAAAGTTCAATCATGACCCGTTCCCTATCTTTACATCACATCCTCTTGCGAAGAAGTCGGCTTTTTATCACGTTATTTTAAATAACACAAGATGTAGTAAGAAATCAGCTTTTGATTACTACATATAGTCATTTACAGGAACAGAAGTCTATTTTAATTAACCTTTGATTTAAAAAGGTTATTATACTTTCTCCAGCGCGTGTTCGATCTTTACATCGGCCTCGCGTGCCAGATTGGCAAGTTCGGTGTCGCCAAGTATCTGCATCATCGCGGTCGGCTTGGCGAACTCCAGCGAAATCCTCCCCGGTGCCACTTCGCGGATCACCGCGTTGCACGGTAGCAGGCTCGCCACGTCGCTGTTCGCGGTGTAAGCTTCATACGCCAGATTCGGGTTGCACGCGCCGAGGATCACCGTGGGGATGATGTCCTTGCCGGTTTTCTCCTTGATCTTGCTGTGCATGTCGATGCGGGTGAGAACGCCGAAGCCCTCGGCGGCCAGCGCCTTGGTTGCGCGGTCGATGGCGTGGTCAAAAGTGTCTGAAATTTCGCGTTTGAAATTGATGGTGGTCATGGTGTTCCTCCGAGTGGTGGTATGGAAACGTAGGGCGGAAGCCCCGCAGGGGTGTTCCGCTACAAATTGAAGCCATTCGGCGGAACCGCTATGCGTTCCGCCCTACTTGGGCTATTTCCTAATGTAGATTAGAAAGTGGCGTTTTGCTAAAAGTGCAGCAATCTTTTGAGCTACGTTCATGTTTAAACCTTTCGCTTGATTAACGTTGCCTCAGCATAGTCCGCGTAGACGTTTATCTTCGTATCACGTTATCACAAATTTCTCGACTTTATCGAACACCATCCGCTCTAAATCAAGCGCAAGGCAATCCAGTTCAATATTCTCCGGCATGGAACGCAGCCAGGTTAGCTGGCGTTTCGCCAATTGCCGCGTCGCGGCGAGACCGGTTTCCAACAGTTGCGCTTCATTGATTTCGCCTTCCATGAATTGCCATGCCTGACGGTAGCCGACGCAGCGCATCGAGGTCATGTTTGCGTGTAGCGGATATTTTTTTCGCAGGGCGCGCAGTTCATCCAGCAGGCCATGTGCCAGCATAGCCTTGAAGCGGGTGGCGATGCGGGCGTGGAGTTGGGCGCGGTCGGAGGGGACGAGGGCGATGGAAGTGATGCGGTAGGGCAGTTCGGTGCTTTCCTGTTGGCCGATCAACGCGGACATGGGTTGCCCTGTGAGGCGGTAGATTTCCATGGCGCGCTGGATGCGTTGCGTGTCGGTCGGGTGCAGGCGCGCGGCAGTTTCCGCATCAACTCGCGCAAGTTGCTGGTGCAGGTGCTGGATGCCGTGTTGCGCGATTTCGGCATCGAGCGCGGCGCGCATTTCGGGATCGGATTGCGGCAGGTCGCTGAGTCCTTCGCGCAGCGCCTTGAAGTAAAGCATGGTGCCGCCGACGAGCAGCGGAATCTTGCCGCGTTGCGTGATGTCTTGCATCAGGCGTAGCGCATCATGGCGGAAGGCGGCGGCGGAGTAGGCTTCTGTGGGATCGATAATGTCTATCAGGTGGTGCGGTGCGCGGGCGAGGATGGCGGCATCCGGCTTGGCGGTGCCGATGTTCATGTCGCGGAACACCAGCGCCGAATCCACGCTGATGAGTTCCACCGGCAGGCGCTGCGCCAGTTCCACCGCGACGTTAGTCTTGCCGCTGGCGGTGGGGCCCATCAAGAAGATAGCGGGGGGCAAATTTTTCATCCCGAATAATCCTTTGCACAACACTTCGTCATTCCCGCGTAGGCGGGAATCCAGCTAAGATAAATACTCCGCAACGCGGACAAAACCGGGATGTTGTCCTGCTTCGCGGGAATCTTTTTATCATCTGGATTCCCGCCTGCGCGGGAATGACGAGTTAATGAAATATTTGGCTTCAAACCAGTTCTCTATCCCGTGTTTCCCGCATCGCCAATACGGCCAGCAAGCTGATCACGGCAGCGGCAGAAACATAGCCTCCCACCCAAGCGAGTCCTCCGTGCAGCACCAGTTGCTGTGCGAGGTAAGGCGCAAGTGAAGCGCCGAGTATTCCGCCCAGATTGTAAGCCGCGCCTGCGCCGGTATATCGCACCGAGGTCGGAAACAGTTCCGGCAACAGCGCCCCCATCGGCGCGAAGGTGGCCCCCATCAGGAATAGTTCGAGGGAAAGGAATACGGTGATCAGCCACGGCGAGCCACTGCCCAGCATGGGGGCGAGCAGAAAGCCGGATAGAAATGCCGCACTGCCCGCAACGAGCAGCACCGGACGGCGACCATAACGGTCGCCCGCCCAGGCCGCAAGCGGCGTGGCCGCTGCCATGAAAATAACCGCCACGCACAGCATGGACAGGAATTGCGGGCGCGGGATGCCGAGTGTGGTGACACCGTAGCTCAAGGAAAACACCGTGGAAATGTAGAACAGTGCGTAACACACGACCATGGAAAGTGCGCCTAGCAGCAAAGATGCAGCATGATGGGATAACAATTCTAGCAATGGCAGCTTAACTGGTTGCTGTGTTACCAAGGCTTTTGCGAATATCGGCGTCTCGGCGAGTTTGAAGCGCACATAGAGGCCGACGATGACCAACACGGCACTGGCAAGGAAGGGGATGCGCCATCCCCAGGCGCGGAATTGCGCATCGTCGAGAAAGTGCGACAGCAACAAAAAGCCGCCGACTGCAAACAGGAAACCGACGGGTGGCCCAAGTTGCGGGAACATGCCATACCAGCCGCGCTTACCTTGCGGCGCATATTCCGCAGCCAGCAAAGCCGCACCGCCCCATTCACCTCCCAAGCCGATTCCTTGGCCGAAGCGCAGCAGGCAGAGCAGGGCGGGGGCGGCCCAGCCGAAAAGATCGTAGCCGGGCAGCACACCGATCAGCGTAGTGGAAATACCCATAACCAGCAGCGAAGCGACCAGAGTTGTTTTCCTGCCGATGCGGTCGCCGAAGTGCCCGAATAACAATGCCCCGAGCGGCCGGGCAAGAAATGCTATGCCGAAAGTGAGGAACGCATTCAACGCCTGTGCTGCGGGATCGCTACCGGGGAAGAACACCGGTCCGATCACCATCGCCACGGCGAGTCCATAAATGTAAAAATCGTAAAACTCGATAGCCGTACCGATGAAACTGGCGAAGGCGATACGCGTGGTGGTGGGTAAATTCGAGTTGTTAGACGTAAGACGCAAGTCGTTAGTTAACGGCGTTGGATTTTTGGATGTGGTCATGCTCAGTAACTCATAAGTTGATAACTTACGTCTTCCAACTTACGTCTAACAACTGTTTCATTTGCCGCGCATGAACATCGTGTCGAGTTCAGCCAACGAAATCTGGAACCAGGTTGGGCGTCCGTGGTTGCATTGGCCAGAGCGTTCGGTGCGTTCCATTTCACGCAGGATGCCGTTCATCTCGGGGATGCTTAGTTGCTGGTTGGCGCGCACGGCGGAATGGCAGGCGAGGGTGGCGAGCAGTTCGTTGCGCCGCTCGGTCAGGGCGCGGCTGGCGCCGTATTCGCGCAGTTCATGCAGCACGTCGCGCGCTACCTCTTCGGCGTGCCCCTGCTTGAGCATGGCGGGCATGCTGCGCACCGCCAGCGTGGTGGGTGAGAGCGGGGCGATGTCGAAACCGAGTTGTGCCAGCGCTTCCTGTTCTTCTTCGGCGGTGGCGACATCCAACGCATCGGCGGCGAAGCTCACCGGGATCAGCAGCGGTTGGGTGGGCATTTGCTGCTGGTCTAATGCGGTTTTGAGTCTTTCATAGACGATACGTTCGTGCGCGGCGTGCATATCCACCACGATCAGCCCCTGTTCGTTCTGCGCGAGGATGTAGATGCCGGAGAGTTGGGCGAGGGCGTAGCCGAGAGGAGCTTCATCTTGGGTGAAGGGCGAAGGGGTAAGGGGTAAGAGTGGCGTTAGTTCAGAGTTCGATGTCTCCTGTATTTCTCCCTTTGTTTGCACTTCCCATAGGCGATAGGCAGCTTCCTGTTGCGCGGCGCCAAGCGGTATTTTGTGTTGCTGGAAATAGGAAGCGGGGGCGTTCCCCGTGAGATTTCTTTCCGCTGTTTGCCCGGATGCAGCAGTGGCTGCATTACTTTCCGCTATCGGCGTACTCAATGCCTGATGCAAGGTGTGAAATACAAATTGATGGATGGACTGGCTCTCGCGGAAGCGCACTTCGCTCTTGGCCGGATGCACGTTTACATCCACCTGCTCCGGCGGCATGTCGAGGAACAGCACGAAAGCAGGATGTCGCTGGTGGTGCAGGATGTCCTGATATGCCTGGCGGACAGCGTGGGCTAATACCTTGTCGCGCACGAAGCGTCCGTTCACAAAAAAATACTGCGCATCGCGCGTGGCGCGCGAGTAAGCGGGCAGCGAAGCCATGCCATACAGGCGCAGGTTCGCCGCTTGGCGATCAACGGCTACGGCGCTTTGGGCGAATTCGTCGCCGAGCAAGGCGGAGATACGCTGTTGCAAAGTTTGGGAGGGCAGTTGCCACACCACGCGGTTGTTGTGTTGCAGGCTGAACGCGACATCTGGGCGCGACAGGGCAATGCGCTTGAAAGCTTCTTCGCAGTAGGCGAATTCGGTGCCTTCGGACTTGAGGAATTTGCGTCGTGCCGGGGTGTTGAAATACAGCTCGCGCATTTCGACACTCGTGCCGTGCGCGTGCGCGGCGGGCGTAGCATCGCTTTGCGTGCCATCTACCGCTTGTATCTGCCAGGCGTGGGGAGCATCCGCGTTGCGGCTGGTGAGCGTCACTTGTGCGACCGAGGCCATGCTCGCCAGCGCCTCGCCGCGAAAGCCCATGCTGGCAACGCGCTGTAAGTCGTCGAGTGTAACGATCTTGCTGGTGGCGTGGCGCATTAGCGCGAACGGCAATTCATCCGGTGCAATACCGCCGCCGTTGTCGCGCACGCGCAGCAGTTTGATGCCGCCGCCTTCCAGTTGCACCGCGATCTCAGTCGCGCCTGCGTCCAGGCTATTCTCCAGCAATTCTTTCAGTGCGGAAGCCGGGCGTTCGATCACCTCACCGGCGGCGATTTGGTTGATGAGCAAGTCGGGTAAAAGCTGGATGGCGGGCATGGCTAATGGCGAAAGTGGACTGCGTACAATTATATCTGACACGATAGCAACACACGTGTAGCAAATTTTCCTACAAGTCGTTAAATGCCCCTATTTTTCGTTGTTATTCCTCGCTTGACTGTTTGACTATGTTGTTAATTTAGGCAACGTGATGAAAGGAGATCGCCTCTTGTGAAAATGCGGCGATTTTTCAAGACATGGAACAGACTTGAGGAGGTGTGAAATGGGAAAAGTGGAAATTTTGCCGGGCTTAGTAAACCCGCTGGAGATTGGCTACGAACAATTGTCTACACGGTTTGATGCCAAGCATGGAATTTTCTGGGTGAAGATGAATCCAGAAGCAGTGCCCTGCTTCAATCTGGTGCTGCTGGAAGAATTGCGGCAGTATCACGAATCCATTGAAAATTGCGGCGGCTACTTGTGGATGGACGGTGAGCTGCACCAGATACACTATCTGATACTTGCATCACAAATTCCCGGTGTCTTCAACCTTGGCGGGCAACTTGCGCTATTCAGAGAGTTGATCAGAAAAGGTGATCGCCAAGCACTGATGCATTATGCGAGGATGTGTATCAACGCGATGGCTTCCAGAATAAGGCACTGCGATTCGCCGCTGATCACGATCTCTTTGGTGCAGGGCGATGCACTGGGCGGCGGTTTCGAGGCTGCATTGACCAGCGACATCATAATCGCCGAACGCAGCAGCCAGATGGGTTTCCCGGAAATCCTGTTCAACCTGTTTCCAGGCATGGGCGCATACAGCTTTGTCGCACGCAAGATCGGTCCGATGCAGGCCGAGAAAATGATTTTGAGTGGTAAGCTGTACAGCGCGCAAGAGCTGCACGAAATGGGTTTGGTAGACGTGCTGGTGGAAGATGGCGAAGGAGAGGAGGCGGTGTACGACTATGTGCGCAAACAAGCGCGCCACTCCAACGGCTATATGGCGGTACAGAAGGCCAAGCAGCGTTTCAATCCGGTCAGTTATCAGGAATTGATGGACATCACCGCCATCTGGGTGGATGCCGCGTTGCAACTGCGTGAAAAAGACCTCAAGGTGATGGATCGCTTCGTGCGTTCGCAGCAGAAACTTTTCGAGAATAATGAACCGAAACACCATCACGTTACGATGCCGCGTGAGAGGGAAATGGCGCTTACGTTGTAAGTAGGTCAGGCTGCCCCGCAAATGGGCTTACCTACATGTCCTTGTCTACGATGTTTCCAGATAGCGGTTCAGCGCCTGTCTGACAGCATTGAAGTTGTTACGGGTCTGGCTAAGCAGGTCTTCTGCGACATCTTGCAACTCCGCATGGCTGAGCTGCGAGATTTCGCGGCTAGTCTGAAACAACTTTTCCGCGCCGATGTTGCCGGCACTGCCCTTCATGGTGTGGGCCAATTCCTTGAACGTAACGTATTCGCGCTTGGCGAGCGCCGTCTGCATGGCTTCGACCAAGTGCTCCCCTTCGGAAATGAATCCATGAACGATGGAGTGCAAGAAGTTGTTGTCTCCCTCGCCCAGCATGTTCAGGTAATGTAGGGTACGTTCGTTGAGCAAGAGCGCATCCTTGGTGGTTGCCTGCGGTGGAGCGGATGCAGGCTTGGGCACGAGGGCTGTTTCGTCGAGCGTTGCAGTAAGCTTTGCCACGGTATCGAGCAGTTTGACGGCATCTATTGGTTTGGTTAGGAAGGCATCCGCGCCCGCTTCCTCGCATTCGCGCTTGGCCTCGGTGGTTGCATTGGCAGTCAGAATGATGATGGGCATGCGTGGTTCCTGCCGCTCGGTAACGCGATGGATGCGCACTGCGTCCATCCCGGCCATCACCGGCATGTGCATGTCCAATATCGCAAGATCATAACGCCTGCTTTCCATCGCATCCAGCGCCTGTTCGCCATTCTCCACCAACTCGACGATGTGGCCTGCGCGTTCAAGTATCTTCGAGATGATCTTGCGATTGGTACCGTTGTCCTCTGCCACCAGAATGTTGAGGCTGCGTTTCCCGTGGCTGTTTTGCCGGTAACGCTCCATGAAGGAAACGACATCGTCAGCCGAAGCGCGCGTGGAGATTACGCCATGGAGCGCATTAAACAGTAGCGAGCGATCCAACGGCGTCCGCAGCAGGCAGGCATAACCCATTTTGAGCAATGCTTCCTCGCTATTTTCAGACAGGTCGGGGTCGACCAGTATCAGCGATATATCGTCGGGCGCATAGTTTGCCCAGATTCTGGCGGCGAAATCGCGGGCGTTGCTGCCCAGCGCTTGCGGCTGGCACAGGACGGCTGGGTGCTTATCACCGGACTGAATTTGGCCCAGAAGCGCCAATATCTGTTCGTGAGAGGCCACGTGATCGTAGCGGACTTCCCATCCTGACATGCATTCCGCAAGAGTGGCCTGTTCGTTGTCCGGCATGCCTGCGGCGATTACACGCATCATCTGGCTCAGGGTCGGCAATTCCTTCAGCGTTCGACTTTCCGGCTGTTTTTCGAATGGCAGTTCGAACCAGAACATGCTGCCCTTGCCTTCTTCGCTGTGCAGGCCGATTTGTCCGCCCATAAACAGCACAAGTTGTTTCGAGATGGTGGTGCCCAGACCAGTACCGCCATACTTGCTGGTGATGTGTGAATTGGCTTGGGTGAAGCTCTCGAAGATGGCCTGCTGTGATTTATGCGGGATGCCAATGCCGGTGTCGGCGACTTCAAAGCGGAGGCGCGCCGTCGCCTTGTCTTGTGTCAGTGTGCTTACCCGCAGTTCCACCGCGCCCTCATGGGTGAATTTGATTGCGTTACCGACCAGATTGATAATGACCTGGCGCAAGTGCTGCATGTCGCCGCGCAACAAAAAACAGGTTTCCGGCGAATAGTGCGTGCGCAGTTGCAGTTCTTTTTTTTCCGCCTGAGGTGCGAACATCTCCATGGTGCTGTTGACCAATCCATGCAGGTCAAAGTCTGCGACCTCGGCGACCAGCTTGCCGCTTTCGATCCGGGAGATATCCAATACGTCCTCAATTAATTTGAGCAGGATGCGTCCCGAGCCGCGCAGGGTCTGGACAAAATCGCGCTGCTCCGCGTTCAGTGGAGTTTCCAGAATCAGGTCGCTGATCCCGATCACGCCGTTCAGCGGTGTGCGCATTTCGTGGCTCATATTCGCCAGGAAAATACTTTTTGCCTTGTTGGCTTCCTCGGCGTGTTTGATCGCTTGGTTCAGGCGCTGTACCAGCTTGAAGATGTACGGCGGGATCAGCAGCAAGGTGAGAAGCAGAGCGATGGACAGCGTGCTGTGCTGCCTCCAGTAATCATTGAACAGAATCACCGTGACGAATCCGGCAATGCTCAATACATATGAGCGGA
Source organism: uncultured Gallionellaceae bacterium (assembly GCA_964480365.1). Lineage (GTDB taxonomy): Bacteria > Pseudomonadota > Gammaproteobacteria > Burkholderiales > Gallionellaceae > CAIQPV01. The sequence goes on from CAYZPM010000006.1 coordinate 72,881, forward strand.
GCAGGGATTTTGTGCCGTAGCGCAGGCCGTTGCCAACAATGACCCAAAGGTAGATGCCATAGAGTAGCGTACCGGTTTCCTCGGTCATCAGCATGACGAACGAGACGGCTCCGATATCGGAGAACATGGCCAGCAACTGCCGTGTTTCTGACGGTTCCCGGCTACGGAACACGATGGACATGAACAGGATGGAAAAAGCGAGGAAGACACCGGAGAACGTCAGGACGACATTTTGAATCCCTGCATTATCCTGAACGTTAACGGAAAACAGATGGGCGAAAATGACCAGTGCGAAGATGACCCGCAGCATGGCCTGTTCACGTTCGCCGCCGTCGTGACGAAGCCACTTTAAGAATTCGCCTAATAGTCGCATTACGCCAGAATGAGTTCTTCGATGCCGGGGAGCTGTTGTTGTATGAAGCTCACCTTGTTGAATTGCGAGACAAACGCATCCACGCAGTCAGGATCAAAATGACTGCCCTTCTGGGCTATAAGATAGGACAGACTTTCATCGCTGGTCCAACGTTTCTTGTAAGGGCGATTAGATGTAAGCGCATCATAGACATCAGCGACGGAAACGATGCGTGCCTCCAGCGGGATTTTGTCACCCTTGATGCCGTAAGGATAGCCGCTGCCGTCATATTTCTCATGGTGTCCAAGCGCAATATCCGCTCCCAAACTAAGATATTTCGAGGGGCTATTTTGCAGTATCTGGTAACCGACCAGCGGGTGTGCCTTCATTACATCGAATTCATCCAGTGACAGTTTTCCTGGCTTGAGCAGAATGTTATCCGGCATGCCGATCTTGCCTATGTCATGCATTGGCGCGGCGGCTTCAATCAGGTCGCACCTATCCTGCGGCAGGCCAAGCGCTTCGGCGATAAAGCGCGAATAGCGGGCCATGCGCAGGATGTGGTCTCCAGTGTCGCGGTCGCGGTATTCTCCTGCTTTCGCCAGCCGGAACAACGTTTCCTGTTCGCGCTGGTGTATCAGTCTGATGGCATCGGCCACGCGATACTCCAGGAACTGTGAACGGCTCAAAATGATTTTCTGCTGCATGCGCAAGGATAGCATGTTGCGGCAACGCACTCGGCATTCGTAGGGGTCTATCGGCTTAGTAATAAAGTCGGTAGCACCCGCATCCAGCACCTGATAGCGGATTTCGCGTTCTTCCAGAGAGGTGACAACCACGATGGGCACCCCTTCAAGGGAGGCGATGCGCCTGATTTGCTGCACGGCTTCCAACCCGCTCATGCCGCCCATCATGTAATCCAGTATGATCAGATCGGGCTGACTTGTCCGTACCCATTCCATTGCGGCGACGGGATCAGAAAATGTTTTTACGATAATATTTTTTTGCACATTGCGCACCACCTTTTCCAGTATGGCGCGACTGGTAAATTCATCATCAATGATCAGTACCAACGGTGCGATATGATCCGTGACAATGCTTTCAACAAGCTCAAACGGCATTAACAATCCTCCAATATATCAGTCCCGTTTGTTCAGTCATGATTCCAGTTCGCTGTCCCTGAAATTTCGAAATGCATGCTGGTTTATTATTAACCGGTGACAACCGGATTACTTCGGAATCCGGATAATGCGAATGGTACATTTTTGCTGTGCGCAATACTATTCGTTTCTGAGTAGGCGACCCAAAAAAATGCACCGGGTCTGATTAGGCCACATTATTATATTATTATTAAGATATTATGACATTATGGCAATAATCCACATTACCAACCTGACCTTTCCCCGGTTTCTTGTCCCCAATGGGCGGTTTTCATACTGTAAGTTATTCATCATGTAGAATGCTGTAATTCATGTGTTTGGTTGGCAATAGTGTTGACGCATCAGCGATATATGAAAGCAGATAAATACCGTATCGATCGGGTCGGAGGCATTGGTGGCGCTTGCTAAAACTGTAGGTGCGGGACAAGAAGATCTCACAACGGAAGTGCGCGATTTGCAGCGCGCAGTTGTAGAGTTGCGCGCAGAACTGGAGAGGATGCAGATCGCTCGCGAGGATGCGGTGCAGACTGCAAAAAGGGATGCCAATCAGGAGATTATCCAGTTGAAAGCGGCTGTAGCCGAATTGCGCGACGAACTGGAGAGGGCGCACATTCAGCGCGAACAAGAGGTGCAACGGATACTGGCAGCCAATCAGGGCGAGATTATCCAGTTGAGGGAAACGGCTGAAAATTTGCGCAGTCTGCTGGAAACTGCCCGTGTGGAAAATGAGGCCCGTGTGCAGGCGGCATATGCCGTTTCCGCCAATGAGATTGAGCAACTCAAGGCTATGTCTGCCGCACTCCGCGAGCAACTCGAAATGGCACAGTTTAACAAGGAATCTGCGCTACAGATTGATAAGCAGGGCGCGCGTGCGGAGATTGCGCAATTGCAGGAAACCATAAGTGCAATGCGTAAGGAAATGGAGCAGAATAAACATTAATAACCGCTCACCCATAAGTAGTTATTCCAATTCCATTTTAAAAGTAGAATAATCTGTAGGTCGGGCTTTGCCCGACAACCATATCCGGCGGGCACAGCCCGCCCTACAAAAATGCTCGTTTAATTTAGAAATGGAATAATTATTTTTACGCGATTACTTAGCGGAGCCACCACAGGCTTTTAACATGGTAGAAAAATCAACCAAAAGTGTTAGCACTTTATCCGTTGCCACGGCGCAAAAAAAACGGCTGCGCGAGGCGGAATTGCTGCTGGATATTTCGCGCAAGATGTCGGCCATTGATTCGCTTGACACGGTGCTCAACGTGCTGGTCGAGATGACGACCGCTGTGTTGGGGGCAGAACGAGGCACGCTATTCCTCAATGATTCGGACACCAGCGAGCTTTATTCGCGTGTGGCGATGGGAAATTTCCAGCGCGAAATACGCATCCTCAATACCCAAGGCGTGGCGGGCTATGTGTTTACCACAGGCGAGGGCGTGGTTATCCAGGACGCTTATGCAGACCCGCGTTTCAACCGCAGCGTAGACGAACAGACCGGCTACGTGACCCGTAACATTTTGTGCGTGCCGATCAAGACCGCCAAGGGCGTAACCATAGGTGTGGCGCAAATTCTGAACAAGAAGAAAGGGCGTTTCACGCGTAGCGATCTGTCGTTGTTCGAGGCGATGGTGGCACAGGGTTCGCTGGCACTGCAAAGCGCGCAGTTCATCGAACGCCTGGAAAATATCCGCAAGCAGGAACTGGAGTTCATCAACATCGTGTCCGAGATGACTTCCGACATCAAGCTTGGTTCGTTGTTGCAGAAGGTGATGGGCGAGGCGACGCGCATGCTCAATGCCGAACGTTCGACGCTGTTTTTGCATGATGAGAAGAGCAATGAATTGTGGTCGGAAGTCGGGCAGGGACTGGAATCCTTGCAGATACGGCTACCTTGTCATGTCGGCATTGCCGGTGCGGTGTTCATGTCTGGCAAGACCATCAATATCCCTTATGCTTATGCCGACCTACGCTTCAATCCGGCGTTCGACAAAAAAACCGGTTTTTTTACGCGTTCCATCCTGTGCGTGCCGGTAGTCAACAAGCAAGGCAAGACCATAGGCGTGACTCAGGTGCTCAATAAACACGGCGGCCCGTTTTCCCATGAGGATGAAGCGCGGCTGCGCGCTTTCACCGCGCAGGTATCGATCGCGCTGGAAAACGCCAAGTTGTTTGCAGACGTTCAGACGATGAAAAACTACAATGATGCGATGCTGGAATCCATGTCCAACGGCATTATTACGCTGGATGAGGCAGGCAAAATCGCCACCTGCAATGCCGCCTGCTCGCGCATCCTCAACGTTGCGGCGGCTGACATCCTGCATCGAACTGCTGCAGAATACTTTATCGGCGACAACGCCTGGATTATGGACAAGCTGCAACTGGTGATTGATACCGGCGAACAGCAAACAATGGTGGATGCGCCGCTGCAAGCTGGCGAGGAAAAGCTTTCGGTCAATATTACCGTGCAGCCGCTGCTCAACATTGATCAGAAGCGCATCGGCTCGATGATAGTGATCGAGGACATCAGCAATGAGAAACGCCTTAAATCAACCATGTCGCGTTATATGGATCCCCGTATTGCCGACCGGATGGTGGCGAGGGGCGCGGAAGTGCTGGGCGGGCAGAACGTGGAAGCCACCGTGATGTTTTCCGATATACGCGGCTTCACCACGCTTGCCGAGCAGATTGGTGCGCAGGGCACGGTGTCGCTGCTCAATGAATACTTCACGCTGATGGTGGATTGCATCCAGAAAGAGGCGGGGATGCTGGACAAGTTCATCGGCGACGCCATCATGGCGGCATTCGGCATCCCCGACGCACACGAAGATGATGCCGACCGGGCTGTGCGTGCGGCTATCGCCATGATTAACACACTTAACAAGTGGAATCGGCAGCGCATTTCGGAAGGCAAGTTGCCGGTCAATATTGGGATTGGACTGAATACGGATACGGTGGTTGCCGGCAATATCGGTACCAACAAACAAATGGGATATACCATTATCGGCGATGGCGTGAACCTCGCGGCCCGTCTGGAATCGGCCTGCAAGCAATACGGCGCAAAAATTCTGATAAGCGAATTCACCATGCGCAAACTGCAAGGCACCTATCGGCAACGGGAGGTTGATCTGGTTGTGGTCAAGGGCAAGACCCAGCCGGTGGCGGTGTATGAAATACTCGCTTACCACACTCCGGAGAGCTTCCCCGGCATAGGCGAGGTGCTGGGACTGTTCAAGGACGGACTATCCGCTTATCGCGCCCGCAAGTGGGATGCCGCGATTAGGGTATTCGGCGAATGTCTGGCCATCAACCCCAATGACAAGCCCAGCCAGCTTTACATCGAGCGCGCGCAAATCCTCAAACAAACCCCGCCGCCTGATGACTGGACGGGGGTGTGGGTAATGGAGTCGAAGTAGCTAAACAGCGCTTAGCGGTGAAAAGCGATTACTCCGCCAACAACGTATGTCGGGCTTCCGAGGGTGCTGCCAGTCTGCATGCCATACGTCACTGCCGCGCCAAGCGCGTTCTGGGTAAAGGCACCTACGGCCCTGCCAGCATTAACGCTGCCGCACGAACCGGTACAGGTCGTAGTGCCTGACGTTCCTTTAGTGTCAAAAGTCATACCATTCTGAATCGGCACTCCCGTTGCACTGCCATTAAGAGTGATGCCGTCGTACGGCACAGTTACGCTTGCCGCTATATTCACCGTCATTGTTGAGAAGTTGGCAGTCAGCGATGCACTATTGAGCGTGCCCACATTGCCTGACTGGTCGGTTGGGTTTGTGCCACCTGCCAGAACATAGTTATATGTCCCGGATACCGGCAGGTAATTGGGGCCACTCGATGCGGGGAGCAATATCCAATGGAGTCCTCCCAATGGCATTGTCAGGGGATATGTCGCACCTGTGGCAAGGGAAGTATAAGTAATTGTCCCCCCCGACCAGCGTCCCCATTTGATTCCACTCACAGGATCCGTACCTGTGTCCATGGCTGTTGCCCCAGAGATGGTTCCACTTTGTGCGCCGGTTGTATTTCCCAATGCGCTAGTCATATTGCTACTGATTTGCGGAAAGTAGACTGGATTTCCCGCTCCGTCCAAGCCAAGGGTTGCCGGATTAAAGATTGCGCCATCCGCCGAATCAGATACGACAGAATAGGGGGTTGTAGAATTTGGATAGGGAGTTGCCAAGATTGCTGGCATTGAAGTTAACGCTGCTTGATAAGGCGTAGCGGTATTGATCGGAGTGGATGGCGACAAACCCAAAGCCGCCACACCAGCCAAGCTGCCGGTGGAATCGCTACTTAATGTGTAGCTCAGAATGGCACCTGTCAGCCCATTTCCGGTCAGTTCTCCCCACACTAATCCACTCAATAAAGCAGATGCCGATAACGTTCCTTCCCCATTAGTGGGATTATAGGCGAAGGCAAACCCTGAATTTCCACGACCTGAACCCAGTGACGCACCCGTGCCGGTCACCAACCAGTTCTCCACATATGGGTAGTAGGCCACCGTAACCGAAGCATTCAAGGTCATGTTGACTAATTGCTTGGTGAAATCGACCGATAATGAAGCGTTGTTAACCGTTCCTATGTTTGTCCCGTCTGTTGCCGTGCCGCCAATTAGACTATAGCTTGCCGTTCCCGTCAGCGCCATCGGCAGAATGAAGGAACTCGCAGGGGCCGTGATCCAACTGATCACTCCGGGACTGGTATACGTGTTCGTCGAACCGCCCGTCCCCGTAATTATCACTGTTGCTGAACTGACGCCCGTCCAATAACCCCACTGTATACCGGTTGTAGCATCCGAAGAACCTACATTGGTTCCTCCGTTTAGCGTGATGCTAGAGGAGGTTTGGTTACATGACTGACCACAGTCATAACTAGCAAAGAAACTGGTCGGGTTCGGTATCGAAGAAACATTGCCTGGCGGCCCTTCTTTTCCAAATCCATTGCCTAAATCCAAACTCGCAACATCCCATGTGATATCGGTATTCACGAATGGCGCCGTCACGACTCCCAATGCAGTTGCCGGGTTGACCACCACCGTTGGCGGAACAATACTGGGCAACTCTGATGCACTGTCAATCCCGGTTACATTAGTGGTACCTCCCGCCGTAGAACCTGTGGCATCCACCACGGCTGTCTCACGCGCTCCCTGATCTCCCCCTTTGCCGCTATCCATATTCGCTCCGGGTGATGGCTTTGGAATCACGGTGAACAGGCTGGTATTGATCGGCTTGATCTCGGGCAGCAGGTTCAGCCCACCCGCAAACCCCATCTGGTTCGGCAGCACGTTGATCGTGCCCTTGTCCGTGGTGATGCTGGTCTCGCCCAGGTTCACCTTGTTGTAGGCGCCCGGTTCCGCCTGACCCGCCGCAACCAGCGGGTTGTCCGGCAATACCAATACGGTTTCATGGTCGGTGCCGCGAATGCCGATGGTCGCAACCGGGGTGGTGATATGGTAATCCTCTTTCCGGATGCGCCCTATCAGCCCGGTGACGGCACGGAAGCCGCCCTTGAACAGGGAGAAGAAGCTGTTTTCCGGTTCTCCTGCTTTGCCGCCGAATTTGAAGCTGTCAAATTTGAGTTTGGTGTCTGGGCGCACTGCAATGAAGCCCCCATCCTGCATCTTGACTTGGGCCGAGGCTGTTTTCGCCGAGGTAATCGTATCGCCTTCGTTGACCGGGTCGCCTTTATGCACCGCATGGGTCGCCCCCGCAGCCGTCGTCACCTCCACGTCGCCGTTGACGAACTGCACGCGCCCCGCCTGCGCCGGCCAGGCGTCGCCAGCAAACATCAGCCCGGCCATCAGCAGTGAAAATACTACCTGCAATCGTTGGCTATTCATAAGTTTCTCTTGAACATCTTTGCTCACCCCAGATCAATTGAAATCGCGCCGTACCGTCACCGATGTATCAACGCGATCATAGCCGTATATCGAAATATTGGATTGGTTGTGCGTCCATGCCAATTGCGGACGCACTGACCAAAGCTTGTCCCAGTGCCAGTTAACCCCTACCGTAGCGTCTGTCAGGGTATCGTGGCGGGTGCTGAGGAAAAGGGTGTTCTCTTTTGTGTAAATACCGTCATTCAAGCCAATATTGGCGAAAAGTTCCGTCTTGTCATTCAATGCGTCTTGCCCGCCGATGCGGAGTCCGTTGAAGCGTTTCCCGCCATCCGGACGCAGCCCGGTAACATCATATTCTTGTCCCAGAAACAGGCTGCCAAACACCGACGACTTGCCATCTGGCATGACGTGCATCCAGTTTGCCCCCATCACATCCTGATCAAAATTCTGGTTATACATTGCGCTATCCAAAAAACGATAGCTCATTTGCTGGCCGAAAACAGACATCTGGTTAGCCGGGCTGAATACATGGCGCCATTCCTCATTGATTCCAATGTTGTCATAGTAGCGAACCGTGCCCAAGGTGTAATCTCCATCCACCAAGCCAATTTTCAGGCTGTCCTGCTTGCCGAGAGTGAATATTCCGCCGACGTTCCCACTCAGGTTTAGCGTATCAAATTGGGTTTGGGTCATGTTGCCGCGCTGGCGCACGTCTGCGCCCGCATAGAGCGCCACCGTGTCGCTCACCGGATGAAATATATTCACCCCGCCGTTCACTCCGAGATAATCGTCTGCATTCTTAACGCTGTTGTTATTCAGGGTAAATACCAGGTTACCCAAGGCGGGCACTGCAATCAGCCCCTGTGAAGTGGCGGCGTTAACGTTGGTATCGTGGCCGACCGAACCTTCAAGATAAGCGGTGAGGTGGTTATCCTTGGCATGCATTTGCGAATCAATCGAGGCCAGGTACTTCTGGATGGTGACACGCGCCGTTTCCGGTGGATTGGCATTGAGCACGGTTTCAAATTCGGTCTTGGCGCGCGGCAAGTCGCCCAATTGGTAATAGGCGCGCGCCATATCCAGACGCGCCCCGGCAAAATTGGGATCCACCGTCAGCACGCGCTCGAATGCGATCGTCGCTTTGTCTGATTTGCCGCTGTCCAGCGCGGCAATGCCCAGCAGATAGTCGTAACGCACCTCGCCTGAACGCTCAAATTCCATCGGTTCCAGCAGGTCATAAGCTTCGCCGGGTTTCCCTGCTTTGACCAACGCATCGGCATCCTGCATGCGTTTTTCCTGTGCGGCAATTTCCGCTTCACGTTGTTCTTTGGCCTCCGCCTCGGCCTTCAGACGGGCTTCCTGTTCTGCCTTGGCCGCAGCCTTCAGCTTGGCTTCCTGCTCCGCCTTTGCTTGCGCTTCCGCCTTCAGCCTGGCTTCCTGTTTCGCTTTTGCCGCAGCTATCTGCTTATCTTTTTCGGACTGCTTGGGCATGGCAGTTTTCTTGGTTGCCGGATGTTTTGGTTTCTTTGACTTCACCGCTTTAGATTTGTCCCCCATAGACGAGGAATCAGAAGAAGCAGTTGTTTGCGCTATAGCCGTTCCCGCCAGAAACATGCCCAGCACAACAGCCACAGCCACACGGCGCTTATTGATATGTTTCATTACCTCTCCTTAGCTAATTACTTTAATTTAATACTTATTAGCGCGATTTTTTGCAGACTCGCGAAAATTGTAAATTGCAAATGAACCTTATTTCTTAACAAGTTCAATACTCCGAATTGCTCCATCAAAAATCTGTGTGAAATAGCATGAGGATGAATAGCTTCCTCTCAATGCAGTCCTTCAGCTTTCTCGAAAGCTGCCGTTCAGAAGTGTCAAACGGTCTGGGTAGGCGTCCATGTAAGATTATTTTGGTTAACGCTTATAGGCGGCAACCCCATTGATGTTGAAGCCTGAATTGGTGGTAACCCAGTAACCGATGCCCAGATATTTGGCATTGGCACCATAGAATTGCCCTTGGACTTGCGTCGACGGACAAGTGCCATCGCAGACGAGGGGGCCAGTTAGTTGAGTAGTAGATGCAGAATAGTTAGAATTGTTCAAGCCCCCTGTTCCGAGCAAGTTCGCTATTGATCCGTTGTATGTGGTATTAAAGGTTGAAGAGCCACCATTAAAACCCATCAACAAGTTTCCGTTTATAGTACCTGCTCCGAAATTGACGCCGGCAGAACCGGAGATAAGATGCCCGAGTCCCAAGCCATTCCCAACACCGTCAGACACGGTGGGCGATGTGCCCCCAATCAAGTTGAAGGAATAATTGCCAGTAATAGGTAACTGAAGTGTCGGAGTACCAACAATCCAGGCCCACCCCTGATTGGTTCCGAAGATTAACCCATTGGCAGATCCACCCGCAGTTATAGTACCGTTGCTCCAGCGTCCCCATTCAATCACACCGAGTACGCCACCTGTATCCAAATTTTGTGCAGTGCCGATATCCAAGAAACAGGCAGTACCGCAGTCATATCGAGTAAGTCCTGTTGCATCAAACGTGTAAGTCCCAAGCGTTCCATTAGAAGCTAAATAAAATCCGGTGTAATCCATTCCAGAACTCGATGACGATCCAAAACTGGCAATCTCATAGAGTCCGGGATAAACGCCTGGGGCAAATCCCGATGTTGGCAACGTCGGTACCACCGTTGGCGGAACGATGCTGGGCAATTCAGACGCACTGTCAAAACCGGATTCATCAGTGGTATCGCCCGTCGCCGATGCATTGGTATCCACCACGGCTGTCTCACGCGCTCCCTGATCTCCCCCCTTGCCACTATCCATATTCGCTCCGGGTGATGGCTTTGGAACCACGGTGAACAGGCTGGTATTGATCGGCTTGATCTCAGGCATCTGGTTCAGACCACCCGCAAACCCCATCTGGTTCGGCAACACGTTGACCGTGCCTTTGTCCGTGGTGATGCTGGTCTCGCCCAGGTTCACCTTGTTGTAGGCGCCCGGTTCCGCCTGACCCGCCGCAACCAGCGGGTTGTCCGGCAATACCAATACGGTTTCATGGTCGGTGCCGCGTATGCCGATGGTCGCAACCGGGGTGGTGATATGGTAATCGTCTTTCCGGATGCGCCCTATCAGCCCGGTGACTGCACGGAAGCCGCCCTTGAACAGGGAGAAAAAACTGTTCTCCGGCTCTCCTGCTTTACCGCCGAATTTGAAACTGTCAAATTTGAGCTTCGTGTCGGGGCGCACTGCAATGAAGCCCCCGTCCTGCATCTTGACTTGGGCCGAAGCCGTTTTCGCCGAGGTAATCGTATCGCCCTCGTTGACCGGGTCGCCTTTATGCGCCGCATGGGTTACCCCTGTAGCCGTCGTTACCTCCACGTCGCCGTTGACGAACTGCATGCGCCCCGCCTGCGCCGACCATGCATCGCCAGCAAACATCAGCCCGGACATCAGCAGTGAAAACACTATCTGCAATCGTTGGCTATTCATAATATTCTCCTTGAACATTTCAGATCAATTGAAATCGCGCCGTACCGTCACCGATGTATCAACGCGATCATAGCCGTATATCGAAATATTGGGTTGGTTGTACGTCCGCCCATGCCAATTGCGGACGCAATGACCACAGCTTGTCCCAGTTAACCTCTTTGACTTGACTGCTTTAGATTTTACCTCATTAAGAATAGAGGTGTCAGAAGAGGTATTCTCCTTACTAATTACTTTGATGTCTATGCGCGGATATTATGCCTTATTGCCTAATAACGTCAATGCCTTGTACAAGTTAATTGGGGTGTCATCTTGTGGGCGACCTCAGGCATTATGAATTTGTTATCCCGAATATCGTGAGAATTTTAACCGGCCTGAAAATTAAGCCATTTTCTCGCCGTTATTCCGGGCTTTCCTTGACGGATGAACTGTTACCTTAGCGTTGTCGCAAATTCGCGGATGGGGCAGATCATGTCAGCACAAGATAATAAACAGTTGTTTGAATTCCTGTCAGAGCAAAGCCAAGCCGGGGCAGATGCTATTCAAGTAGCCCTCTCACTCATAGAGGCAGATAACCAGGCGCAAGTTGAAGCCAAGCAGTCTGAACAGGCGCAGGCGCGCCTGACAACTGCCGAGACAGCAGCTATCCAAGAAACCCGCGCACGCATAGATGCGGAAACCCAAGCGCAACTCGCATTGCAGGCGAGGATTCGGGCGGAAGCACATGCGCGTGCAGTTGCCGAGGACATGCTGAATCATGAGAACGAGCTGGCGGTGCAAATTGAAGCCAAGAGCCGCGCAGAAATTAAACAGGCCGAACAGTTGCAAACGCGCCTGACCTACGAACGCGAATTGGCCGAAGCAACTCAAATAAAATTGCAAACCGAAATGCGTGCTGCCGAAGAGACTCAGGCCAGATTGCGCGCGGAGCAGCAGGCACAGATCGAGCAGGAAAAACATTTGGTGGCGCAGCAAGCCGCCTGTGTTGCCGCCGAGAACCGTGCCCAGCTTGAGCGCGAGGCGGCTTTGCGGGAGCAAGAAAAAGCTCAGGCCGATACATTAATTGCCCAGTCCTTGCAGAGCAAGATAAGCGCCGAGAAGGATGTGCTGGCGCGGATCAGCGCCAAGGCTACCGCCGAGGTTGCGGCTGCCGATGCGGTTCAGGCGCGCTTGCGCGCCGAGTCTAAGGCGCTGGCTGAGCAAGAGGCGCGCATCGCCGCCGAACGCGAAGCCGAGCAGACCGCGCTGGCATGTGCCGAAGCGGAGCGGAATGTCGCTGAGTACGCACGGCAAAGGACGCATGCAGAGCAACAGGCGCATATCGAAATCAATGCCCGACTCGAATTGGAACGCAAGGCCAGTATTGCAGCAAGTGACTGCGCCGCAAAAGAACAACAGGCAAAAATGGTGGCAGAACGCAAGCTGTGCGCCGAGCAAGAACGGGCGGTGCTGTTGGCTGAGCGTGCCGAATCGGAGCAATTGGCTGCGAAGCAATGCGAAGAAGCCAACACGCTGATGCGGAAGGCCGAGCAGGAAAATAAAAATCGGCAGGCGGCAGAAATGCAGGCCCAGCAAGCCGCGCAAGACAAGGTGCTGGCCGAACAGAATCTGATCGAGATGGCGCGGCAACGCGCGGAAGCAGAGATGTGCGCTGCGCACGGTATCGAATTGCAATTGCAGGCTGAGGCGGTTGCTATCACGGCTGCGCGTGAACGCGCCGAAGCGGCTGCACAAGCCAAGCAGGCGGCTGAACTGAGAGCGGCTCTGGATAAGGAGTTTGCTGAGACCGAACAAGCCCGCTTCATGGCAGACCGGACAGCTGCGCAGGAGGTAAAAGCCAAGTTGCAAGCTGAGAAGATGCTTGCGCAAGCGATGCAGCAGCGTGCGGCTTTGGCGGTTGCTGCACATCAGGCAGAAGAAGAAAAACTGGCGGCATTGAATGCTGCCATTACTGCGGCGAACGAATGCATTGCGGCTGAACAGGCAGCCAGCGCTGCCGCACAAATCTGCCGCACCTTGAATGAACAAGCAGCATGCGTGGCGCAAGCCCGAGTGGAGGCGGAAATTCGGGCAATGGATGAAATTGAAGCGCGCATGGAAATCGAATTGCGCGCGATTGAAGCCGACAATGAATGCTATGCGCTGGAAGAGCGCGCCAAGGAAATCGCGGCAGCCAAACTAATAGCAACGGAAAAAGCTATTGCCGCCTCCAAAATAAAAGAAGAAATCGACGTTCGCGCGTTGAATATGTCCAAATTACATGCCGAAGCGGAAGCACAAGCCGCGCAGGCCGCAGCGGAAGGGCTGCAAGCCGAAGCACGATCCGCAGCATTGGCGTGCCAACGCCTTGCCGCAGAGCGCAAAACCATACAATTGGCTGAAGAAAGAGATCGGGTCGAGCAACTCGCGGTGGCTGAAATCGAAGCGCGCATGGACATCCAATTGCAGGCTATTGAAGCAGACAAAGAATGCTACGCTGTGGAAAAACTCGCCAAAGAAGCCGCCGCAGCCAAACTGAAGGCCACCGAAGAAGCCATCGCCGCCGCCAAGATCAGGAGAAAAACCGAAGTTCGGGTTGCGAATATGGCCAAATTGCGCATCGAAACTGAAACAAAAGCAGCGCAACTCGAAGCCGAAAAACTGCAAGCCGAAGAATGGGCTGTGAAGTTGGCGCAACAACAACTGGAGGCGGTTCAGCAAACCAAGCAATTGGCCGAGGAAAGTGCACGCGCCGAACAAGTATGCTTGAAATTGGCGCAGCAAAAATGCAATGCGGAAATACGTTTGCACGATATGCAGCGTGCGCGTCTGGAGGCTGAATGGCGCGCACTGGAGGAAGTTGAGACAGCGATTTCTGTAGAAAACAAGGCAGTTGTTGTGGCGCGTTCTCATGAACCGGTAGTGCAGCCCGCGCGTGGGCTTCCGGCGTGCGCACCTTGTGCTGTGGCGCCCCACCAACCTGCGGTGCAGTCCACTCCCAGCGTAACGCGGGAAAACGAAGTCGTACAAGTGCAACAAGGCAGGGCAGAGATCGAAACGGAGAAGCTGCTGGGAAAACTACGCAGGCTCGGACAACGCGGTGTACTGGCCCAAGCGATGTTGTTTGCGTCATTAATGTACGGACTGGTGATGCTGTTGCCATCCTTGCTGCCTTCAGCCTTGGCCGTCGGCAACATCCATTCGAATACACAGTCGACAGACGCTACACATTCTGCCGCGCGAAGCGAAGTCAATGTTAATTCCAATTCCATTTTAAAAGTAGAATAATCTGTAGGTCGGGCTTTGCCCGACAACCATATCCGGCGGGCAGCACCAAAGGCAGGCAATCCACTACGCGACAAGTCGCGTGTGGGGTTGACGCAGCCCGCCCTACAAAAAAGCTCGTTTAATTTAGAAATGGAATGAGATGGTCGAGTAATCCCGATAGCAACAGATCAATGTCTCCGTTCCTCAGCAGACGAACACCACTCTTGCCACAATTTTCGGTATTCCTGTTCTACCGCCCGCGCATAAGCGACTTGATCGCCTATTATCGATGAAGTAAAAATACCTCGCAGTTGCTGTCGAAGTACAGCCAAGGACTGCAAATCTGCCACCTTTTTAATGGCAAGCTCGACGTATTCTTCCGTGCTTTCCGCAATCCAGTCGGTCAATCCCATTGTAGTCATGATTGATGCCGACAACCGTCCAACAGTGGTCGGCCAACGCAAGGTAATCACCGGCACCCCCATCATCAACCCTTCCAGTGCCGTCACCCCGCCTCCATGCGGGAATGGATCAAGGGCAATGTCGATCTGATTATAGGCTTGCATATGTTCATGCCATGACGTTCCTCCCTGCATAATGATCCGGTCTGCGTCCACTCCGGCTTTTGTAAAATGTTCGACAGCCCGTTCTCTGGCTGCTGCATCATCCAATTCTCCCGTCTTCAGAATCAGTCTGCTCCGGGGAACTGCCAGCAATACCTCAGCCCACACGCGGTAGGCTTCTGCCGATACTTTCACCAAGCGGTTAAGGGAGCCGAAGGTGATGATCCCGTCTGACAAGGCGGGCAGTTTATTCACGTCGGGGTATGAATCAAAGGAAAAGAATCCCACCACACTCGGCAAGTATCTAACTTCCTCGCTGAAATATTGTTTGTCTTGCGGCGGTACCATCACCGGATCGGCAAAGAACACATCCATTGCACGCATCCCCGTGCCCGTTGCGTAGCCCCATGCGGTGATCTGGATCGGAGCCGGTTTGCGCGCGAAGACCAGCAGGCGGTTGCCCTCAGTGTACCCGGACAAGTCCACCAGAATATCAATACAGTCTTCGCGGATCATCTTTGCAACTGCCTCATCCGATAAGCCGAGGATGTTTCGCCAAGCCGTCACGTTTTGCTTGATTAGATCAGTCAAACGGTCACCTTTCCCCTTGAGATTGGAATAGGCAAAGACATCAAATTGTGAATGATCATACTGGGTCAGCATACCGCCAAAAACTTTGAGGGCGGAATGCGCCTTGAAGTCAGCGGAAACATAGCCGACTCGAAGGCGACGAGTGGGAATGGGGTCGTTCGCGTGTGCCGGATTCTGCCATAAAGGGGCGGCGTAAGTTTCATCCCAATTCTTGCGTTCTCCGTGCAACTCCGACATGTTCGCGTTAGACGCCAAATCCAAAGTTGCAATCAGGTTGATATGTGTGTCAACAAGTTCTGGCTTCAGCAGTAGCGCCCGGCGGAAGCTCGCCACCGCGTTATCGAGTTGTCCTATGTTATTCAGCGCACAGCCCAGATTGTTGTGTGCCTCAGCGTAGTCCGGCTTGATTTTAAGTGCATTTCGGCAACAGTTTTCAGCCTCGCCTGGTCGGCCAAGAGCACGAAGGGTATTGCCCAGATTGCAATACGCCTCGGCAAAATCCGGCTTGACCTGTATCGCCCGCTGATAGCAAGCCTCGGCTTCGCTTAGTCGGCTAAACTCACAGAAGGTATTGCCCAAGAGGTAATGCGCGTTGGCATCGTTCGGTGACAGTGCCGCCGCTTTTTGTAGAAGTGCCAGTGCGTCCATACTCCGACCAATCCGCTTCAGCACCATACCCAATAACTTCCATCCAACCCCGTGCAGAGGGTAGCGCACTGTCATGGCTTGGGCGAGGTTCGCTGCTTCCATCAATCGTCCGTCGTTGAGCCGCGCCATCACTGCATTTATTTCTTGAGGGCTGGGCTCGTTCCCTGAAGGACTTTCAAGTCTCCCCGCCAACGCTTCAATTACTTGTCCGTTCAACCCTTTTTGCTGCCCCTCACTAAGTATCTGTCGGGCAGTATCGAATTGGCTTGCCTGAATGAGAGCGTCAATGTAACTTAACCAGCATTGGCTTTCACCCGGATTGGCATCCAATGCCGCCTTGAAATAGGGTAACCCCGCAGTTGGCTTTCCCAGTTGCACGGCTAACATTCCCAAGTTGTGGTTAACTTCCGGGTGATCAGGGTGAGATTTAAGGATGCTCTGATAGAGACGTTCGGCTTCAGCCAGTCGTCCTGCCAATTGGTGAGCGATGGCTTGTTTTAGCGCTTGTTCTAACGTCAGCGACACGGTTTGCTGTAGAGCGCTATCAGATGTCATTAGTGGAATGCGTTGAGTTATTGCCGAGCCTTTGCATTATGCAGTAACCTTATTCTGATGGCTATTGGCGCGCTAATGCGAGTGGCTGTAAAAATGATTCAGGTTTGCCGTTTCAGTGCTCCCCGTACTGCGGCAACGCGCGCAACCGGATTGAGCGTGTCGCGGATGTCAGGCAGATTTCCTTTCAAATTGGCCTGCCGGGTATGGTCTACGCCTGAAGTAAGCTGTAATACAGCGCCGGGAACGGAATAAGTGGCAGCGGCCTGGTTGGCTGTGATCAGCGCATGGGATGCGGCATCGGCCAGCAAGGCTTGAAGCACGCTGTTGGCGTTGTCGAATGTTGTGGATGTCGCAGTGACAGTCGGCGTTGTTGCTACTGGCGTAGCGGTTGTCGGCGGCAAAATGCTTGTGACCGTATTTCCGGTTGTAGCAGGTGCGACGGCGGCGGCGGTGGTGCTGGTCTGTGTAGCCGTCGGGGCGGCTGTTGTGGTTGTCTGGCTCCCGGTTGCGCTTGTCGCCGGTAAATTTCCAACGGATGGGGTTGCGTTTTCTGCAAGCAAATTTGCTGTGGTATTGGCGATGACCGCAGTGGTAACAGCGAGCGCAGTAGCCTCAGTAGCAATAGCAGACGTAGAAGTGGCAGCCGTAATGGCAGTGGTCGTAGCTAGTCCTGTTTCAGTTGGTGCGGTATTCGCAACGAGTGTAATAGCGGACTGAGCCTGCGTCGTGTTGCCGGTTGGCAAGGCTGCTGGAGCGGTTGCGGTATTGATAACGGCTGTTGCTGTATTGGAGATGTTCAACGCCGCCGTTGCAAGGTATTCCGCTGTTGCTATGTTCACGTTCGCCGTTGGCAAGTTGACCTGAACTTGGCCCGCGTTGGCGGCAAGCACGTTTGCGGCTACGCCCTGAGTGTTGTTGGGAACGGGATTAGTCAGATTTATTGCAGCTTTCGTTGTTGCAGGAACGGCGGTCGCAGCCTGATTGGTACTGACAGAAGATGGGTTTCCAGTTATAACTTGGGCGTTATTGAAGGCTGTATTCGTCGTGTTTACAGTTACTGCCGATACCAAATTTCCCGTCATTGCCATGTTCAAGTTCGTCGTTGGCATGTTCAAGTTCGTCGTTGGCAGATTGTTCTGAACTGGATTCATGTTGACGGCAGGGGCGGTGCCCGTAGCCTGATTGGTGCTGACGGCAGATGGGTTTCCGGTTATGGATGGGGCGTTATCGGCAATTGTATTGCTCGTGTTTGTGGTCGCTGTCGTCGTTCCGGTATCAAGGAGAGTCGCAAACACGGTATCCGAAACCTGGCTGGCGGTGGTGGCTGGCACGCCTGCAATCTCGCCGTTGGCGTTAAGTAAGCTTGGAATGATCGAGTTCGTTGGTTCCGTAATTGTGCCGCCTACCAATACATTGACCAATGCGTCTGCCGGGTTGGCAGGCGTCAGCAATGCGTTGATGGCGTTTGTGAGGTCGGTGCTTGTCGCGTTGGCGTTCAGCCCCAAAGCTAAAGCCAATTGCTGTTGCTGCGCCGGAGTGAGACCGGATAGCGAAAAGGTGGGGGTAAAAGATTGCAACAGGCTGATAGCATCATAGGTCAATGAGGCTGAGTCGCTGGTAGCGCCAAGCGTGGTAATCGAGCTTGGGGTTACTACCGATGAAGATGTAACCAGTCCAACTTGGGAAACATTCCCTAACGCATGCAAGGGACTGACCGTGACCGCGCCGTTAATATACGATACCGGTTGTATTAAGGTCGTCATTGCCATTACCTCTGCTGCCTTCTACTGCCAAGCGAGTCACGTACAAGCAATTACACGCTTAACCGTTTGGCAGGTCAAGCGGAAGTTGGTTCAGCATTTTTCCATGCAAGCATCAGCTTTGGCTTTACATTCTTGGCGGCACTTGTTATCTTTGGTTTCGGAGATGGCATGCCTCCCGGAGTTTTCTCACCGAACCGCCCGCAAGGGCTGATGATGCCTACCGATAACCCGGCAACGGGG
>CAYZPM010000007.1:0-90297 GCA_964480365.1 uncultured Gallionellaceae bacterium
CAATTGCAGCAGGTTACCACCTTAATTTATTGTCTGAAAATCGGGGTCCACTATACAATGCAAAAATCCCGCAGCCCGTTACGGAAACACCTCTTCAAGGCATCTAGCGAGAAGCTCGCAAATTTTGTTTTTCTGCTCCGTTATACCCCGCAGTCTTGAGGCGGGAATGAGCGTTCTTATTCAAATTCCATTTTAAAGATAGAATAATCTGTAGGCTGGGCTTTGCCCGACAACTATATCCGGCGGGCAGAGCCCGCCCTACAAAAATGCTCGTTAATTTAGAAATTGAATTACATACTGACAAAATAGGCTATTGTTGTCTGGTTTTTCATATTATATTTGCGAGGGTATGTTTTCTGATTTCACTTTAGTCAATCGTTTTGGAATAGAATTTACGACTAGGCGCCCCAGATGAAAACTATAAAGATTTCGCTTGTGGGCACTCCACATGATTATCAGCAAGGCTTGTTGCCTATAATTATCCGTGAGTTAGGATATCGCATACAGTGGGTTAAACCCGCTCTATGTGACTTGCAAATTCGCGGGGCATTTTTTCAGAAAGATAAAAAGCGATATCGTTGGTTACCCAAACCGCTAAGGCCTTTCGCGTCTAATCTTGAGCTTGCTTTGAAAGGTGGTTTGGGCACCAGATCAAATGCTCCTTTAAGCCTTTTTCATACCGCTGAGAATATCCGGCATGATGCGGTGGGAGCCGACTACTCCATTTCCTTTGACTTATCAATTCAGAGTAACAGGCATTTCAGATTTCCTTATTGGATGGAAATGGTAGATTGGTCTCATGAAGGTTTACTCGGCAATCAAAACCCGCGCTTTGGGCAATTGTTAAGTATCTCCAAAATGATGAGGCCCTTGGGAAATGACTTTTTAAAGCGGCCTCGTGAAGTTGCTTTTTTTAGTTCGCACTTGCGTGAACCAAGAAGAACCCTGAGTAAAGCCGTTGAAAATTTTGTTCCATTAAAGGGATTTGGCCCTTATTTTGATAAAAGTGTTGTTAATCATCACCAGAGCGGTTTTAACAAGGTTGATGTCTTGCAAAATTTTGCGTTCAATCTCTGCCCAGAAAATGGGTTATATCCAGGTTACTATACTGAAAAAATTCCGGAGGCATTTGTTGCGGGTTGTTTACCTTTAACCTGGACAGATACAAATGTCTGTGCTGATTTCAACCCTAATGCCTTTATAAATCTTGAGCCTATGTCATGGCAATATTTTGAGCCATTAAAAGATATTTTAAATTCACCGGCGCAGTTAGAAGCCTTCACCGAGCAACCTTTATTGCTAAAAGTCCCTTCGATTGAACCCATGAGGGATTTTTTGAGAGAAATTGTACGACAGGCACTAAGCTGATTATTTTGGAAACCACGGGTCTTTACTAAAGACTCTATCCACCACACGGTTGAACGACCTTATTTTTTTTCTTATTCCCTTAATAGGTTTTCGATCCTCGGGGCGATCAGATATCGTTGATTTGGCTTTCGAAATGTCAACTGGATAGGGCTTAACGGCTAATATTTCAACCCCATGTTTTTGTTCATGCTCTAAGAAATGATCCAAAGGCTCGTAAATATCCTTTGCTTGCTCGATGAGAATCTTGGCAGCTTCTGGTTTAATGATGTAGGCCGTTGCACCAAGTGGATCAGCTTGATTCTTAACAATTGAAATATCCTCAATTATTTTAACAACGTCGTGCTGTGTCTTTGCCAAGGCCTGCAACCTTATCAGCCGCCAGTCATGGAATTCTGTTAAAAGTAATTGCAAGGTTTTTTCAAAATGAGGCAATAGTATAAAATCGTCTTCAAAAATCAGAGTCGATTGATTATTCATTAGACAAGTCTGCCATGCTTTCTTGTGAGATAAAAAACATCCAATTTCATTTTGGGTCATATCAAACCCTAACAAACGCTTTACTTTACGTGAATGATATTCGGGCGGGAAGGATTGCAATTGAGAACCATCGACTGCATCAAGAAATGACCAGTTTAAGTTCGTTTTTGAAAGTTCTGCCTGTGCTTTTTCACGGCGCTGATGTGATCTTAGCAGGGAAATAACAAGTGTTTGTAGGTTTAACATTGTGGATTAGTTGAAGTGTTATCCATTTTGATTTTGCATTTTAAATGGTTGGGCGTCAAAACTCATTTGAAACTTATATCATCGAAATCTGGCAAGCTGCGCCCTAATAAATCTGGCCAGGCGCGAAAGCCAGGACTTTCTTTGTGCCTGTGACCCATAATCCATCTCATACTGCCAGTTCGATTGGCAAACTACCCCCAGATACTCACGTTGGAGTGTTGAGGTGGATTCGCCCAGCCGACGAAGCGTGTGCCATTGCCAATTGTAGTGATAACAACGAAACAGCGGTTCGATTGGCATTAAAGGAATGCTGTTGAATTGCAGAAGCGCTTCGCCATACCAACGCAACTCGCTTGGTCGTTCCTTGACCGCGTCCCAAAGGGTTATTCCCTTGGGTTGCAAATAACGTTCATCAAGATCATGCCAGACTCGCGCCGACCAGATCACCGGCGTGGGCGCAAACTCGTAATCTGGGCCCACTCGACCAAACACCGATTTCATCATCGCACACTCACGATGAAAATCGTCTACCACCTTGTTGATGCCCTTGTTAGCCGCGAGTTGCAAAAGTTCCTTGGATTGGTTAATAACCGTGTAAGGATAACCACGTGAATCCAGAAAATCAGAACGATAAAAATCGCGTATAAACTCGCTCTCTGAATCCAGGCACAGATAGCTGTCGCAGCCTGAGTAGCGCCAGAATTCGCTCTTCACAACCTGCTGTGACAAGCGTCCATCCCAAGTGCGATAGTAAGTCAGGTCAGCACGCGGATTGGCACGCACAATGTCTTCATCGCAGACCCAAATCAGACCTTCCGGTGTACCGAGGGTTTGCTCGAACAGGACTCGGTCGGCCTCGGGCACGCTGATATAAAGCGGAATCTGGTCGCGGTTGAATTGCTGCACACTCAACCACAAACGTTGAATGCGCTTGAGGTCGCCGGTGTAGGATTTACAAAACAGCAGGAAAGTGGGCATTATATTTATTGGCAGTAGAACAAAACAATTTGATGCGCGGCATAAACAAATTATTCTTCACCCATTACGTCTCGTCATTAATTATACGCATTACGGCAATTATCTCTTACCATTGTTCCGCGACAATTCCTGCAATGCGATGATCACGCTGGCTGCGTGCAGATTCTGCAAACAGTCACTCAAGCTGGCATTATGGCGATCACAGCCCTCTTCCATGCACGGCACACAATCACCCTCACCTTGCAGCAACACTACGTTACCTACACGCTGCGTGCCTTTCATTTTGTAAGGGCTGTGGTCTTCCCCATAACCTTTAGGCCACGGCCCCCATTTCACCGGGTTGGATGGGCCAAATAGCGCAACAGTAGGTGTGTCGAGCGCCGCCGCCATGTGGGTGAGTGCCGTATCCGGCCCCACATAACAGTTGGCGCAGCTAATAAGATAAGCGCTTTCGGCAAGGCTGAGCTTGCCCGCCATGTTTACTGTACCGGAGGGCAGGGAACGAAATATCTCTTCAACATAAGCCAACTCATCCGGGTCGCTGCTTCCGGTGAGTACGGAACGGATGCCATTTTTCTCAAACCACCGGGCCAGTTCAATCCAGCCATCCCGTCGCCACATTTTGTAGGAATATTTCGGAGACATATGCAACACCGCAAAACTTTCCGTCCCCATATCAAACGGCAAAGCTCTGGAAACGGAGTTTTCATCGGAGGAGTTCCACGCAACCACCACCTCATAGCTGCGTTTAATACCCAGCAAATCTGCCAGCCTGAGATTCGACAGAACAGTGTGAGTGTCTATATGATCATATAGCGCCCAGTTCGACAGCAAGTATTTCTTCCAGCGGTGTTTTTTGCTGCCATCTTGCATTCCGATCCGCATCTTTCCGGCAAGCCAGGCATAAAGAGTTGACCGATCTCCCAACAGGGGGGTAAGCGCAAGATCGTAACGACGGAACAAACTAAAGATCAGGCGTAAATGCTCCCAAAATCCGGGGCGTGCCGGGACGGTGATTACGCGGTGAATATCCGGGTTGCGCAGCAAAACCCCTTCGGTATGTTCGAGCACAAGCACGTCTATTTCGGCATAGGGCCATGCCAGCCGCAGCGAACGTATTAAAGGCGTGGACAGCAGGACATCACCTATGCGCAAGGTGACGGCCAGCAATATGCGGCGCGGGACTTTCAAGATCGTCCCAGTTTTATCGGGATACTTGTGTATTCCATTTACACTGTCATGTTGAAATATTCGAGGGTGCTGGAAATTATTAAAGCGGATTCGATGAGCAAACCATAGAGAATGTTACCATATTGAGAAATGCAATAACTGAAGGATCATTCACAGCATGTTTTCAATCCTAATTCCCACCTGGAACAATCTTGATCTGCTTAAACTCTGCGTGCGCAGTATTCGGGAAAACTCCAGCTTTGCACACCAGATCATCGTTCACGTCAATGATGGCAGTGATGGCACACTTGAATGGGTGCGTGCCCAGCAGTTGCCCCACACCCACTCTCCCGAAAACATCGGCATCTGCTTGGCGGTCAATGAAGCGGCAATGCTTGCCCAGCATGACTACATCCTATATTTGAATGATGATATGTACTGCTGTCCCGGCTGGGACGCCGCGCTGATCGAAAAACTAAAGAGACTGGATACCGATCTCTTCATGTTGTCCGGCACCATGATAGAACCGGTAGATACCGGCAACCCCTGCGTGATCGTGAAGGATTACGGGCGAGACCCTGCCAGTTTTGCGGAGAATCAGTTGTTGTCCGAGTTAACGAATTATCACAAGGCCGATTGGTATGGCTCCACATGGCCACCGACTCTGGTTCACAAAAAGTGGTGGTTTAAATTGGGCGGGTATAGCAGCGAGTTTTCGCCCGGCATGAGTAGTGATAACGATTTCTCGATGAAACTATGGCATGCTGGTTGCCGAGTTTTTATCGGCGTGGGCAGTTCGCTCGTTTACCACTTCCAATGCAAGTCCACGGGAAAAGTGAAGAAGAACGACGGCGGAAAACAGTTCCTGCACAAATGGGGAATCCGGCAATCAGTGTTTGACCGTTATTACCTGCGGCGCGGAACGCCTGCGCAGTTCTTGCATTTGCCAGAACCCGAGAACACCCGCGATTTTCGCTGGCAGGTGCTGCGTAGTGATTTAAAGCGCAGACTAGGTTGAACGCAACGCTTTCAGTCGCCTGTATTTCAGATAGGTCGTCCGGGCATTCATGCGGGCGATGTTAAAGCCCGCTGTTCCATCCAGAAAACCAAGCCGCAGGCAATAAGTCCTGAGAAACGCCCACCCTGCACGCACCGGTGCATCTGCACCAGAAACTGTTTTTCCATTGTTGAACATTTGCAAAGCTGCAGCCGAGGCATATTGCTCGACTTTGCGATTTACGTCCGCCTCGTTCATGTAGCTGTAATGCAACAACGGGCTGGGCAGCTTTCCAGCGCTTCCCTGCAATATCACGCTCTCGTGGACCAGATCGTCGGAGAAACGCCCTTTTGCCCTTTTAAACAGTCGCAACACATAGTCAGGATACCAGCCGGAATGCCGGATGAAGCGTCCGCAAAACTGCGAGAGTCGTGGTAAATAAAACCCATCTGCGCCAGCTTCTTCCATCGCTTTGACGAGTTGCGCATGTAGTTCGGGCGTGACACGCTCATCCGCATCCAGCGATAACACCCAATTTTTGCTGGCATAGTTCAGCGCGCGATTCTTCTGCGCACCGAAACCCGGCCAGTCGTGGCTATATACATGCGGGGTAAATTCGCGGCAAATGGCAACCGTGTCATCTTGGCTTCCGGAATCCACCACGATGATTTCATCCGCCCACGCCACCGACTCCAGGCAAGCACGGATGTTAAGCGCCTCGTTTTTGGTGATGATGATGACCGATAGTTCGATGATGTTTTTTAACACCTAGTTAATCAGTTGGTTGCAAGTAATCCATATAGGCCAGTCTTAGTCCTTCCCGCAATTCTGTTTTAGCTTTCCATCCGATCTGGCCGAGCTTGCTGACATCAAGCAATTTCCGGGGGGTGCCATCAGGTTTGCTGGTATCAAAAATGAGTTCCCCGCCAAATCCAACCACATCTTTTACCACTTTAGCCAATTCGTATATGGATTGATCTTGGCCGCAACCGACATTTATCAGCGGCGCGATATCGTCCGTCAGGAGAGAAAAGAACCTTTCATCCGGCAAATTCATCAGATACATGCAGGCATCCGCCATATCATCGCTGTATAGGAATTCCCGGCGCGGGGTTCCCGTTCCCCACACCACCACCTCCGGGTCGTCGCGCAGCTTGGCTTCGTGCATCTTGCGGATCAGGGCGGGCAGCACATGCGAGTTTTGCAAGTCGTAGTTATCTCCCATACCATACAGGTTGGTGGGCATGGCTGCCAAGTATTGGGTGCCGTACTGGCGGTTGTACGACCAGCACATTTCGATGCCCGCGATCTTGGCCAGCGCATAAGGACGGTTGGTCGCTTCCAGCGGGCCGGTCAGCAGATATTCTTCTTTCATGGGCTGCGGGCAAGCGCGCGGGTAGATGCAGGACGACCCCAGAAATAGCAAACGCTTGACGTTATTGCGCCAAGATTCGTGAATGATATTGGTCTGAATGGCCAAGTTCGAAAAAATGAATTCTGCCGGATAGGTGTTGTTGGCATGGATGCCGCCGACCTTGGCGGCTGCAAGAAAAACGTATTCCGGTTTTTCCTGCGCGAAGAAATTCCGCACTGCCGTCTGATCGGTCAAGTCCAATTCGGCATGGGTGCGCGTAATGAGGTTGACATAGCCGTTGGCCTTGAGTTGGCGCATTAAAGCCGACCCAACCAGACCACGATGCCCCGCTACATAAATCTTGCTGTCGTGTTTCATCATGTAGGCCTATTCGTTGAAATCAAAAGCTTTGTAACCATGCTTTTTGACCAGTTCATCGCGCTCGGAAGACTTGAGATCTTCACGCACCATTTCAGCGACCAACTCCTTGAAGGTAGTCTTTGGAGTCCAGCCGAGTTTTTCACGGGCCTTGGTCGGATCGCCCAGCAAGGTTTCCACTTCGGTTGGGCGGAAGTAACGTGGATCAACGGCGACGATGCATTTACCAGCAGCATCATAACCTTTCTCGTCCACGCCCTTGCCTTCCCAGCGAACGTGGATACCCAACTCATCAGCGGCTGCATTCACAAAATCGCGAACGCTGTATTGCACGCCGGTGGCAATCACAAAGTCTTCCGGCTTGTCCTGTTGCAACATCAGCCATTGCATCTCGACATAATCTTTGGCGTGCCCCCAATCGCGCAGGGAATCCATGTTGCCGAGATACAGACAATCCTGCAGGCCGAGTTTGATGCGCGACAAGGCGCGAGTGATTTTGCGCGTGACGAAAGTCTCGCCGCGCACCGGCGATTCATGGTTAAACAGGATGCCGTTGCAGGCATACATGCCATACGCTTCGCGGTAATTGACGGTGATCCAGTAGGCGTACAACTTGGCCACGGCATAGGGCGAGCGCGGGTAGAATGGTGTGGTTTCCTTTTGCGGGGTTTCCTGCACCAAGCCGTAAAGCTCGGAGGTAGAGGCTTGATAGAAGCGCGTCTTCTTTTCCAAGCCGAGGATACGAATGGCTTCCAGCACACGCAATGCCCCCAGTGCATCTGAGTTAGCGGTATATTCCGGCTCTTCGAAAGAAACCGCCACGTGGCTTTGCGCGGCAAGATTGTAGATCTCGTCCGGTTGCACCTGCTGGATGATACGGATCAGGCTGCTGGAATCCGTCATGTCGCCATAGTGCAGGATAAAGTTGCGGTTACTGACGTGCGGATCCTGATACAGGTGGTCTATGCGATCGGTATTGAATAAGGAGGCGCGGCGTTTGATGCCATGCACGATATAGCCTTTTTTCAGAAGAAATTCTGCCAGATAGGCGCCGTCTTGCCCGGTAATCCCGGTAACCAATGCAACTTTACTCATAAAACCCGCCTTTGTAATAATGATTGAACATCGTCCAAGGTACAATAGCTCTAGATTACAGGCTAAATGTTAAGATTATAATATAAGCCATGCGTCTAAATGACTAACGCTCTTCTCGCCAATTTTCTGAAAGCAACCATGCTCTATCCTGTCATCTTGTCCGGCGGTTCCGGCACCCGTTTGTGGCCATTGTCACGGGTGGCTCTACCCAAGCAGTTTTTGCCGCTAGTTTCCGCACACACGCTGTTTCAGGAAACGCTATTACGCCTTAAAGATTTTCCTGATATGGCCGCACCATTGGTGGTCTGCAATAACGAGCACCGCTTTCTGGCAGCCGAACAATTGCACGCTATCCATACCCCCCCGCTGGTGCAAATACTTGAACCAGCAGGCCGTAACACCGCCCCTGCCGTCGCCATTGCCGCGTTTGCCGCACAAGAAAAAGATGCCCAGGCCGTCTTGCTGGTGTTGCCCGCAGATCATTTGATTCAGGACATCCCCGGTTTTCACAGCGCAATCCGCTCGGCGCTTGCTCTGGCACAACAGGACAAGCTGGTTACCTTCGGCATCACCCCCGATGAACCCGCCACCGGGTTCGGCTACATCGAACGGGGTGTTGCGCTGGAAACGGGTGAACATACTTATGCGGTGGCACGCTTTGTGGAAAAACCGAACTTGGATATAGCCCAGCAATTTCTGGCTTCGGGCAATTTCTTCTGGAACAGCGGCATGTTTGTGTTCAAGGCCGAGGTGTATTTGAATGAGTTACAGCACCATCGACCAGACATATATAAAGCCGCGCAACAGGCTTGGCGGCACAGCACGCATGATCTGGATTTTTGCCGCTTGGATGAAAAAGATTTTGCTGCCTGCCCATCGGAGTCAATTGACTATGCCGTGATGGAACACACGCAGGCTGCCGCCATGGTCACGGTCAATATTGGCTGGAACGATATTGGCTCATGGTCATCGCTTGCCGATGTCAGCGCTCAGGACGCCCAAGGCAATGCGTTGCGCGGCGATGTTTACATTGCCGAAACATCCAATTCCTACGTCCGCGCCGAGACCCGCATGGTGGCAGCCATCGGCGTGCAAAATCTGGTGATTGTGGAAACCGCCGATGCGGTGCTGGTGATGCACAAGGATTTTGCCCAAGATGTAAAACATACGGTGGAATATCTCAAACAAGCAGAGCGCACCGAACATTTGGTTCACCGACGCGTGTATCGGCCATGGGGCTATTACGAAGGCATCGATATAGGCGAACGCTTCCAGGCAAAACGCATCATGGTGAAACCGGGTTCCAAGCTCTCTTTGCAGATGCACCATCATCGCGCCGAACATTGGGTGGTCGTCTCCGGAACCGCACAAATCACGCGCGGAGACGAAATTCTGCTACTGCACGAAGATCAATCCACTTACATCCCTCTCGGCGTGAAACACCGTCTGGAAAACGTCGGGAAAATGCCTCTTTATTTGATAGAGGTGCAGTCGGGCGGCTATTTGGGTGAAGACGACATCGTACGTTTCGAGGACGATTACAAGCGCAGTTAAGAACCGAAAAATGTAGGTCGGGCTATGCCCGACAGCGTCAATTCCGCAGGGGCTTCAGCCCCTAGCGGATTGCCATGCCTTTGGCATGGTGGGCATAGCCCACCCTACGGGAACGGCTTAATGCGTGTCCGGCGTATATTCCGGAACCCATTGCGCCAATGCACGTTTCACTTCCGCGTCGTCCTGCGTGGCTCGCGAACCAACCCAATCCAACAAGTTTTCCAGCCACGCGACATCGACTTCGCGTGCCTGTGCAATGCGCAGCTTGGGATGGGGCGTGGGCAAGGTGTGTTCGTTGTCGGCGAGCAATTCCTCGTACAACTTTTCGCCCGGTCGCAGACCGGTGAATTCAATCCGTATCTCGTCTTCAGCCATGCCGGAAAGACGAATGAGGTCTTTTGCCAAAGCCACGATCTTCACCGGCTCACCCATGTCCAGCACAAAAATCTCTCCACCCTTGCCCATCAATCCGGCCTGCAACACCAGTTGCGCTGCTTCCGGGATGGACATGAAATAGCGCGTAATGTCCGGGTGGGTCACAGTGATCGGGCCTCCCTTGGCAATCTGCTCACGGAATTTCGGGATCACGCTGCCGGTGCTGCCCAGCACGTTGCCGAAGCGCACCATGACGAAGCGCGTCCCCTGCGGTTGTTGCAAACCCTGACACACCATCTCAGCAAGACGCTTGCTGGCACCCATTACATTGGTCGGGTTCACTGCCTTGTCGGTGGATATCAACACGAACTTGGACACGCCATGTCGTTGTGCAGCCTGTGCCACACAACAGGTTCCCAACACATTGTTGCGCACCGCTTGCCATGCATTACGCTGCTCCATCAGCGGCACATGCTTGTAGGCCGCCGCATGAAAAACCACTGCAGGGCGATATTTATACATCACTTCATCCAGCCGCGCGGTATCGCGCACATCACCAATCAGGAATTCGCAATTCAGGTCAGGCCGGGTCACACGCAATTCCTGCTCAATGGTATACAGGGCGAATTCGCTCTGTTCATACAGTATCAATGTTCCCGGATCAAAGTGTGCAATCTGGCGGCACAATTCGGAGCCGATGGAGCCTCCCGCACCTGTCACCAGCACGGTTTTTCCGGCGATCAACTCATGCAGTGCAGCAGCATCCAGTGTTACCGGATCACGCCCCAGCAAATCATCCAATTCTACGGCACGCAATTGCGAGATGGCAACGCGTCCGCTCAACAGGTCATCGAACGATGGCACGGTCAGCACCTTGAGTCCGGCCTGTGCACAAAGGTCTATCGCACGCTTGCGCACCAAATGCGATCCGGACGGCATGGCAATGATCGCTTGAGACACTTCCAACCGCGCCGCCCACTGCGGCAATTCGTCGAGCGCACCCAGCACCTTGATACCGTTCAACGTACGTCCATGCGTGCCGGTATCGTCGTCAAGAAACCCAACAAGTTGCCAATCGTTGCTGCGCCCCAACTCCTTGGACAGGCCAACCGCCGCATCTCCCGCACCCAGCACCAACACCGGTTCGCCGCTCAGGCGGATATTGCGGTACAAGCCCTGCTCCTTCCATAAACGATAGACGAAACGGCTTCCGCCCATAATGAGCAGCAACAAAACGGGGTTGATTACCAGCACGGAACGCGGCACCACGGCGCTAACGCGGAACATCCATAAGACAAGGGGAATCAGCGCGGCAGCCGTCAGTACGGCTAAAAAAATACGGCGCAAATCGGTCATGCTGGCATAACGCCAAATTCCTTGATACAAGCCGAAACGCCAGAAAATTATCCATTGCAATGGCGCCACCCAAATCAGGGTACGTACCATTTCGTCCGTGAAATTGTCCGGCAGCTCGAAATTGAAACGCAACAAGTAAGCGAAGCTCCAGGCAAGCGCGGCTGCCACCAAATCGTGCAGCATCGCCAGTAGGGTGCGTGTGCCCGGCCTAACCATGCTGCGTACGCTGAAAGACTTTCCAGCGGCTATCCAAAACCAGCATCAACAGTGCATAAATGCAACCCCATATCAAGAAC
Organism: uncultured Gallionellaceae bacterium; assembly: GCA_964480365.1. Taxonomy (GTDB): domain Bacteria; phylum Pseudomonadota; class Gammaproteobacteria; order Burkholderiales; family Gallionellaceae; genus CAIQPV01. The sequence continues at coordinate 11,645 of CAYZPM010000007.1, forward strand.
AGAAACCATGGCCATTCCGTGGAATGGCGCAGACCCCAAATGGCGGAAGAACCTGCTGCAAACATTAGCGCGTAGGCAAACAACGCGACATTGCGATGCCCCCAGCCGATTTGCACCAAGCGTTGGTAATAATGTTCGCGATGCGCCAGCCAGATTTTTTTGCGGCACACCAAACGCTTTAGCAAGGTAACCGTAGCATCTGCCACGAAGGGAGAAAACACCAGCAAAGGGAACCAGCCTGACCAGTGACCCCGCTCCCAACCCCATAGCCCCATAGCGGCGGCCAAAAAACCGAGGGGAATGGAGCCTGCATCACCCATGAACACCTGGGCCGGATACAAGTTGTAATACAGGAAGCCGAGCGCCGCAGCGGCAATGGAAAAATTCAACATGGCCATCGTATCATCTCCGTGCATGAGGGCTGCCAAGCCGTACATGGAAAAACCGAAGAATGTCATGCCGCCCGCCAAACCATCCGAACCATCCATGAAATTGTAAAGATTGGTCATCCACACCACACAAGGCAACACGAGCAAAGCCAGCAAGATGCTATGTGCCGCCATGCCCGAACCGAATACCAGAACTGCAGCGGCAATAACATGCACCAACAAGCGCTGCCGCACCGGCAACCCATGTTTATCATCCAAGAGCGAAACGGCAATCAGCGCCAACAAGGGCAACAACACCCACCATACCAATGACATGAACATCAACGCCCATGCTGTCAGCACGCCCGCCATCATGCCTACCCCGCCGATACGCGGGATGGGGGCATCATGCAGCGAGCGCTCATTGGGAACATCCTGAAGCTCCTTGCCGACTTTGCTGAATAGCAAAATGGTGGTGATCAGCAAAGTGACCAGGGCGGCAACGATAGGGGAATAATGGGACATGAAGGAATACTCTCTCAGGCGAGGGCAAGCAGGTGTTTGGCGCGCGCGCCCTTCACGGCATCGGGTGCAATGCGCCGATCAAGCGTAACAAAGCGGCCATCCCGGTGCACCGCAAGCGCCAATAAATAAACATCCGTCACTTGTCGGTGCCCCAATACGCGGGTCCAATCGAATACTCCCTCGGTGAGCATGTTGACATCCGCCGCCCAGAATTCATGGTCGGTGCTGTTGGCGGCCTCTGCTAATCTATTTGCGACCTGTGTAGCCGTCACACTACCGGGATACTTCGGTTGCGACATGATGCGTATGCAACCATTTTGTGTGAGAGGACAAGATGCCCAGCCGTGATGAATCTCGCTTTCCAGCCATGATGTGGCCAAACCATGATGCACATGACCTTCATCCAGCAAAGCAATCAGAACATTCACATCCAACAGCGCCCGCATCAAACGCCTTCCTGATCGCGCAACTCGTTAATTTTTTCATTGCTAACCAATGCGCCGCGCGCCGGAAACGGCCTGAAGCCAGTGATAGGTTTCCCAGTGGTCTGCACCTTCTGATGACCAGCCAATGCTTCCCTTACCAATTTGGAAACGATGTAACCCGCAGAAACATTTTGCAAACGCGCCAATTCCTTGGCGGCAGCCAGCACATCATCTTCGATATCAATTGTCGTCCTCATAAGCCCTCCAGATGCTATGACATCATGATGTCATAGCATCATCTTGTCAAGGACGGGCAGTTCGGTACCACTCCGCCGTCGCCTGCAAGCCTTGCCGCAGAGAGTAGGGAGGCACCCAATTGAGGTCGCGGCGTATTTTATCACCATCAACTTGCAAAGAACCTAGCAAACGTTCCAATTGTTGCGATTTCCCGGCCAACTTACCGGCAAAATACAACAACGCAGGTGGGCAAGGAAACAAACGGGAAGAGACGCCCATGCCATGCCCCAGTTGACGCAACAGATCCGGCGTCGAAATATCTTCCCCGTCGCATACCAGATAAGTCTGTCCAGCGGCAGCGGGATGGGTCGCACAGGTAATCAATGCGTCTGCCAGATTTCCGACATAGAGCAGGTCACGGTGATTATTTATGGAAGCGAAGGGCAAAGGAATGCGCTTGGCGACAATGGCCAGCATTTGCGCGAAGTTGCCCTTCACGCTTGGGCCATAAACCAAAGGGGGGCGAAGGATAACCACCTCCAACCCGGTTTCGTCGGCTACCCGATGCAAGGCCTGCTCGGCCTCCCACTTTGAAACGCCATAGGGATCTTGCGGATTGGGCGAATCGGTTTCCGTGAATTTCTTGTCGCCATGAGTTGATTCGCCGTTGACCTTGATCGAGCTGACATAGAGCAAGCGCTTCACGCCGCTTGCCGCAGCACATCGTGCGAGATGTTCGGTACCTGCGGTGTTGACGCGCCGGAATTCAACCAATGGATCGGCAACGGTATCGCACATCACATGTACGCGGGCTGCGAGATGAATGATAGTGTCTACCCCCTTCATCGCAACCGTCCATTTGGTGGCAGCGTCTATGCCTGTAACCTTAACAACTTCACAACCGTTTTCATCCCGCTTCGACAAATCACGAACCACTCCACGGACAGAATACTTCCGCTCCACCAATTCGGCACACAAGGCGCGTCCGACAAATCCATTCGCCCCAGTCACCAGCACTATCATATTTACTCAGCGTCCCGCAAACGAATGACCATTACTCAAACCGGCTTGGACCAGACCGTGCGATTCACACAGTCAACATAGCTCAATACTACCCTCAATACTTGCTTGGATACCGAACCAGCCTCGTAATCTCCCACGGACTGCATAACCCTGTTCGCCTTGTCATGTTGCGCCACAATTACCTTCACCGCATCGAGCACCCGATCCTTCTTAAGCCCGCTCATGATGAGCGTCCCCACATCCATTCCCTCAGGTCGTTCATGCGTATTACGAATAGTAATTGCCGGAAGATTAAGCAGTGAAGCTTCTTCGGTGATCGTCCCGCTATCGGACACGACGCAGAACGCTTCCATTTGCAACTTGATGTAATCACAGAATCCAAATGGCTTGAGGAATTGGATGTTCGGGTTCAGCCCACCTATATTCAGCGCATCAAGACGTTTCCGGGTACGCGGATGAGTTGAAACGATGACGGGATAACCATATGCCTCGGCCAGTGCATTCAGTGTCTCAACCAGATCAAGCAAGTTGGCTGGCGTATCGACGTTTTCCTCGCGGTGGGCACTCACAATAAAAAACTTGTTCGGCACCAGCCCCATGCGTTTTAACACATCCGATTTCTGAATCTTCGGCATGTAATGATCCAGCACTTCGCGCATATGCGAACCTGTCTTGATGATAGTCTCGGGACGAATTCCCTCAGCGATCAAATAACGGCGGGCATGCTCGGTCAGTACCATATTGATGTCGCTCAAGTGATCCAGCACCTTGCGATTCAATTCTTCCGGCACCCGCTGGTCAAAGCAACGGTTCCCTGCTTCCATGTGGAACACCGGAATTTTCCGGCGTTTCGCGGAAATCACCGCCAGGCAAGAATTGGTATCCCCATACAACATGACCGCATCCGGTTGCTCCTTTTCCATCACCTCATCAGACTTCATGATGACTTGACCGATGGTTTGAGCAGCATTCTCGCCCACCGCCTCAAGAAAATGATCTGGCTTGCGGATACCCAAGTCTTCGAAGAATAATTGATTTAGTTCGTAATCATAGTTTTGTCCGGTATGTACCAGAACATGTTTGGTGTGCTGATCGAACTCGGCGATCACGCGGCTCATTTTTATCAACTCAGGCCGCGTACCAACTATGGTCATGACTTTAAGCATGTAGCTCTTCCTTGATAAAATCCAGTTTCAACAAAAGTTTTTTAACTTGCCCCACATTCAAGCGTTCGGTGTTATGCGAGGTGTAGTCTTCTTGATGCGATATTTTTTCTTCGCCTTCGCTGAAATATTGCGCGTAATTAAGATCGCGGTTATCCGCCGGAATACGGTAATAGCCACCCATGTCTTGGGCTTTGACCATCTCCTCACGCGAAATCAACGACTCATACAGCTTCTCGCCATGTCGCGTACCAATAACGCGGATCGGAGTGTCTTTTTTAAACACCTCTTTCAGCGCCTGGGCCAGATCGGCAACTGTCGAAGCAGGAGCCTTCTGCACGAAAATATCGCCCTGTTTGCCATGCTCAAAGGCATACAACACCAAATCCACCGAATCTTCCAGCGACATCAGGAATCGCGTCATGTTCGGATCGGTGATCGTGAGCGGCTTGCCTTCCTTGAGCTGGGACACGAACAAAGGGATGACCGAACCACGCGAGGCCATCACATTTCCATAGCGGGTTGCACACAATACGGTCTCGCTCTCGCGCTGCATGCGCGCCTTGGCGACCATCAATTTCTCTGACATAGCTTTAGAAATACCCATCGCATTGATGGGATACACCGCTTTGTCGGTACTGAGCACCACCACGCGCTTGACGCCACTAGCGATCGCTGCGTTCATCACATTCTCGGTGCCCATAACATTTGTGCGTACCGCCTCCATCGGATAAAACTCACATGAAGGAACCTGCTTCAATGCTGCTGCATGGAACACGTAATCCACGCCCTTCATCGCATGATAGATACTGTCGTAATCGCGGACATCGCCGATGTAGAATTTCAATTTTGGATTGTTCAACGCGATGCGCATCTCTTCCTGCTTCTTCTCGTCGCGGCTGAAAATACGGATTTCACGCACAGCGGTTGACAAAAAACGCTTGAGAACAGTATTGCCAAAGGAGCCAGTACCCCCGGTAATCATCAACACTTTGCCGTTAAACATAAACTCTTATCCTCAATCTATTGATAGGAATGCATGGCCTTAATGAGTTCAGGCCACTCAGGTACAACATAACCCGTCGCTTCGCGGAAGCGATCCGCGTTTAGAGAGCGGTCGATCATCAGCGAACCATCCGGAATAATTTGTATTGACTTCCCATATATTTCGGCCACTAAACAAAGCAAGTCGTATTTCGAGATCGGCTTGGAGGCGACATGGTACATCCCGGACAGGTCTGGTCGCGGAATAATCACATCGCGTACAAGTTGCGCCAACACTGCCGTCGGCAATCCCGAATAAATCGCCTTGACGAACCCATTGCATTGCTGCTCCTGCGACAGAAACCAGCCTATCAAACTGTGCGCACCCTGCAACTCATGGCCGATAATGGATGTGCGCAAGGTAATCGCATGCGAATAAGCCACCTCACCCAAAAATTTCGATTTTCCATACAGGTCTTCCGCATCGGATGGGTCGCTCTCGCGGTAACCACCCTTCTTGCCGGAAAAAACGCAATCCGTACTCATATGCACAAGCCGCGCACCAACAAGATCACAGAGCTTGGCTAGGCGATGGGGTAACAACGAGTTGATCGGGATGGCCAGCAGCGGATCATTGGCCTCTGCCAATTGCTTAACCAAGCCTATACAGTTCACCACGACATCTGGTCGCACTTGTGCGAACAGATTGACCACAGCGTCATAATTTTCAACGTCGATACCTGCCACCAAGCGCCCGGCGATTTGGGGAGAGAAAAAACGGCTCGCCCCGACGGAACGAACGGTGCCAAAAACTTCATATTCTCCTTTCTCGCTCAAAACGCGAACCATCGCGTTTCCCAGCATTCCGCTTGCCCCCAATATCAGAACTCTCATTGACACACCTTTTCCACCAATTTTCTGAGCCGCCCATTCAGGCGCTCCAACAACATTTCACGCAAAAAATTTCCTCGAAATACTTTAAACACACTCTTGATTTCTCAATGCTATATTTTAATGATGGATGAAAGATTGCACCCAGCCTGGCAACTCTCAAAGCCTTCCCAACAACTCGCCGTAAAGCGCAAGCATTCCCTCCATAATCTTTTCGCTGGGAAAAAGTTCCAGTGCGCGCACACGAGCCGCATTCCCCATTTGTTGCCGCAATTCATTTCCCGTAATCAGCTTTAACAAGGCCTGTGTCAGTTCACTCACATCGCCCGCCGGAAACAACAACCCCGTTTTGCCGTCTTCAATTGCATCAGTGATGCCATAAATACGTGAAGCCACAGCGGGCACGCCGCATGCTGCGGCTTCAATAATGGTCATTCCAAATCCTTCGCGGTAACTTGGCAAGCAAAAAATATCTGCCGCCAGCATGTAACGTTCCGGTGTAGGCGTAAAGCTCACATAGTGCAGGCGGTCACTCTCAGCATAGCAGATTTCCTGTATGCAACTAAAGGGCACATCTTCTTCAGCCCCCACCAGCAACAGCACTACGTCCACGTGGTATTTCGCAATTGCATCAAAGGCGACCGCCAAATCCAGCATCCCCTTGTCGCGGTTGAGCCGTCCAACAAACAAAATCACCTTGGCCTCTTGGGAAATTCCCAAGTCGTGGCGGATCATTCGTCCGGCCTCCGTATCAGAATGAAAACGCAACGGATCGACCCCACAAACCGAACCTGCACCGATCACTTTTGTCTTGCCCGGTGGGAATATACCTTCTTTCACCAAGAAGTCTTGCTGGGAAGGGCTAACTGCCAGAATATCTGTCGCAAGCAATCCGACTAATTGATCAATTAGTTTGAGTACTGTACGTCGCCACCCGCGCCGTGTTGCCCATACCTCGCCATGGAATGTGTTGATGCGTATCGGCACCCCAGCCAACCACGCAGCTAACATCCCGAGCAATCCGGTTTTAGGCATGTGTGAATGCACAAGATCAAATCGCTCTCGACGAAAAAGCTGGAATAGTTGAAACAAGACCCGTATGTCCCGCCAAGGCGAGGGCTTACGTTCGATGGGCAGTAGAATAAGGCGTGCGTTTAAGCCCTCAAGCAAGTGCATATCGGCAGAATTGCAAATAACCGTTACTTCATATTTATCCGCAGCCGCCTGGATGTGGCCACGCAAAAAGGTATGAACGACGGCGGGAATAGTTGCAACAAAGCAAAGCTTTTTCATTTCACTTAGTTCGATTTGAGATTCCACAACGCCCCTCTCGCAACAACCTTCAAACAAGTGATCGCTATATATCCGGAAATGGGGTCACGTTGAGCGGAAAACGATTTCCGCAGGCAAGGTCATAATTGGGAAATCATTATTCCTTCTTTATGGACTTAGCCCTAACGATCAGACTATACCCTCCCAAAAATTTGCAGGCCAATCTGCTGCCAAGCAAAAAATGCGCAAGGATGCGTGGTATAACAGCCAGCAATTGCCGAAAATTTCCGGGAGGCACTTTCAAAAAAGCAGGGGATAGCTTTGCCACCTCAATCTCATAGCCACAATCCGCCAAGGTGGCTTTCGCGCTCCACTCATTAAAATAATGAATGTGTCCAACCTCAGATCGAGCGTATGCAAGACCGCGTGTCATCAATTTCATGACGTTCATATCCATCGGGATTTTGAAGATAAAATATGACCCGTGTATTTTAAGCTTTTTCAAGAAACCGATATAGTCGCTTATGTGCTCAAAAACATCCAGACAAAGCACCGCATCAACTTGCTTTTCAGACTCAAGAACATCGGAACAGCAAAACGAAAGATTGGGTGAATCTTTTCCGTCCCAGAAATTTGCCGCATCGGTTGAAATGTCGTAACCGGTAAATTGGATATCAGGAAAGTGTCCAGATAGGATTTTTATAATCTCACCTGCGCCACAACCAACCTCCAGAATTGATTTTGCAGGCAGGCCATTTAGCAATTCGATAACTAAATTTGCTTTATAAGGACTATGCTCTTGATCCCAATTGGCGTTAGCCTTAAGGTATGTTCCATCACTATAAATATTCATATTTCCATTGTGACAAAGCAATTGAAATTTGTTATAAATCGCAAGACAATGCAATCACATTCTCGCCCTCCTTGCTGACGATGTTTGATGTCTTGGCTTTCAGCAAAATGATCTCACCAAGACAAGTAAAACCAGATAGCGCCACCAATCATACTTCAGCTAATTTTTCTGTCATCTTTAAATATACCGTCAATTTCTTCTTAATGCTTGCAGACGCAGTATGCCTACCTTGATCATGATTTTAATTTTCAGTGGCAGCAGTATTCTGCTCCTGTTGATGAATCGATTTCCGAGATACTTCATGTTTCTTATCATGGTTGCCACCTTGCTACTATTCTGCTTGGCGTACTGTTCAGCCAAAATCCCTGCCTCATTGAATCCTCGGTTAAACATACGGGATGCCATCCTTGCATAATACCTCACCAACGGTTTACCTGTGGCACGCATGATTTCTTGTGGATCCAATTCACGAATAAAATTTGAGAGCAGGTCATTACATTCCGCCATGGCGATGTCCGTCATCGTATGGCTGCCCTGATCCGGGTGGCTTCTGGACTTTACCAGTGCTTCCGGTATATGAACAAAAGAATACTCCTTTGCCATGCGGAACCATAAGTCATAATCTTGGGTTGTTCGCAGGCTTTCATTAAAGCCGCCCATTTTTTCAAACGCACTCCGTGGAATTAGCAAAGTGCATCCGTTTAAACTGTTATCGACAGTAAGCCAATAGCGAAAGTGTTCCGGTGGAACGCCTTTCGAGCGACGTGGGGTTGAATTTTCAGGATTGGAGGTAAAAACAGAGTAATTACTATATATAACGGCATTATCGTGCCCGATTTTGGACAAGGCGACTATTTCCTTTTCAACTTTATCCTTGGTGTATAGATCATCATGGCTTAGCCATGAGAAATAGTCCCCAGTCATTTCTGCAATAGCGCGATTCAGCGCCGATGCTACACCGCCGTTCTCCTTGGAAAAATAGCGAATCTTGTCTCCATAAGATAGCGCAATGCGCTCAGTTTCTCCCCCATCATTAGATCCATCGTTCACTACAACAATTTCAATGTTCGAATACGTTTGGGCAAGCGCACTATCAATGGCCTGACTTAAGTAATTTGAACCGTTATAGACCGGAATAACGATAGATATTTTTGGTGTGGAATTCATCAAATTCATAGAGTGACATTCAAAAGCCTAGAGTACATATTGATGGCTTTTTGTTTAAGGAAATCGCCATCTAATCTCTCTTGCGCAACCCGCCAATTAATTTCTGCCGCCTTGCTCACCAACTCATCATCTGATAACGCCGTTCGTATCGCCATTTCGATAATATCCGGGTCTTCTGGAGGAACAATCATCCCGCTTACTCCATGCTCAATCCACTCGTCGGCACAAGCTGTGCAACTCTGAATTGGGAAGGAACCCATTACCATGGCTTCAAGAAATGAAGTGCTGATCGCATCGCTGATACTCAGACCGATGGATACTCTGGCCTGCGCATGCAACGACAACATTTCCTGATGCTGCGTATTTTTTGGAATGATGCGAACAGATATGCCCGTTTCATCGGCAAATAATTCGGCAGCAATCTCCATATCTGGAGATGCCGAGTAAATAGCAACCGTGTACCCCGCCAAAATATCCTCGCAACGGCTTAAAGACCTCAGCCCAACCAAGGCGCGGCCCGCCCAATTTTGATATCCTTTCAGCAAAATCAACTTGCGTGCCGATGTCGGAATCCGGTTCCTTTCAATTTCCAATCTTGCCAAATCGAATCCCCCCGTATTGGGGAATACTGGCATTGTCGGCCCGTTGAAACCGAATTGTCTCGCCAGCTCGATATCCCTCTCACACTCACACGAGTAATAGTCGCAATTCGCAAGCACATCGATTATCTTTGCATTATGTTGTTGCAGTCTTCCAAAAAGAAAAATATCGCTTCCCCAATTCGTAACGACCCAAGTGGGAAACTTCCCCTTGTATAGTTTCTTTGCAGCCAACGTCAAATATCCTGCGGCTTGTATTTCCAAGGAATGAATAATATCGGGTTGTAGCCTGTTGATCACCCTTGCCAACTGCATAGACCTATGCGTTGTGAAATACTTATCAAGTATATAGTTTCGGATTCTATCGATCCAAAGGGCAAGCTCCGACTGCGCGACTGGTTTCAAAACCCGCGCTGAAGATACGCGCTCACTGTAAAGTAGGTGATGAACAGTAACATGGGCCATATCAAAATGGATGGCTTCGCCACCAAGGCTAGGAAACAAATGGACATCCCAACCCTGCCCATTTAATTGAGCTATCCATCTTGCAGTATGGATACTGTCAGGCATAGCCACAAAAAGGATTTTCTTCTTTTTCTTATTTATCACTGCCACCCCAAATGGAGAATTCTAAACTCATGGTAACCATGCACCTGAAGCGCTAGCACACCTCCGACTATTCCGGACGGCCTTATCGAATTTATCATTTAATTTTTTCCAATATGTTCGCGAAACTCTTTGCCACTTGCACACCGCTAAAAAGCTGCTTGAATGCATCGTCGCACCAAGCCGCTTTTGAAGTATTCATTACGTGGTCGACTGCACCTTCAAGAGCATGTGAAATACCCGCGATGTCCGATGGGTGAGCATACCAACAACCAAGATTTTTGAGAACGTCCTCCGAGCCACCCGTGGGTACTATCCCTACAATAGGCGTATCAGCACCCATATAGTCTGACAGCTTGCTAGGCAAAAACAGATTTTGTCGAACATTCGCTTCGATTAACACCAGGATATCGGCATCGTACATTTTCTCAAGCGACTCCATATACGTAACGTGGGGCACATGTGTGACCATTCCTGCGGGCAGCGCTTTTGCCGATGAACTCTCAAGCATTTCATGCGGGACAAATCCAACCAACTCGATATGCAACCTATCTCTGAGTGCTGGCCGACGTTCCAACAATTTGTTGAGTGCATCGAATAGTGGTTCAGGCGAACGCCGTCCGAACAGCATCCCGATATATCTCAGTGTTACTCGTTCATTCTTTACCTTAGCTCGCTGCGGGAAAAGTGCACTATCAAAACAATGGGGAATTACTTCGCTCCTCGTTTCAAGAATAGCACCATACTTTTCTATCATCAGACTCCGCGAATAGCTTGAGCTGTGGACGATGCAATCTGCGGCCTCGACGGTCTTCGGCTCTTGCCATTCGCTCCATATCTTCGCCAACATCCTTTGTTCAAGAGGATTTCCCGCCCACGGATCACTGAATTGCGCAAGCCAGCGCACGGCTGGGCGATTTTTTTTCAACTTCACCATAACGGGATTAATCGAGTGAAATGGGGACCATGTCATGATGGTCTGGTATTGATTTAGATCCATTCCCATGAGCGTGCTGAATGCCTCATGCTGCAAGACAGACATAAGGTCTGGTGTCGTAGACAGCAGCCTGGAGCGGAATCTCAGCTTTCGAAGCAAACCATCTCGCGGTTGCAGCCGGGTGACGTTACGAAAGTATCTATCAACATAAGGCAGCAAGCTTTCGTCATCACTCAAATACTTTGAAAATGATGCAGCGCAAAGTACATCTACTTCGTAGCCACAACGGGACAAAGCTGCCATAGGCTTAACTACCGCAGGGGTCATCTGGGTTTGCATCGGAGGAAACGCATAACTAAACAGCAGCAAACGTCCTTGAAATGTCACCGCAGGTTTGTGAACCGCATTCTGCTCGTGTAAAGGCTGGATCGCCTCCATCTATGCAATTCCCATTAAATGGCCTTCATGCCTGAATGGTGCACTCATTACACAGCCTTCAACAGGTCTTGCACCTTCCATAAGCCCAAACTTTTATCTCCCCAACTCCCATCACCCTCGGTACATTTTTCATTGATAACCATCAACGGCTCAGGGAAGTTAAACGGCATCAACTGCAAATTTAATGGTCTCCAGAGCCCCGTCCGGATATCAACATTGGTGTCACGGCCAGTAAAAGTAGTGGTAAGCAGATACACAGAACCACTGCGTTCAATATTGCGTAGCGCAGAGAAGATATCTTCAAAGGAAAGATGCACCAATACGTCACGGGAAAAAACAAGATCGACCATCGGCAATTCATCCTTGACCAGGTCAAGCGTCATAAATCGACAACGATCATTGCTGTATAGCTCACTATTTCTCTGTATTATCTCCGGGACGATATCTGCGCCAATGTAGTCGACATCAACGTTAGTTTCCTTCATCCAATGCCAGTCACCACAAGGTATGTCGATCATTGTTCTCGCATCAAGTTCCTTGATCAGCGCTGGCAGTTCGTGCCGAACCACTGCTGTCTGAATGAGGTCGGAACCGGCTCCTGAACGGGAGTCCGAGTTGCCCCAGTAGTTGCTGCTGTAGATATCTCCGAATATCTCCCGCGCAGATCTGCCCCGCCTGCGCACTATTGCTGTTCCAATAATTACCATCTTAATTCTGGTAAGTAAACTTTTTAATGTCATGAGCATTATCCGTTTCTACTGATTTACGTAAAATATCTTTAACAAACGTTGGCAATGCTTGCAAAATGGTTGCGGATTGAACGAAATCAGCTTCATCTACAGATCAAGATTTGCTGTCCTACCCCCAAAATATATTGTGGGAATATCCGGTGCTGAGACTTTAAGGGGAATCCCCAGAATATGCGTCAAATCATGCCGCTTCTTTTTTAAACCATTCCGCATATTGGCGCACGCCCTCACGCCACGCCATTTTAGGCTGCCAGCCCCAGCTACAGAGGCGGCTAATGTCGGCGATGTAATGCAAAGGATCACCACTGCGCGAAGCTCCGGAGAATTGCGGAGCATCGCTCCTACCAAAGCAAACAAACAATTCGCTTAACAAATCTCGCACCAACACCCCTTGGCCCGATCCCCCATTAACAATTGGGCACTCTACGGAAGCACGTTCACCTGCTACCAATAACAGCGAGGCCGCATCATCAACTTGTAACCAATCCCGAGTTTCCATGCCGCTGCCAAAAAATGAATTCCCGCCATTGCGGATTTTCATGCATGCATCCCACAGCAACTGCTTGCGCAGACCGATTCCGTAAACTGAAAACAAGCGAACAATCGCTACGGATAATCCGAAATGATGAGCGTAGGAGCAACACATCTCCTCGGAAATTCTTTTGTGCACACCATAAGGCGAAACTGGAGCGAGCGGATCAAACTCGGCAATCGGCAATTTCTCGACCACCCCGTACACCCCGGCGCTGGACGGGTACACCACGCGCGCTTGTGGCGCGTGCAACCGGACGAATTCCAATACGGCAACCGTGGCATCCACGGTGCGTTGAAAGTCTTGGTGAGGATGGATCATGGAAAACCCTACCGAACCACTGCCCGCGCAATGAACAATGACTTCCGGCAACCCTGCGTAAGTCAGCAGGGCATCCGTCGTAATGTCGGTTGCATGCCACTCTGAGATACCCCATTGCCGCCATTCCTCTCTCGCCCACGAACCGTGACCGATGCCAACCACCTGACAACCTGCATTAGCAGAATGCTTGGCCACATTCCGTCCGATAAAACCATAAGCACCTGTTACTAGAACTGTTCTTGGCATTTTAGGCATAAAAATATTTCTTCCCGTCGAAACCAGTACACAGCAATACCTTCCCCCCTCAGTCCCCCTTGTCAGGGGGAAGGCTTTAAGACTCCCCTGACAAGGGGAGGTATGGAGAGGTTAGTTCGCAAAGATTCTGGTGTTACATGGTACTAGCGCGTTCAAAGTGCATAATTATTTTTTATTCACCATTTCAACCAACTCCTGGACATGATGCCTTATCTTATTTCTGTCCATCCGATCAATCGCAATTTGCCAGTTAATGGCCCGGGCAGACTCAATAAGGTGCTCATCCCCATGCGCCCTTTCAATACATGAAGCAAGGGCCGTAATATCATCTACTTGAAATAACAATCCATTTTCCCCATCCGTTATCCATTCACGCACCGAGTCCATATCTGAATGTATAGGCAAGGCTCCCATTGCCATTGCCTCGGTAAGGAAGCTAGGGGTTCCATCCACATCAGATGCAGATATCGCCATTCTACTCGTGGCAAACAGAGCAAGAAGTTCTTGATATGGAAGTCGCGGCAAAACCTCATACTTAATCTTATCAATTTGGGAAAGAATATTGGCTGCCCCCCTTGTTTCTGAATCAGACATAATAACTTTGATTTTGTAATGGCTAGCAACATGCGGGATTCGGTGCAATGCCTCAAGAATATTGAATGCTTTTCCTACAAAGCTACCTTGTCGTCCTTTGATCAAAATTACATCACGTTTTTTTGTTACCTTTTCGCGAATTTCACTTAAGACATTTAGATCGTATCCACCATTGGCAAGACACATTCCCAAACTGCGCCCACGAAAACCATAATTCACAGCCTGCCGTACATCTCTCATGCAATCCGCCACGTGAAAATCACAAAGGGACAATAATCGCTTTATTTTTGGCAGGTGTTCATCTAAATAGTCTGGATGCTTTCCGAAGAACTCAATGTCTGTTCCCCAGTTGAAGTGAATCCACTTTGCCCTGAAATCTACGCCAAGCAAATTTTTTGCTTCTGATACCGTATAACCATCATTTTGCATTTTTAAGGAAAAAACAATATCCGGCTTCCATTTGCGTATGGTTTTTGCGAGAGCCATTGACCGAGGTTTTTGCCCAGAAATATAATTAGCCCCTCTCTGTATTATTTTTGTAACATTGCCCAACAATCCAGATGTATATTCGATTTCAAATGGCGCAGATACGCGCAAAGCATTACCGTTTAAGGGCGCGGTAAAAAAGTTTGACACATAGATTATCGCATTTCGCAGATGTTCATCTTGTAAGTACCAATGCTCGCTCTGAAATACTCTAACGTCATAACCTATTTCTTGTAAAAGACTCACGAATCGTGCGGTATGAATGCTATTAGGATCCCCAGCCACCAATATTTTTATATTGCTCATTCTTGTATGATCCATTCGGGTTTTGAATATGGATTTTCGCCTACAAACGTGGCGCTTGAAACGAATACAGACTCATGCGGAAAACTGTGGTCAGAACTAGCACTGCCTGCGGTGAACATAGCAAAGATGCCAGGAGCAAGCGGTTGAAATACCTATCTCCTCCATCATTTCAAAATACATTCCCAAACGTAAAAAGCATAGCTAGGACAAATTATCCTATTTCTGAGGAATCCATTTTGCTTACATACCAGCTTATCTGTATATGAAAAAAAAGGCATTACAAATTTATTTATAATAAAACGGGGTGCTTTATATTTTAATAAATTTGTCTCAAAAGCCCACCCGACTATATAAACAGAGGCCCAATATTTCGATTCTAATTCAAAATAATTTTCTATCTTGCGAGTAAATGCTTCTATTTCAAAAGGCACCTCCTTAGGTGATAGGTACCAGTCCATCTTTTCTGCTTGGTTTGCCAGCTCAATAAATGATCCAATAGTTTCTTTATCTATCAGATCAAATTTTTCATACATCTTATGTAGAAAGTTTTGCATTGATAGCGAAATTTTTAAGCAAATCTTAGTCATAAAACCGGCCTGAACGTCACTAGAAGGTTTAATATGAAACGCAGGCTCATAAATCCAGATTTTTGTACCTTTCTTAAAATGACGTTTAATATTTTCCAGCAAATCGTCTATTTCTTTCCCGTCTAGATGATGCATGAAGGCGTGAATTAACACTCCATCAATAAGTTGATTTTTCGATGCGGACTCCACCGAATTGGCCACAAAATAATCGCAATAATTTTCTAGCCCCTTTTGTCTGGCATTTGCTTTGGCTAATTCGACCTGGCTTTCAGAAAAGTCGGTACCAATAATTTTTAAATTATATCCAGCGATAAACTGACCTACCCAACCTGAGCCACAACCCAATTCAAGTATTGTTACCTCTTTTTTATCTTTTAAAAAAAAACATTTTGCCTTTTTTAGATAATCTTTCCTGATACTCCAAGACACATCTGTTTGCATTTCCCAAACTCTTGAGATGAGTCCAGCATTATCATTCCACCACTGATGTTCAATTGTATTCAACTCTTGAGAGGCAAGGTAATCTCTTTCAATTTTCATAAGTTATTTGCTTCTACTCCTTGCCAACTTTCTAATATGTTTAAAAGGATTTCCAGCGCCAGCATGCCATGGCTCAACATCTTTAGTTACAACACTTCCCGCGCCAATGACTTCACCGGCAGTTACTTTGGTACTGACTAAATTTCTTATACTTAATCAACATTAAACTCTCTAAATTTCACAATTTCATCGGACCTAATGTCATAAACTGGCATATCTCCAATTGTTTGCTTTGCTTGGTTCCGATCTAAATATGTTAATTGACCATTAGTGTCTCGCGATATTCTATATTTCCCTTTGACGAAACCTTCCTTTGCGCTGAACTTTTTAAAAGGGCTTGAGATATCATTTCTCACAAAAAATGCATCAACACCTTCGCTGTCGCAACCAATAAAGTCATATCCTTTTTCTTCCGCTAAATCGCACAATGCAGCAATGGATGTCCCAAAGTATAAACATGAATAATGTGCTTGGTAAGAAACAAAATCAGGTCTATATGGCACTGTAATACTATGTTCGCAGCCAAACAGACTGTTGTATTCGCAGACAACCACTCTTGGCTTAACAACGTTTAATTCTTTCCATATCCAATAATCGTTACCATCAATATCTATATTCAGCAGCCCAACATCTTCGGTGTGAACATGTCTTTTGATTATTTCATTAATGTTTTCTTTAGTGATAAAGTTGGAAACAGCGGTTACATTATGACGGTAATATATTTTGTCATTTTTAATATAGTTAACGTTGTCATCTGCCCCGTCTATCACCAAACCATCCCAATTATTATTCATCAGCAGGAATCGTGTATTCGCTTCGGTGTAATTTTGTACTCCAAATTCAATAAAAAAAGGATTAGGTATCTCGATTTGATTAATGATGTACTGGATTATGCCGTCTTCGCCAAATTGCGAAAACACCTTAAACTCAACATCTCGTAAGGAATTAATGTTTTTTTTGTTTTTTACGATGTTGGCGTGCAATTGTCCTAATAGCAATAATTGATATTCAAACTGCTTACTGTCTATTATGAGTTTGTCAGATAATGTCTTCTCTATGCCAACGACGTTGCGTATGTGAGCCTTTAGTTTGTTCAATATTCTTCTAAGCATTTGCGTCACCTTCTTTTTTATAATTAACCCAATAAATTTGCTTCGCTCGCCCTGCGCCTATCCCCGAGGCAAGACCTCGGGGTATTACGGCGCAGAAAAACAAAACCGGCGAGCTACGCTTAAAGTCAAAGTCGCGTTGTCCCGCGCCAAGAGCGCGGGGAATACAAGTTGAAAACTTTTCACCCAAATCGATAAGTTCAGGCTCCCCGAGAATGCCCCGCCCAGAGCACACTCTTTCCATCCCACTGTGGAAGCCTCTTTAAGGGCTCCATATATGCTGATAAATTGTTTTTATGTAAAGCCCATGTCCTCTGGGGAAACCAGTGCTCTATAAATTCAGGGTGCATTGGCTGAATGACATCTATCCCATAAAGGTACTTAAGGGAAAGTACCGGATACGCTGTGCTGATAACCGTAGATTCAAGGATGAGTCCCTTCCATAGCTCCACAGGATAGCGCCTAAATTTCTTATCCAACTCCACCACGGCATATTTTCCGGCCAGTCGCTCAGTTATTCGCTCATTGCGCGACAGCGTCTCTCCCGGATGCGACTTAAGGAATACCACACCTCCAGGCTCGCAATAATCAGAAACCATACTGCAGTACATTTCCACCTCGCGCTCGAACTCTATGAAATCCCCCTCTGCGAAATTCTCGGTTAACAGTAGGTACTTGCGCTGCCCTTCAAAATCATTGAGCAGGCTGAATATGTATGCCCGCAGCTCACTACACGAGTCGGCACATTTCCCCAGCACATCAAGTACGACTGGCTTTGGGCAGACGGTAAGTGGTGTTTGTTTCAAGAAATTCCCGGACATATCAACTGGCAATATAAGAACCGCCTCATCAGGCAAAAAATCCTTGAGAACCATCCCCTTTATCGAAATGCTATCCGGTTTCGAATATATTGAAATAATTTTTCTTACGGTACGGCCTAACCCTATACGAAGCTTCCGCGTCAAGGAAGGTGGTTCTTGTATGTCCATAGCGAGATATGATAAAAAGACGTGCCTTTCACATACCAAACCCATCTCACCAAAGCATATACGGCGTGCGTTAGCGTAAACCATGGACAAACCCTGATAAAGCTGACTACAAATATCATGTGCGTAATATATTTCCTCTGCGTGATCAACTCCTATCCATTCTTTGAGTGACAATTTAAACGATGCGACATCGTTCACCGCCAGCATCTCTGTAAATATTCCAAAAGGAACCAGTTTCACTCGCTCTACAAATGGGAAGTGACGCACCATTGAACCCATCACAACAAACAGCTCGTGCGAGAGTTCACTTACTGTACTCGGCCACTGAACTAATATTACTACATTGACACCCTCTGGGGCATGGCGCGTCAGGATCGCAGAAATGGCGGAGACAACATGAATCGGCGACATAGCATAAACGAGGCAATTGTTCTTTTCTTTATTCATAAAACCTTGACAAAATCCTAACGAATAATCCAGTTAATTGTTGGCGAGGGAATACCTGACTTCTCATTTTGAACCTGTTTCATTCATATCAAGAGCAGCCACCGCCAGTCTCCAATCCCACTCCGTGTCAATATCAATAACCTCCCTTGGCTCATCCAATACAAGCGGCACCATATCGCCGTGATGAAAAGACCTCGTTGCCCGCAATTCTCCCGGCGTTAAGAGATAAAACGCCCCATTCACCACATAAGCTGGGGGAAGATCCTGTGATCTCAGGTGTAAACCGCCGTTGTCAGTGAAGGGGCGCATGACATTACCCTCCACTTTAAAGCACCACATCGGATGCGAGTCTGCAGGAGATACGCCGACCACTGGCCGATGGCTGTTCTGGTTAAAGAGGGCGATGCCGCATTCTATCGTTCCACGCGTGCGGAAAGGTGAAGTGGGTTGTAACAACAGCAAACCATCCACCGCGCCTCTCTCCCTCTCATACCAATCAAGTGCATGTAGCGCGACATCCGCCGATGATGCCCTATCATTTGCCAACTCTGTCGGTCGCAACCACGGAACTAATGCACCTGCATTACGGGCAACCTCTGCAATGGCAGAATCGTCAGTCGAAACCAGGATGTCACATATTTCTGGAATTCCCTTGGCGGCATCAATGCTCCATACGATCAAAGGTCGGCCACCCAAAGAACGTATATTTTTCCCCGGTAGTCGCTTCGACCCACCTCTTGCGGTTATGAGCGCGAGAATCTTCACGTGCGCCTCCAGAATTTCGCAAAATGGCTTCGATTTCCTTCCTGCCCAGACCGCACATTCAGGCTTGCTTTCATCGCCAATACCTCTTCGTTCCACTCGCTATTTTTCATAAATCGGGATGCCAATCGATAATTGCTTTGCCGACTATCAGGGCACTTGCGCGTCGGCTTTACGAGGCAAGTCATTGGTATCCAGGCGTGGCACCTCCAGCATGTCTACCAAGTGCAAGGGAGCCAAGCCAACCTTTGTGGTGAAGGCGATAGCACAATTTCGTGCGCGAAGAATATCGATGGTTTCCGATGTGTAAGCGCCATAGGGGTAGCAAAAATAAAACCCACACCGACTGAGGCCGATTCGCTCAAGCATGTCGAGTGAACGATCAATGTCGCTTGCCTGCTCTTGCGCTGTAAGGCTGTCAAGCCAATTGTGCGCATAGCCGTGGCTCCCAACGTTCATTCCACCATCCAGCATTTCACGTAATTGTTGTTCGGTCACGTAGAGATCGTCGGCAAACGCGTATTCATCTTCGCTGACGTACCTGTGAAATAGCTCGGTTGTAAGGCGTGTGCGCAACTCAGTGGGGAGGGCAAGTTGAAGCATTCTTTTCACATAAACGACATCAGGTGGATCGAAGCGATTACCCTTCCAAAAACGCTCGCGGTAGTCCGCAACAGAAGCCAGATCAAACTCTCCCAGCCCAGATTCCACGGCAGCGTCAATATACTGCACAAGCATGCTCATATTACATGCGCTGGCCAAAATAAAGTGAACCTTGTTTACGTCCAGCATTTCCCGCTCGCACACTGCCCTAGCGGGAGGAAAAAAAACCCCCTTCAGTTTATGACGCTTGAGAAGCGGAAATACATGCCGGTAATGATCGGAATAGCCATCGTCAAAAGTCAGCAGTAGCGGCGCCATGGGTAACGGTTTCCTGCCCCCGACAGATGCAACCACTTCAGCCGCAGATACCACGTTGTAATGACTCTCGATATAATCCAACTGGCCTTCGAACGCTGCCAGCTCCAAACCGCGAATTTCTGGATAACTCGATTCGGCGATTGGACGAACGTAGTGATACATCACAACAGTAAGCTGGTTATTCATAATTTAGAACCACCGTAAATCGACTAGCCCTCAAGTGTTTTGAGAATAGTCAGCCTCTGCGCGTACTAAATCATCTTCACGCCCCACGTCTAGCCATGGCTCGTGAATTGGATATACAATCGTCCGTGCGTGAGCTTCCTGAAGACGGCTGAATAGTGTTGGCATATCACAGTGGTCGCCTAAGTTGAGAGCATCGAGAGCGCTTGGCTCCAAAACATAAACGCCAGCGTTGATAAGGCTATGGGAAATTGGCTTTTCATCAATCCCTATGATGTCGACTCCCTTGGTGCGGACAACCCCAAAGGGATTTTGCCATTTGTGTAGACGCACAGCCATGGTGGCAACTGCTCCATGACGGCAGTGGAAGTCGAGTAATTCACCGTAGCGGATATTGGTCAGCACATCGCCATTGGAAACCAGAAATGGGGCTTCAGGTCGGGGATTTAGCAAGCCAATGGCGCCGGCGGTTCCGAGGGGGGATCCTTCTCGCAGATATTCTATCTTTACCTGCCAACGACTTCCGTCACCGAAATAATTTTCAATCATATCGCCGAGGTAGTGGATAGCCAATACAAAGTGCTGGATACCTTCCGCCTTGGCGAGCTCGATAATGTGCTCCAACATAGGTTTCCCAGCCACTAGCAACATTGGCTTGGGACAATTTTCAGTGTGTGGTCGCAGACGCGTGCCCTGCCCACCGGCCATAATTACCATTAGGTTGGGACGTTGGACAGGGGTAATCAGATCATTAAGCAAATGCAACCCCACTACACGTCGTGATTCATCCACAACGGGCAGTGCATTGAATATATTGGCCCGCATCAGGTGCAGCACCATTTCCCGGCTCATCTGGGGCGGCACTACTGTTGCCTCACGATGAATGACTGAATTGATTGGGCTATTGAGATCCAAACCACGCAGCAATCCGCGCCGAATATCCCCGTCAGTAATGGTGCCCACCAAAGTGCCATCAGACGAAATCACTACAATAATCTGCATTGCAGATTCATCCAGACTGGCAATGGCTTGCCGCAAGGTCGCATCAATACAAAGCAGACTCTTTCGCCAGGATTCGGTCGGCATTGGTTTGCTATTATCTGTCACTGTTTAGCCGCCCTTCAGATAGTTGGGTTTCCAAGTATGCAAGGTCATAGAAAGATTTCTTCAAGATGGTTTCAAGCGGATAGTTCCGCAGAATATCAATGACTTTTTCGCTCGCGCCACCCTCCCCATAAGGGTTGCGGATAGTTTTAAGCGTGGCTTGAAATTCTGGCGAATAAAGTTGTTGTAAGGCAGAAGTAATTGATTGCCGATCTGCGTCACAATCAATTACGCTCGCTGCCTTGAGACGCCCCCGTTGGCGATCACCGATATTGATTGTGCCTTTACCAAAGCTGGGCACTTCGATCAAGCCGCTGGAAGAATTGCCTACTACGCCATCAACATTGGCAATGCAGGACAGATAGCGCAGTTGGCCAAGGGACGTGTAAACACGCGCATTGGAACGAGTTGAAACAAATTGTCCTATCATATCGGACAGGGCGCGACTGCCTGCATCAGCATTGGGCATGGTAAAGATCAGGTGCGTATCTTCCAACGACTCTAGAGAAGCGAGCAACTCCGCCATCTGCCCTGCTGATGTGGCACCCTCCAAGGTGACTGGGTGAAAGGTAATGAGCAGGTTTTTTTGACCTAGTTTGAAGTCAAGCGAAGCCTCCAATTCTGCGCGGTCGAGAAGCTTCAAGCGCTTTATGTTGTCGATGCCCAGCCCCCCAACCAGGAATACCCGTTCTGGATGCTCTCCCAGTTGTATCACTCGCTTGCGATATTCTTCTGCTGCCACGAAATGCAAGTGCGACATCTTGGTGATCGAATGACGAAGCGCCTCATCAAAAGCGCCTTCCGTAGTTTCTCCGCCATGCAAGTGCGCAACCGGTATGAGGGAAACCAGAGAGGCTGAGGCGGCTGCAAAAATCTCGAAACGGTCACCGAGCACAACGATCAGATCGGGCCTCAATTCGTTCAAGGCATCGGCAAAACCGATCATGCCCAGCCCCATGGATTTTGCGATGCCCACGGATGTGTCTGAGCTTGTCAGCATCTCGACCTTGCGGTCAATCAGGAACCCATCTTGCTCAATCTCGCGATAGGTGAGGCCGAATTCAGGCGACAAGTGCATGCCGGTCGCAATGATCTGTAACGTTAGCTCAGAATCGTTCTTGATGCTTTGCATGACCCAGCGCAGCAAACCGTAATCGGCTCGGGTGCCGGTGATGACACAAATCTTGCGGGTCATAATTCGATCAACTCGTCTGCCGAAAAATCACGCGGTGCAATGCGCCCAATAATTTCATCCCAGCGCATTGGAGAGATGCCCGTGCCGGGACGCTTGGCGGTGATGTTCTGTGTGCTGAAGCACTCGCCCGCTTTTATCGCTCGGCTGGCTACCAGTGATTTACGGGCAACAGACTTGTTCTTGACTTCACTCGGGGTTAGCCGCTTGATGCCATCGCCCAGTGCAAGTTCAATGTTGCGAATAGCTGCGACCATGGCTTTGAGTTCTTCCGGTTTCAAACTGGTTTTATGATCCGGGCCTTCCATGGCGCGATCAAGTGTGAAGTGCTTTTCGATAATACAAGCCCCCATTGCAACCGCCGCTATCGGTACCTCAATGCCTTGCGTATGGTCAGAATATCCAACCTTGACCCCAAAAGCGGCACGAATTATCTGCATGGCACGGAGGTTAACTTCCTCTATGGGACAAGGGTACTCAGTTGTGGCGTGAAGCACAGTGATCTTCTCTTTTGGCACCCCCGTCTGCATTAACACATCCAATGCATCTTCAATCTCACCCAGGTCAGCCATACCCGTCGAAAGAATCACCTCCTTGCCAAGACGCGCTATATGTCGCAGGTAAGGAAGGTTAGTGATTTCCCCGCTGGGGATCTTGAAAATTGGCATCCCGAAATTACTCAACATATCAATGCTGTCATGATCGAATGGGGTTGAGAGAAACATGATTTGCTTTTCATTGCAGTAGTGAATGAGTTCACGATGTGCATTTTCATCAAGCTCAAGTTTCTTGATCATTTCATATTGAGATTCATCGGCAGCGGTTGTTTGTTTTTGATATTCGGCCTTTTGTGCATTTCGACTCACCAACTTGTCAGCCTTGAAAGTCTGGAATTTGACGGCATCCGCACCCGCACCAACAGCAGCATCAACGAGTTTTCTTGCCAATTCGAGAGAGCCGTTATGGTTGACCCCAGCTTCAGCGATAATGAAAACATTAGTCATTGGGATATCCTGTAAATACCGAACCGGCCTTGATGAAATCGTTTTCCTTGGTCCTTACATATTCTTTGATCACCGCATTACTACCCAAAAAAGTCCCCCGCCTAACTAGAGTGCCGCCGTTAATAATGGCCGCAGTTGATATATGACAATAATCTTCAACAACCGCATCATGTTCGACCAGCGCTTTGGTATTGATAATGCAGTTGCACCCAATGGTGGCGCGAGAGTTAATTAACGCATCGTGCATAACAATCGTCCCTTCGCCTATAAATACATGCTTGGACACATAGGCTCTTGGTGAAATAACGGCTGGAAGTATAAATCCAAGTGATTTGGCATATTCAAAAAGTCGGATTCGTATTGATGGACTTTTAATCTGCCCGATGGTTACAAGCGCGTAATCGAAGCATAAACGAAGTTCAGGAAGATTTTCGTCGCTGCCAAGAACCGAATATCCACACAAATTTCCGCTGGCAATATTCTTGTCCACTATGCCAATAATTTCGAATTTATCCTCTTGCTCGATTACATCAATGCAAGAAGCACAATGCCCGCCGCCGCCAATCAGTATTAACTTGGGTTTCATTAGACTCTCGCGCTACTTGGAATATTGACGACTCGATCTTCCAGCCACTTGGCATTGGACAAATCGGAAGATTGGCAATCGTGGAACATGGTAAGTTCGCTCATCAAACGCCAAATTGGTCGCGACATCACTCCTGCCTCATTGAGTTCTTTCAAAAAGGTATCACGTGCTTGCTTGTCTTCCAGAATAAGGGCGTTGAGCCAATAGTTCGAACTTGCCTGAGCTGGCTCTGTCACGAAGGTGATATTTGAACTCGAAAAGAACTCCGCGTAAGCCAATGCTATTGTCCGTTTGCTTTTCAGAAAATGCGGCAAGCTCTCCATCTGCGCGCATCCCAAAGCAGCGTTGATATTTGGTAGCCGGTAGTTGTAGCCGATCTCGTCGTGGATGAACTCATAGGGATGCGGCTGTTTTGCGGTCGTAGTGATATGTTTCGCACGCTTCGCCAGAGTTTCATCATCCGTAATAATCATCCCGCCGCCGCCCGTCGTGATGGTTTTGTTGCCATTGAAGCTGAATGCGGCGAGCTTGCCAAATGTCCCGGTATGCTTCCCTTGGTAATAACTACCCAGGCTTTCGGCGGCATCTTCAATAAGCGGTATGCGGAACTCTTCACAAACTCCGGCTATTTCATCAATCCGGCATGGCAATCCAAATGTGTGCATGGGAACGACAGCAGAAATTTTTCGCCCGGTTGTTTTGTTGGTACAACCAGAAGCTGTTCGAGTTGTATTAGAAGAAAGGAAAGAACGCAAACTGCTTGGACTCATTCCAAGCGTATTTCGATCTACATCGACGAAAATAGGTTTTGCTCCGCAATAACTGATCGCATTGCAGGTGGCGATGAAGGACAAAGGCTGCGTGATCACTTCATCATCCTGATTTACTCCAACCAGTTTTAAAGCAATGTGCAGCGCAGCCGTGCCGTTGACCGTAGCAATTGCGTATTTTGCTCCCGTATATTCCGCCATCAACTGCTCAAATCGATCCACGTATTTACCCACGCTGGATACAAACGTCGAATCGATACAATCGATCACATACGCTTTCTCATTGCCGACGAATTTCGGCTCATGCAGCGGAATAAATTCCGTTGTCTGATACAGGCTGCGGATAAAATCGACTATGTCTTGATGCTTCATATTCATCTCTACATCTTTCCGTCGAGATACTTGCCGGTTTCCTTGTGCCCGAAATCCGGAATCATCTTGTGGAATAAAGCGACGATTTCTTCTTTGCTCCAACTCCCGGCGTTTTTTCGTTCGCCAATATATCGGGTAAAATCTTCGAGTGCCTGATTATCGAATACCGGCTTATTTTTTATGACACCCAAATTATGAAACCTTGTCATATCGAGCGTTTCATTTTCCGTATAGAATTCCTCGAAATCTTTTTCCCCAGTCGTGTCGCTATCGGTGAACAGGCAAGGCCATTTTCCCTGCTTGGGCAATGTTGCTGCGAGCTGCCTTGCCTCGTCCTCGGATGTACATAGATAAGGTTCGTAACCTATCTGCCTAAGGTACTTAACCGCTATCTCGGCAAACGAAATCAAATGCAGCGCTTCGCTAAGTTTCGGAAAGAAAATATCCCTGTTCTCTCCAAAGATGCAAGACATGAGACACAGCTCGCCGGATTCCTTGGGTGTAACGAAATAACGTTTGATATCCTGTGGAGCAACAATGGGCTGGCATTTTTGAATCCGCTGGTTGAAGCCATGCAGCAGCGAACCATCCGAAAAAGCCACATTGGCAAAGCGCGCCGTAGAGATATTGATATCCAGACTTCGCCTCATCAAGAACATTTCCATGATTCGTTTCGATGCCCCCATCATGTTGACCGGGTTGGCTGCTTTGTCCGTCGAAACGCAGAAATATTTTTTTGACCGGCTAGCGGCAGATTGAAGTAGCGTCTTTTCGGTGTTGAGGATATTGACATCAATCATGCGCATCAACGTAAACGGGTCTTTCTCGCTCCGCACGTGTTTTAGTGCAGAGAGGTTAAGCACATAGTCATATTGGCCGTCTGCTTTGATAAAGGCTTCATATTCAACCGATCCAACATCGAGTGCAAAGGTCTGAAAATCGCCCCCGATGTAGCCATACGAGCTTCTGATATCCCGCACCAATTCCACCATGTTGTTTTCGCTGATATCAACAATGTGAAGTTTTCCGGGATTTCTCTTGAAAATTTCTTTGCTTACTGCCTGCCCTATGGAGCCTGCCCCACCAATAACCAGAAAAGTTGAGGCAGCTACGATTTGTTTCAACTCGTTCTCGTGATGACTCACGTCCTCATCAATCAGTTCATTTTCTCTACCAATAAGGGATAGGATCGACGGCATGGTTGCGTTCGTTAACATATTCCTGAACACCCGATGTCAGGGTTTTCTGATTATCAGAAGTTTCATGGTAGAGAACATGTTTGTCCCGTAAAAAATATGGTGTGGGTTGCCGCGAAACGGTTCTGTCCAGGAGCGCATTGGATCATCCGTTTTGGGGATGGGTTTCGACATGGAAAAGTCCACCCAGCGGCAACTCGCACCCATTTCAGCACATGTACTTTCCATCGTCTCCATGCTGAACATGTTATGCGCCTGCACCCATTCCCCCTTGGGTGCCTGGCGGTAATTTAACAAGACATCTACAGGCTCCTCGTTAAAGGAACTGAATATGAAAGCCGCCCCGCCGTTATCCACAAGACTCAACAGACTACTAACGACTTTTTCAGGCTCGCGAAAGAGGTACATGACGCCCAGCATCGTCACGGCTGTTGATGTGCCGATCTCATTAGCGACGCTTTCATCAAAAATATTGCGATTGTATATCGTTACATTCTTCAGATTTTCGTGTGCAAGCGATGCCAGCGACTGGATAGGGTCCATCCCCTTTAACGCGGTACCGGCAAAGCGCTTCTGGGCGTGATGAAGAAATGCCCCATTCGCGCAGCCGACATCAAGAAGCGAAGCGGGTTTGCCCAACTCGCGTTCAATTTCATCCAGCGTGAGGCTGAAATATTCTTTGGGATTTTCGTAAAAATCGAGGGTTTGATATATGGCCTCGTCGGCGGCTTTGTTATCCACCAGATGTTCATTGGGATTGGAGAAATTCTTATTCACGCTGGCAGCACCTTTCGTCTCACAAGCAAAACACCTACAGATGGATCAGGCAGACCTGCGGCCTTTAGTGCTTGTATTCTCTTCACGGCTTGTTCGATTTTCCGGCTATGAGTAAATCGATTGTGTCAGCCGCATGGTCACCAAAGCGTCCTCCAGGGTCGGCAATTCGGTCTGCTGCCCTGTGGTTGCAAGAACGGCTAGTTCGGCCTGCCTGCGCAGACCGGCCTTGAACTGGATATCCTGATTGTCATCCGCTATCGGCTCAAGCACTCTTTTCCCTGCCAACAGATATGCGGCCCTTTCTAGCGGTCGGATTTCCCAGCGCTTTGCCGGTGTGTTCACCGTGACTGCCCATGGGCCGGGGCCATCCCAAATGGCTTCATACAAACCTATATCGCCCGAATCGAAACTGACCTTGGCGGCGACATAATGCGGCTGCTTTTGATTCCAGCGAATGATGTGATCCACTCCCGTTACCTTACCTCTGCCCAGTAGCATGAAATAGTCAATGAGATGTATAGAGCATGCGTGAAACCAATTATCAACCACTAACTGGGGATGTCCAATTTGCAGGGCGAGTTCCAGGCTTTGCTGGTCTTGTACTTTGATCAAGCGAGGCCCCGTTTGTCCCGCCAAATCCGCGACCACTGCCCGCGTGGCGCCATAATGCCTCCGATTTAAGGCAACATAAGCGCGACAGCCTTTACCACGAGCATCTGACGCAATTGCCTCCGCGTCTGCCAGATTATAGCCTGCCGGTTTCTCTATCAAAGCAGCCCATGGATACTCAAAGCAGGCATTACAGGTTTCCTTTGTTGCAAGTATGGATACGGTAACCACTACCAGATTAGCCGCAGTTTTTTCGTACAACTCCGCAATGGAATCGCAAACATGTGGAAGATTAAACTCCTTTGCAAGCGCCTCTGCACGGGAGCGGGTTCGGCTGTAAATCCCCACGACTTCAACTCCGAGTATGTCCTGAAAGGCACGAATATGCTCACGCGCCATATAACCGGCACCAATGATTGCCACTTTACAATGTGTTTCTGAATGGTCAATATTTGCCATGATTATTTAGAAGTGCCTTTTAGTTAGTCTGACTACGCACTTGCTCAAGCCCACGGAAAAATCCGACTTCGATCCAGATTCTCATCCGCACGTACTGGCACATTACCATTCTCTGCGGACTGATATGCCGCAACCAATAACTCTACCGCTCTACGTCCTTCTTCCCCGGATACATTATTTTCACCATCCAATAATGCTTTGAGCAAGACGCCTATTGAATCAAGTGCACCCGCAGGATGTATCGTGTGCCGCATATTCACGGCAGGCATCGCGTATCGGGTCGTGGGCAAATCGCGGTATTGCTCTTCCCGTACTGTAGATTGCAGGTCTCCAGTTAGGTCGTTGACTATAATCATTCCGTTCCGACACGCATAAATAGAGGAAATCCCATGCCCCTGATCGTCGCCGATTTCCAGATAAAGGCGCTTGCCGCTCGCGGTAACCGCCCGGATAGACCCGGCTCGATCGTGAAACTGGGGGCCGCGCGGGTTGGGAACGTCTGCGGAAGAAAACCATGCGGTAGTTTCCACGATGTCTTCCCCCGTCAAAAATCGGAAGGCATCGAAATAATGCGTGCCGTTCATGGCAAAGCCAAAATTGCCGGCTACCACGGTCATGCTCGTCAAACCGCCATAGGCTTCCGTCGCCAGCAGCCGTTTAGGTTCGGTGAATTGTTCCAGAAACCGCATATGGTGATTGACCGCCAGCCTGACACCGTAACGTTGGCAGGCTTCAATCATGCGATCACACTCTTCCAGCGAAACAGCCATCGGCTTTTCGACGAGAATGTATTTGACACCCCGCTCTGCCGCCATACATGTCAACACACGATGGGAATCAGCCGTAGTGGCGATGATCAAACATTCCGGCTTGGCTTCTGCATAGAGCAGTTCTAGGTCATTAAATAACAAATGGTCGTGCAAGGCATGTTCGTCCTGAGCCAGCTTTAATGAATTTGGATGGACATCAAAAACACCCGTCAACTCCAAACCAGCCTGACGCACGATTTGAATATGGCGCCGCCCCATGCGTCCTACACCAATTATTGCTGTGTTCATATGGTTATCTGTCTTTCTCACTCATAAGTCAGAAGATACGAGACCCTCGGATGCCAAAAGAACTTCTTAGACATATTCAACCTGAATATAAGACTTCATTCAGAATAGTGCAGTATATCGCTCACTAGCTTTTCCAGATGTTTTGCCAGTAATTGGTTGCCCTGAACGCTCAAGTGTTCTCCGTCATCCAGAATATGACTCTCCGAGTCTTCCTGATTCTGAATCAATTCGTTCAGTTCTACCACATGCACTCCCGGTCGCGATTTGATTTGATCCAGAACATTGTTGTACAAACGCACATTTTCCTGCAAACCTGGCGACCTACTTTCCACAAAGTCTGGCGGAAAAACAATTTTTACAAAGATGAGAGCCTTTACGCCATCTTGACGGGCCAATTCAACCAGTTTTGCAACCGTATCACGATATTGTTGAAGCGGGGTATAGACTTTGTTGGGTGATGCGGAAATAATTTGTCGCCGATATTTATGAACAAACTTCAGCAACATTTCCCGAATAGCACGTACACGAATCCTTCCAACAAAAGCTCGCTGTTTTGGCAAAAATACTCTGGGGGCACAATCAGTAATACCGACCTGGACAATAACGATTTCCGATTTCCGCCATGAAACATATTCTTGCCATTCGGTAGCCACATCAGTAATTGTTCTGGAACGCTTCCCCTTTTCAATGACGACAGGCGCATTTTTACCCAGCAGATTTCTAAGGGAGACATCCAAAAGATACGGGTATGTCTCTTCATAGCTAATATCGCCAAGGTGTTCCGGCCTCGGTAACGATAGCGAGTCTGCAAGAATAACTATTTTTTTTAACATGTGTACTTGGCCGATTTCTATTCTGTGTAGTTCCAGTGCAAGGGAATATGTACATATCCAGGCCAATGTGTTCTGAAGGACGATCTGATGTTTACAATCTCCAGCGCTAATACCTCTTCGCACAAATCCAACGCCCCCTTACCCTGCTGAGATATGGCGGCTGTTATTGTGTAACGCCCCGGCACTAAAAGTGGCGCTGGAAAATCTATTGAGGCTGATTTTATTCCGGGCTTTTCAAGTTTCGTAGATGAGCTGTCCGCATCTCTGTTATCGGAGAGTAACACTATCTCGCCAGAGGCATTCCGCATTAAGAATCCAGCGTAACCTCCTGGTAAATCCTTGGATATTTTGAACACAATTTTTATTGTAAATTTCTCGTCAACTTCCAGTTCTCTTTGAATAAGATCATCAGATTTATCATGCAAACTTACCCCAAGAACCTGATAGGGTTTGTCAGGATCATCCGGAAAAACTGCTGAAGACATCCGTTCGCCTGCTGAACTATTGAGGTAATAATTAACCACCTCTTCAGTGGGCCCCTGTGATATTACCTGACCTGCTGACAGTAGCACGGCACGCTGGCACAACCTACTAATGGTGTTCATGTTATGACTCACAAATAAAACTGTCCTGCCTTCTTTGCCCACATCTTCCATCTTCCCCATGCATTTTTTCTGGAACTGCGCGTCACCCACAGCCAGTACCTCGTCCACGATGAGTATCTCCGGTTCCAGATGCGCCGCCACGGAAAATGCCAATCGCACATACATGCCACTGGAATAGTGCTTGACCGGGGTATCGAGAAATCTTTCGACTTCAGCAAAAGCAACAATCTCATCAAATTTCTTCTTGATCTCAGTCTTGCTCATGCCGAGAATCGCGCCGTTCAAGAAGATATTTTCCCGTCCGGTGAGCTCTGGATGAAAGCCGGTGCCGACTTCCAGCAGACTGGCCACGCGCCCCTTGATAGAAACTTTTCCAGATGTCGGCTCGGTAATGCGACTCAGAATTTTCAGCAGGGTAGATTTCCCTGCCCCATTGCGCCCGATGATTCCCACCCGGTCACCCTGTTTAATGTCGAAACTGACATCTTTAAGCGCCCAAAATTCTTCGTGTGCAGTATCACTTTCTGGCGAAGAAAAAGGGTGGCATAGCTTATGGGTGAAACGCTTTGCACCATTCGCCAGTACATCGCGCAAAGCGATGTAGCGCTCTTGCTTCTGATGGCCGATGATGTATTTCTTGGAGAGACTCTCAACAGAGATAACAGATGACATCAGATTACGTCCACAAAAGTTTTTTCCGTTTTACGGAAGTAAATAATTCCGGTGGAAAAGATCACGCCCAACCCCGACGCTCAATTTCAGCAATCATTTTGTTGGCGGCAGTCATAAGTGTAGGCACAAAATCATGGCCGGTTTGCAGAGCGCTTGTGAGCACAAGCAGATCTTCAACATATTCGTGAATCATCTGGTTTCTGAGGGAGCGCATGGTCATCCATTCGTCAACAGATTGGATCAGTTCCAAGCGTTCTGCCCGATCAAGATTGTCAATGACTGCGCCTGATTTTTCACCAAGAGTGTCCAAGAGCAAGGGCAACAGCTTGTCGCCCACAGTGTCTTGAAGGCGACCAAATCTACTGACAAAAGCCTCTACCCGCTCCGCAAGATCGGGGTTTTCTTCGAGCAGAGTCGCTTGCTCTATGGTAAACGAAGAAGCTCTGAACAGGCGCTGATCCGTGGTGGCGAGGTGACGGCATTCGTTGCGCACGACCCGAGCCAAAAATTGCAGACGCAATGCGACCTTGGGTTCCATTGTCATAGTAATTGCCCTTCTTTGAAGGCGATTTCGTGAATAGGCAGGCGCATCAGGTTGGGCGCGCTGAGTAATACGTCCACTTTGCGTCCATACATGGCGCGCGACACCAGCGCTGCCATTTGCGCAGCGATGCGCGCGGGATTAGCCACCGGCTCTTCCAGTTCAAGCATGAGGTCAATATCTCCCCCATGTGCCGTGTCATCAAGTCTAGAGCCAAAAACCCGCACACGGGATTGATCTCCTGCTACTTGGCGGGCAAATTGGCGAATAGCCTGGATTTGCTGGTTAGTCAGGCGCATGATTTAAAACATCCCGATCATATTTGACATCAGATTACGTCCGCAAAGGTTTTTTCCGTTTTACGGAAATAAATTATTCCTGTAACCAGTATCACTAAAACCAGAAACAGGGAGAGTAAAAATCCGGGCCAGTAAAGCTGGGTATTACTTCCTAGAATGGCCCAGCGAAATCCATCGATCACGCCCACCATCGGGTTTAAAGAATAGAGTAGCCGCCATTTTTCGGGGACGATGGTGCTGCTGAACCCAACCGGAGAGACGTAAAGTCCGAATTGCACCACAAAAGGAATGATGTAGCGAAAATCCCGGTATTTGACGTTGAGCGCTGCCGTCCATAGCCCTGCACCCATTGCAGCAGCAAAAGCGATGAAGATAAACAGTGGCAGGGTAAAAATTCGCCAATCAGGCGCAAACCCATACCAGATCATTAGCCCCACCAGGATAATCCCAGAAATCAAAAAATCTACAAAACTCACAATCACAGCGCTTGCAGGCACCACTAAACGGGGAAAGTAAACTTTGGAAATCATGTTGGCATTACTGATTAAGCTATTGCCCGCCTCGGTAAACGCATTGGCAAAAAACTGCCAAGGCAGTAGCGCGGCGAAAACCAGAATCGGATAGGGCGCACCTTCGGAAGGTAATTTTGCCAGCTTGCTGAACACGAACACAAATACGATCATGGTCAGGAATGGTCTTATCAGCGCCCATGCCAGACCTATGACGGTTTGCTTATAGCGGACCAGAATATCCCGCCATGCCAAGAAATAAAAAAGCTCGCGGTAACGCCACAGGTCGTGCCAGTAATGGCGCTCGGCGCGACCCGCCTCTATTACGAGTGTCGATTGATTAGCGTGTATATCGATCATGAAATGATTTCGATTCTGTAATATCCATTTGAGCCGATGGCACGGAGAAATATTAAATATTTCCACCAAATCAATCGCAATAAGCCTTGTCCTTGAAAAATTTTTTTTGCGGTTGAAGTTTTCGACCGCAAATTCTCAAACTCCTGATACTGCCAA
Source organism: uncultured Gallionellaceae bacterium (assembly GCA_964480365.1). GTDB lineage: Bacteria > Pseudomonadota > Gammaproteobacteria > Burkholderiales > Gallionellaceae > CAIQPV01. Next base: position 45,016 of record CAYZPM010000007.1, read on the forward strand.
TTCATAGGCACGCTACCGCCCTGCAAAACACCAGAATGTTTCGCATAATATATTGATCTAAAACAACTTTTACGCAGCCTGAACAACCAGATCGCGGTTTACTCGTATTTTATTGGCCTTGCCTAACAACTCTAATAGAACAATCACGCGCTTTTCGCCGTCTTCCTGAACAAAGACACCTTCCATTCCTGCAAGCGGCCCTTCCACCAGCCTGACTGGCTCTCCTACGCAAAACAGGGGGCTGCTATCTTGATGCAGGCTGGAGTCCGTGTCTTCACGTTGAAGAAGTGCGTCCATCACTTCATTTGCAACCACCGCAGGTTGTCCGCCAAAACGTACCAAACCAACAACTCCACGGGTGAATCGTACAGGTGCAATGCTGCTCAGGGCGGGATCAATCCGGATGAAAATGTAGCGCGGAAAAAGAACCTCAATCACATCGAGCCATTGCCCCCGACGTCGACGCTTGAGCCGAATGCGCGGCAAGTAAACATGAAAGCCTTGGCGTAATAGATTCTCCTGCGCAACCAACTCTTGGCGTGGCTTACAGCAAACGGCAAACCAGCGCTCCATTACCGTATCCTTCTTGAGGATTTTTCGCGCACGCTCATCCTTCAGGTAGCACATTGGCTTCGGAGTGGCTTTTTTTAACTTCGCTCCGCAACTGTTCGATCTCAGTTTCAAGCGCTGCATATTCCTCAACTTTGCGCTTGAGGAAATATGCCGTAGCTCGAACTTTTTCTTCTATGCCTCGCGGAGTAAGAAAATAGGCATAAGCCACTTTGTTCTGGCTATTACGGAAATTGCTGGCTTTTATAAAGCCCTTTTCGATTAGCGCTCGCAGGCAGTAATTTGTCTTGCCAAGACTAAGGCCGACCTCCCGCGCGAGTTCGCGTTGGCTAACGTCAGGATTGTCTTGCAAAATCTTAAGTAACTTGTAGTGAAACTCTTCCATCAGGAATTTTGCCTTGAATACATGCGTTCACGACATGAACAGATGGATTTGAACAAAAATATGCGCCGATGTCAACAAGTCCTAATTCACAGTACCCTGTAAGAATCGTTATACGTTATACAACTCGTTCGTAGGAGCAGATCATTTCTTAAGTAAATCACGGATTTCTGTTAGCAAAACTTGCTCTGCTGAGGGAGCGGCTGGCTCCATAGGAGCCGCTTCTTTCTTTTTCTTCAGTGAGGTTATAAGCCGTACAACCAAAAAAATGACCAGTGCAATAATAGTAAAATCGATAACGGTCTGAGCAAATTTTCCATAGGCAATTACAACCGCTGGTGATTTATCCGTTGCCTCTTTAATGGTGACTGCAAGATCGGAAAAATTGACTCCACCTAAGATCACTCCTATTGGTGGCATGACTACATCTGCAACGAAGGATGAAACAATTTTCCCAAATGCAGTCCCAACAATAACTCCAACGGCCATGTCCACGACATTTCCCTTAACTGCAAATTCCTTGAACTCTTGCAACATACTCATGGCTTGTTTCCCTTCTGATTTCAAAGTGGCTCAAAGATTGATATCGATTTTTTAGCGACCTGCAGAGTTGTATCAACTAATCATCAAAATTGTTGCATGGCAGAGTAATCTTTGTCTGCTCGCTCGCTGTCACCCCAGAGCGGAGAGAGAAACACGTTCAGTTGCACTTCCACTAACAATCAGTGCGGGCTTGTGCGTTGACGATGCGAATCTCACGCTCAGAGGGTGGATAATCCACACCAGCAGCGCGAATTTTCTCGACTATCGCCCGGTTAATCTCGGCACCCACGGACCCGTAATCGGGCACTTTAACCCAGGGTTTGATGGCGATGCCGATCGATGTGTCGGTAAGGGCATTCACCCCGATGAATGCTGCTGGTTCTCTCAGCACACGTGGATTGGTCATCACCGCTTCGTCGATTGCCGTGAGAGTTCGCTCAAGATCGTTGGCTCGGGTGATGGCTACACTCATGTCGAGTTGCCGGATCTGCCCATAGTTGTGCAGTATCTCCCCGACAATCTTGCGGTTTGGCACTACAACCACTGAGCAATCCGCATGGCTAAGTTTGGTGGAAAAAAGGTCGATTGCCTCGACTTGGCCTTCGACGCCCACGAGAGAGACATACTCTCCCACCCGGAATGGCCGGGTGAAAATAATCGTGAGCCCCGCCGCGAGATTGCCTAACACTCCCTGCATGGCAAGAGCAATACCAGCCCCAGCCACGCCCAATCCGGCGATTAGCGGCAATAGGTCGACACCGAGATTTTGCAGCGCCATGATCAAGAAAAGACCCATCACCATCAGACGCGCGAGGCGAACCAGAAGTAATTGCACCGGCGGCTCAAGCTTAAGCTTGCTAAGCCAGCGATTGAAGGCTGCGCCGACCCAGCGCCCTGCATACATCCCTGCTACCAGGATAAGGATCGCGACCACAACCTTCGGTCCAAACTTGATGCCTATGTCAATAAGCGTACTCTGTGCTTGTTCTATGACAGCGAGTTGATTCGGCATGGCTCGACTCCTTTTAATTGGATTCCGTCGCACCTATAGCGGTGCGCGCTATTTTTGTGATTATCCAAAACTTCCTAATTTAAAGCCATCTTGGCATGGTTTAGTTGGTTGCAACGCCTGATGCCGCAGGTGCCGCAGTTTTTGCTGAAGTGCCTAGCACCAGCTTTATCGGCACATCTCGCCCTTCGGTTTCTACCTTTTCGGCCGCTAGCACAGCAAGGCGATCTGCTGGCGCACCCGCTGCCTTTAGCGTCGTAGAAGTAAATTCCCCACGTGCCGTTGCCAAGGTCAAGAGGCGCTCGTTATCCACTATCACTTTATCGCGCAAACGGGCAAACAAGACGGCGTAAAAGTCTACCCCTTTCAACTGAGTTAATTCCTGTTCATTCAGGCTTCTCTTTTCGAGGAACATACCGGATAGCCGAGACATGATTTTGCCGGTATTGCTTTCTTCAAGTTGGCCCGGATTCGCTTTACGGAACCCTTCCTTGAGGGCTGTCAGCTCCCCACTCCCAAATCGGTCCGAAAATATGCTTTCCAGAGCCGACTGAATCTTGGGTTGCCGCGTTGAGATCGGACCGGGATCGCCGTCGCCTTCGATGTGTTGGCCGCTTTTTTCAAGCACGGTGCGGCGTAACTGGCGATCTTGGAGCGCCACCCGATCTGCCTCGGCATAGACACCATGAATCTCAATGGACAAATTAGGCCGCTTGTTCAGGGCAGCGGCAAGCTGTACCAGTTTCTCGCGTTCCGGCGGCGTTAGATGCGAGTTGCCCGCTTCAAAAACAATGCTCTCAAATTTTTCGCCGCCGCCGAAAAGCGCTCCGAGTGCTCGAAATGGCGCGGTGGCGATCTTGGTGAACACGTTGACAATCGCTTTCCAGATGATTCCGCCATAGCTGAATTGCGGATCGTCGAGGCTGCCGGACACGGGCAAGCCCAAGTCAATGCGACCGTCGGAATCTTGCAGGATGGCGATGGCCAAATCAAGGGGAAGGTTCTTGGCCTCGGGGCTTTCCACCCGGTCACCCAGAACCAATTGGTTCATGGTAACCTGATTTTCGCCCTCTAGCTGGCGCTGGTGAATCTTGTATTGCAGATCAAGAGAAAGCTTGCCGGATGCAATCTTGCGACCGGCAAAGGTGGCAGAATAGGGTGTTAACCGGGTCATCTCAACGTTGCGGAACACAACTTTAAGATCCATGGAATCCGTGGGATTAAGAAAGTCGATTTGCCCGACTGCACGTGCGAGGCCGTAGTCGTCCACTTGGCCATCCAGCTCCAATTGTCCGGGAGTGCCCGGCTGCGATGAGATGCCCGTAACGACTCCTTTGAGGCCATGAATCCGGGTGCCGAAGGGCAGAGCCAGAGAATAGTCGGCAAAGTCCATCTCGCTTTTACTGATCCGAAACCGATCAATATTGACAAGAAATGGTTGTGCAGGCGCTGTCGCCGTTGACGAAACGGGGGGCGGAACAGGTTTCGTCGAAGTATCGGGTGCCGGTTGCTTGAGAATACGCGAGAAGCTAAGTGTCTTGTCCTTGTTGATGATCAGTTGAGTATCGAGTCCAGAGAGAATGAGTTCTCCGATATCAAGTTTCTTTGGTGTAGCTTTAAATTCACTGCTGCTCAGAGATTTCCAGACAAGGAAGACATTGCCCGACTCGGCTTCGGTTAAGCGCAGGTTGCTCAAAGCAAAGCTGCCCTGATAGCCAACTTCCTTGGCGTTGTAGCTGACGCGGCCTTCAGTGGACAAGCGCCCATCTACGATATTCAACTTGGCTACAGTGGACAGATAGGGCTGGGCCGGAATAAGGCTAAGCTCCGTGAGCTTTAGCCGGATATCTGCTGCCGGTTCAGTCGGCGTGATCTTTCCTTCCGCCTCAAAGCTGCCCCCGCCATGTGCCTTAAAAGAAGCGCGGAGCGGCACTGCAATTTTCCAATCTTCGCTGATTCCTTCCGAACTTAATTCAATGTCTTCGAAAGCCAGTTCGGCAGCCGGCGCAACGGATTCGTCCCGGAAGGCAGCGTTGAAATCACTTAGTTCCATTTTTTTCACGCGATAGTGCCAGCCGGTTTCGGTGGGGGTAATCGCGGTATCGTTCTTTTTATTTTGTTTGGCCTGAGTGGGAGACGAAGCAGCCTGCAAGGCTTCCATGAGGTCGATGCGGCCTTTTGCATCCCGCGTGACACGAACCCCTCCACCTTTTAGGGTGATGCTACCCAAAGTCGCTTGGTGTGTATTCAGATTTAAGTGGGTATTTTCAAAGGTTAGCCTGCCCAGTTCCAGTGCTTTCTTTGCTTCAATTTTATCCCGCTGAAGGTCTAGCTTGCTGCCCGTGACGCTAAGAGAGCCGAGAGTAAACTCATTTTTTATCAGGTTGAAGCTACCTTCTTTCGCTTCGATGATTTCGACTGCGACATCTGGGGAAGATTTGCCATTTCCATGAAGCCCGAGGCCAGTGACTTTTGCTGCCATATGTTCCAAATTCAGATCCAGATGTCCCCCGGAATAGCCTAGCCTGTAATCAGCCGACAGTCCGGCTTTTCCGGTGGGCGGGGCAATCGGCAGGCCATTCTTGAAAAAGACCGACAACTTGGCGAGATCCACATCTTCAACGCTGAAAGTGCCCGTCATGCCTAACGGGTCAAGACTGGCCTCGCCATGCCAAGCTATGCTGGCACCAAACGTGGTACGAGCATGAACCTTGTACTGCCCATTCTCATTAGGTACGGTGGATATGTCGGCAAGTTCAATATCCAAGGGTTCGATGCGGGTGGCGAAGGCGGGAGTGATCCGCTTGTCCGCAAAATCCAGTCTGGCACCGGCGAGAATGAAGTGCTGAATATCGAGCTTGGGAAGAGGCGAGTTCGATGTCTCGTCCTTGCTTTTTAGAGAGTCGATCAGGCCCGACCAGTTGAGTTGTCCATTAGGCAGCAGAGCGACCGTAGCTTCAAGCCCGTCGAGACGAATGTCGTCGAAAACAAAGGCACCGCGATAAATGCTGGCGGAAGAAAAATTTACCACCAAGTCTTGGAATGAAAGAAGCTGTTCATTATCCGGCTGTGTGAGGCGCAGTCCGGATAGATGCAAGCTAAGCTCAAAGGGATTGAACTCAGGCCGGTTCATAGTGAGGTGGTGGCCGGTCTTCTCCGCAATGAATTTTTCTGCCTGAGACTGGATAATCCGTGGAAGAATCAGCCATGCAAACAGCAGACAGGAGACAGCGAGACCTGCCAGAGTCAGTGCCCATGTTTTAAGTGAGGGTAGTCGTTTCATAAATGTTACCTTATGCGCTTAACCCTCACTGTGTATACACACCGTATAGGACAAAGTAACTGTGCAGTTTTGCTGCCCAAGCCCTACCAAGACCACGCTTAATTTCTAGCTCTTGAGCAGACATCAAAAAATACGCAAAACAAAGCATTATGTCAATTACTCTAGCATGTTAGAACAGAATTAATATACCCAAATTCGGGTATTATCAATTCTCAATCCCCTAAAGTTTGGAAGTGCTTGCGGCTAGCAATTCTGTCCATCAACAATTGGCACACATCTGAACTTCATGTTGCCATTTTCTTGCCGTGATGCGGACTGTCGTGACCGGTAGAAATTGGGCCGACAACAGTCGTCCAACTTCTGATGTTCAAAGTGCCGGGGAGCATGACCGAAATTGACGAACAACCGTGCAAAGAAAAAACGTCAGACTCAAGCCAATTGCACTAAACCAACCTAACTGCTGCCATCCAGAAGCCGTCATTCTCCTATGATCTTTACTAATACGCGCTTCTTTCGACCACCGTCGAACTCACCATAAAAGATCTGCTCCCAAGGACCAAAATCTAGTTTCCCTTCTGTTACTGCCACCACTACCTCTCGCCCCATTACCTGCCGTTTTATGTGCGCATCGGCATTGTCCTCCCCAGTATCGTTGTGGCGGTACTGCTCAACTGGCTCATGCGGAGCTAGTTTCTCCAACCATGTCTCAAAATCGTGGTGAAGACCTCTCTCGTCATCGTTGATGAAGACAGACGCCGTGATGTGCATGGCATTGACTAGAACGAAACCTTCCATAATACTGCTCTCAAGAAGACACCCTTGCACTTGGGAGGTAATGTTGATGAAAGCACGACGAGAGGGTGCGTTAAACCAAAGTTCTTTTCTATAGCTTTTCATTCTTGTAATCCCATTTAGTGCTCGATAAATCCTTCAAGTCTATCGCTCGACGAAAGCCGACACAAAACGGATGCTGTAAACATCGGTGTTAGTAACGAGTGCTGTGCGACCTTTTCATAGCTGCTTTTTAAGTGATTTTACCTTACTCAGTCCACATTCACTTCAGTCCAACCATCCTGGCTTAGCAACAAAACTGTAAGCATTTCGTAGCTAGTTCGTTTAATTTTTTCGTCCCAACATTTTTAGGATGATTTCTAAATTAAACGAGAGTCTGAAATGTCTATAATGTGCAATATGATTGACCAATGTACTGCCCCCAAGGGGTTATGCGTACACGAAAAAATGATGATGGCTATCGGCGCTGTTGATCCGACACTTTGTCTTAACAGCAACTTCCTGATTATTAAATGGCAAAATTCCAGGACGCTTGATAACGATAAATCCTTGGCTTGCCGCTTGATAGTTGGCATTGCATACGCTAATCAAAATGACTTGTTGCATTAATATCATACAATCGAAATATTATAATAATACCAAGAATGACAAGGACTATAAAATGCGTTATTGGTTAATGAAATCCGAACCCGGCGATTGCAGCATCGACGACCTCGCTACGCTGCCAGATCAGACAGTAGCATGGTACGGCGTGCGCAACTATCAGGCGCGCAACTTCATGCGTGACCAGATGAGCGTCGGCGATGGTGCGTTGTTTTACCATTCCAACTGCAAAAAGCCAGGTATCGCCGGGATCGCGCGCGTTTCCAGCACCGCTTATCCCGATGCCAAACAGTTCGAGCGCAACAGCAAATATTTCGACCCCAAGGCCACGCAGGAGACGCCGCGCTGGTTTAACGTGGACGTGCAACTGGTAAAGAAAATTGAATTGATTCCGCTGGTCGAGTTGCGCAAACACCCCGAGCTTGAACGCATGCGCATCCTGCAACGGGGCAACCGCCTGTCCATCACGCCACTCGATCCGGCGGAGTGGAAATACATCACTACTAAATTGGCGCACGACTAATGGAGTGGTATGCGGCCTATTTAACGCTTGGTGCAATCGCGGGATTCCTGGCCGGATTGTTTGGCGTCGGTGGCGGGTTGGTGCTGGTACCGGTGCTGTTGTTTCTGTTCGACGCGCAGCAATTCCTCGCCGAACATACGATGCACCTCGCGCTCGGCACCTCAATGGCGACCATCCTGTTCACCTCGCTTGCCAGCATGCGCAAACACCACCAGCACGACGCGGTTAACTGGCGCGTGGTGCGCGACATCACCCCCGGCATTCTGCTCGGTACGGCCTTGGGTGCCATGATAGCTGCCGCTATTTCGCCGCGCGAGTTGGGAATATTTTTCGCGCTGTTCGTGTATTTCGCAGCGGCACAAATTCTGCTGGATGTGCGCCCACACGCTGCACGCCAGTTGCCGGGCTTCGTCGGCATGAGTACCGTCGGAACATTCACCGGCTGGATCAGCAGCATGGTTTCCATCGGCGGAGGCACTGTCGTCGTCCCTTTTCTGCTCTGGTGCAACGTGCCGCTGCGTCACGCCATCGGCACTTCTGCCGCGATTGGCTTTCCGGTCGCCGTGGGCGGCACGGTAGGTTACATCGCCACCGGCATGAGACTCCACTCGCTACCCACGCCTAATCTGGGTTTCGTGTACCTGCCTGCCTTGCTGTGGGTCGCGCTCGCCAGCGTCATCACCGCACCGTTTGGCGCATTGGCCGCGCATCGCATGAATGTGGGATTGCTGCGCAAACTATTCGCCATGCTGTTGCTGGTGTTGGCAACGAAGTTGCTGTTGAAGGTTTTATAATTCCATTTCCATTGCGGGGATGACGGTTATATTATGCGCCGAGATAAGCGCGCCTCACCTCATCACTACCAAGCAGATTCGCGGCGCTGTCGGACAAAGTAATCAAACCGCTCTCCAATACATAACCGCGTTGCGCGACTTCCAGCGCCAGCTTGGCGTTCTGTTCTACCAGCAGGATGGATACGCCCTGCGCGGAGATGTCGCGTATGGTTTCAAAGATTTTTGCCACCATCATCGGCGCGAGTCCCATGCTTGGTTCGTCCAGCATCAACAGTTTGGGGCGGCTCATTAGCGCGCGCGCCATCGCCACCATTTGCTGCTCGCCGCCTGAAAGCGTTCCGGCAAGTTGCGCACGGCGTTCGGAGAGACGTGGAAACAAAGTATACATGCGCTCAAGATCAGTGCCGATTTGCACGGTGTCGTTACGAATGTATGCGCCCATCTGTAAATTTTCCACCACGGTGAGGCGGGCGAATATACCGCGCCCTTCCGGTACCAGCGCCAAGCCGTTGTGTACGCGCTGGTGCGTGGGGATGTTGTGCAGGAGTTTTCCGTCGTAGTGTATTTTTCCTGCCGTGGGATGCAGCAGTCCGGCCAGCGCCTTGAGCGTGGTGGTCTTGCCCGCGCCGTTGCTGCCGATAAGCGCGACCAGTTCGCCGGAAGCTACGGTCAGGCCTATGCCTTTCAGCGCCTGGATGCCGCCGTAACCAACCTTAAGGTTTTCTACTTCAAGCAGGTTCATGCCGCTTCTCCGCCGAGATATGCAGAGATCACTGCCGGGTTGCGGCGCACTTCTTCCGGTACTCCTTCAGCGATTTTTTTTCCGTAGTCCAGAACGGCCACGCGGTCACACAGGCCGAGAATGAGTTTCACATCGTGCTCGATCAGCAGCACGGTGACACCACTGGCACGTATGGTTTGCAGCAAGGTTTTCAGGCCTTCAGTCTCGGTGGCGTTCATGCCTGCCGCCGGCTCATCCAGCGCCAGCAGCTTGGGATCGGTCGCCAGCGCGCGCGCGATTTCCAGGCGGCGCTGTTCTCCATAAGACAGGTGTTTGGCCAGGGTTTGGTGTGGGCGGTCTATGCCGACATAGCGCAGCAGTTCAAGTGCGCGCTGCTCGATGGCGCGTTCTTCTGCGCGCGCAGCAGTATTGCGTGTGAGTGCGCCCCAGATACCTGTATGCGTGCGCACGTGGCGACCAACCATGATGTTTTCCAGCGCGCTCATGTTGGCAAACAGGCGAATATTCTGAAAGGTACGCGCAATACCCGCCTCGGCAAACACATGCGGCTTGCAGTGAGCATAGGCAATGCCATCGAAGGTGAATGCCCCCTCGTCGAGTTGATAAAGTCCGGTGACTACATTGAACAGTGTGGTCTTGCCCGCGCCGTTGGGTCCGATCAGTCCATAGATTTCACCGCGTTTGATGTGCAGTGAAACATCGGACAGCGCCGCCAGGCCGCCAAAGCGTTTGCCTATACCGGCAAGTTCGAGCAGGGATTGATCGTTAGACTCGCGCCGCGAGACCTTGTCCCTCTCTCCCGCTTGCGGGCTAACCAGCGACTTGGCTGCGGTCATTGGCAGCTTAGTCGAATGGCTAGTTGTTTCATCCAGAGAGTTAGGAGAGGGGGAAACGGGCATGGCCTGCTGCCCTTGCCCGTTACTTTGAGGCGTCATATACGCTCTCCTGTTCCTGTCTCACCACTTCATCGTCGTCGCCGGAAAGTTCGCGGCGGCGTTGCGTCGAAGGCCACAGCCCAGCGGGGCGTACCAGCATGACGACAATCAGCGCCAGGCCGAACAGCAGCATGCGCAAGCTTTCCGGATCAACCAGCGTCTTGCCGAACAACCATTGCTGCGCCGGGCCTGCCCCGTTGCGCAACGCTTCCGGCAGCAACACGAGCAGCACTCCACCCAACACCACGCCGCCGATGTTGCCCATGCCGCCTAGCACCACCATGCACAGGATCATCACCGATTCGGTCAGGCTGAAACTTTCCGGACTGATAAAACCCTGAAACCCGGCAAACAGGCCACCGGACAGACCACCGAAAGTTGCACCCATGGCGAAAGCGAGCAGCTTGATGTTACGCGTATTGATGCCCATCGCCTCCGCCGCCACCTCGTCCTCGCGGATTGCCATCCAAGCGCGTCCGATGCGCGAATTTTCCAGACGCAAGGATACGAAAATCACCAGCAGGGTAAAGCCCAGGAACAGGTAGTAATAGAGATGCACCGAGGGCAGGGTTATGCCGAAAATTTCCTGTGTCGTTCCGAGCGAGAATCCGCCGCTCTGCACCGGATCGATCATGCTGATACCCTGCGGGCCGTTGGTGACGTTCATCGGCGCATTCAGGTTGTTAAGAAAGATGCGGATGATCTCGCCGAAGCCCAGCGTGACGATGGCAAGGTAATCGCCGCGCAAGCGCAAAGTAGGTGCACCCAGAAGCACGCCGAAGAAGCAGGCCAGCAACGCACCAAGCGGCAGCACCACCCATACCGGCCAGTGCAGGCCAAACTGCGGCGAGGAGAGCAGCGCGTAGTTGTAGGCGCCCACCGCGAAGAAGGCGACATAGCCGAGATCGAGTAGACCGGCGTAGCCGACCACGATATTCAGCCCCAGCGCCAGCATGATGTAGAGCAGCGCAAAATCCGCGATGCGCACCCATCCGCGCCCGAGCAACGCGTCGGTAACAAAGGGAAGCGCCAGCAGCGCGATGGCGAGCGCGCCATATACGCGCCATACATTGCACATTTTGCAGTATGGAAATTTCGTAGGTTGGGTTAGCAGTTTCATCGCGTAACCCAACAACCAAAAAGATTATTACGCGCGTTCCGCAACACGTTCTCCCAACAATCCGGATGGACGGAAAACCAGCACAGCGATCAGCACGAAAAAGGCGAATACATCCTGATAGTTGCTCCCGAAAAAGCCTCCCGACAAATCACCAATGTAGCCCGCCCCCAAGCTTTCAATCAGCCCCAGCAACACGCCGCCGAGCATCGCGCCACGCAGGTTGCCGATACCGCCGAGAACCGCAGCGGTAAAGGCCTTCATCCCGAGGATAGAACCCATGTAGTAATGCACGATGCCGTAATTCGCACTCACCATGATGCCCGCTATCGCCGCCAGCGCGGAGCCGGTCATGAAGGTGACGGAAATCACGCGGTTGATGTCCACACCCATCAGCGCGGCGGCAGAGGGATTCTCTGCCACGGCGCGCATCGCGCGACCGAGGCGCGTACGATGCACCAGCAACATCAACCCCGCCATCATCAGTAACGCGACCAACACGATAATGAGTTGCACATCATTGATGACCGCACCTCCAAATGTGTGCGTATTGTTCGGCAACAATTGCGGGAAGGAGTGGTATTCGCGGCCCCAGAAGATCATCGCCAGATTCTGCAACACGATAGAAACACCAATCGCGGTAATCAACGGAGCCAAACGCGGCGCATTGCGCAATGGGCGGTAGGCGATGCGTTCGATGCCGTAGCCCAACATCATACAAACCGCTGCTGCAACCATCAGTGCGATCAGCAGTACCAGCAACGGAGGCAAGCCAGTCGCGAGTAATAACTTACTCACTGTCAGAGCCACCATCGCCCCCACCATCACCACTTCGCCATGCGCGAAATTGATCAGCCCAAGGATGCCGTACACCATGGTGTAACCCAGTGCAACCAAGGCATACACGCTGCCTTGCACCAGACCGTTGAGAATTTGTTGTAAGAGTATGTCCATGTTGTAATTAATTTCTTAACACGCGGTAACATTTTTGGAGTGCGCGGGCACGACCGCGCTTTGTGCAAGCGGAGTCATGCCACCGCACTCCAAAAAAAAGCGACACGCAAGGTGTCGCTTTGGTTATTCATTCACATGCCATCAATGTGCCGCCGCAGGCGCACCACCCATGGTTAGCAGAGGCTGCCACTTGCCTTGTTGCACTTGGTACAGCGTGACTGCGCCGCCCTTGAGGTCGCCCTTTTCATCAAACGTAATTTTTGCAGTCACGCCGTCATATTCAACCTTTGCCAATTCGGGCAGGTATTTCGCAGGCTCGGCTGAACCTGCCTTTTGCATCGCGGCGATCATCACGTTCACCGCATCGTAGCAATACGGCGCATACAACTGGATGGGCTGCTTGAATCTCGCCTCATAGCGCTGCGAAAAGTCCTTGCCGCCGGGCATTTGCACCAGCGGCACGCCGGGCAGCGAGGCATAAGCACCATCAGAGGCAGCGCCAGCATTTTCAATAAACTTGGCGGTGGAACCGCCGTCGCCCATCATGAATTTGGCATCAAGAGCCAGCGCCCTAAGTTGCTTGAGCATGGGTGCGCCCTGTGGATCCATACCACCAAAGAACACCAGATCAGGCTTCTTGCCTTTGATCGAAGTCAGCACGGCAGTGAAGTCTACGGCCTTGTCGGTGGTGTATTCGTGCGTAACGATTTGAGCGCCATTGGCCTGTGCGGACTTGACGAACTCATCAGCCAGCCCCTGACCATAGGCGGTGCGGTCATCTATCACCGCAATTTTCTTTGCACCCAGATTCTTCGCGGCAAACTCACCCAGCACCTTGCCCTGCTGCCCATCATTTGTCATCACGCGAAAAGCGCTCTTGAAACCCTGTGCGGTATAGGCAACGGCGGTGGCCGAGGGGGAAATCTGCGGAATACCGTTGTCGCTGTAGATCCTGGAAGCGGGAATAGTGGTGCCGGAATTGAGGTGGCCGATGATGCCGTTCACTTTTGCGTCCACCAGTTTTTGTGCCACGATGGTCGCCGTCTTGGGATCGGTTTGGTCGTCTTCACTAAGCAACTCGAAGCGTACTTTCTTGCCGCCTATGGTGATGTTCTTGACGTTAGCATCTTCGATAGCCATGCGCGTGCCGTTCTCATTGTCTTTGCCGATATGCGCCTGCGGCCCGGTAAGCGGGGCGGATGCGCCGATTTTGACTACCAGATCATCAGAAGTGCTGGAACTAACAGTCGGGCTTGCGGGAGTAGAACCAGAGGTTTCAGATTTGCCGCAGGCAACCAGCGCAGCGGCAAACAAAACCGCCAGAGGCAGAGATAGGTGCTTATAGGACATAGGAAATTTTTAACAGAAAATGAATGGTCGGATTATCCGTAGCCCCTTCCTCCTTGTCAATTTAACGGGCTTATTTTGTACGGCGCAATGTTACTTCGCCAAACCCAGCACGAATCTGACCAACCCCCTCATCTCGGCTTGGTTGGAGCCATTCGGATCGTTGGCAGGCATAGGCATGGAGGCCCATTTACCGGAACCACCTTTGGATACTTTCATCATCAAGCCTTCTTCCAAAGGATAGTCCTTGCCGCCGAAAGAGTAAGTCTTGACGCCCTTATACTTCCTGGACACCTCCATCCATGAGGGGCCGACCACTCTTTTGTCGATGTCGTGACAATTATCGCAACCATTTTTTTTGGCCAATGCGGGCATCCCGCTTGCCAAGGCGCTACCACCCAGCATCAAACCCATGGCAGCAAGAATACTCATCATTATTATTCTCATATTGCTCCCCCTGAAACTCAGTTGTAGAACTTGGACATATCCGTCCAAGCGGGACCAACCATCTTGTAGTTAATTGCATGGCAAGCCGTGCCGCCATTTTTCTTGGCCAAAGGCGGCATGTCCGTTGCCATTGCGCTACCTGCAACCATTATAACCCGCTGCTGCCAGCATGCTAACGATAGCGGTAACCATTAAAAAGGCGGCCCGGCAGGCCGCCTTTAACACCCACTAACACTGAAAGTGTTTAGATTTTACCTGCTTTAACAGCAGCAAAAAGTGCATCTGCCGCTTCATCTTCGTGGCCCTTAATAAGGCTGCCAAATTGACCTGTCATAACGGCTGCTTGACCTTTCCATTTAGCGTTGGCCCCGGCTACTTTACGATCTTCCACTTTAAAGCCCGACTTAAAAACTGCTGCCAAGGTTTTAGAATCGCCATATGCATCTGCAACTACTTTCCAATCAGGACCTACAACATCTTTACCAACTGCATGACAAGCCTTACATGCTCCGGTTGAGAATGCACCCGCCGTTGCGGAGCCTGCAACCATCAAACCTGCTGCTACAAACATGCTAACGATGATAGATTTCATAATTATTTTGCCTCTCCATTTTAGATTTATCAAACTTGATCAAACTTGTTGGACATTGCTGCCCGCGCTATTCTAACCAACCCTGCCCGGTTTGCAAACCCATATGACAGTGTGGATAATAACGCTCATCCTATGCTACTCGTTGACACCTCGACTTTTTGCAAGATGCCTGGGAGTGAGTTCCAGCAAAACAATTATGCAAGAAACCGTTTTGCCTGAGATGTAGAAGACCAGTAGCCGCAAGGTGGCTACGGCTCAACAAGGCTCTCCTGAGCTTACCGAATGGCTCACGGCAACAGCTTTAACGGAACGAACTACTCGTGGCTTTGTTCCAGCCAATTCAACAGATAGGCCCACTGTTCAAGTTCGCGCTCGGCAAGGGAGGGCGGCAGGTCAAACAGGGTTTTCCCCTCGAAGGCGGCATTCACATACACCTGCGTCTCGCGCAGATAAGCCAACACCGGCAAATCCAGTCCGGCAATAAACTGTTCCAGCGTGGTCGCCGCCCGCGTATGCGGCGACATGCGCATCCCCACCACGCCGACAAAAATTTTGCCTTTGCGCACCATTTTTTCCCTGCTGAGTATTTCCAGAAAATCGCGGCTGGCCTGGATATCGAACAGCGACGGCGCTATGGGTACAATGACCTTATGCACCAGCTTCAGCGCGTGTTCGAGATTCTTACCATGCAGCCCGGCGGGGGAATCAATCACCAGCCAGTCCGCCGCAACTAACTTCCCCCCCTCGACTTGGAGCAAGTCAATGATCGGCAATTCAAACGGGCGATTAGTCAACCATTGCGTCGCCGATTTCTGCCTATCCAGATCCAGCATCACCACGCGCTGGCCGCGCGATGCGAGGTAACCCGCGACATTGGTGGAGAGCGTGGTCTTGCCGCTTCCCCCTTTTGGATTGGCTATCAGAATGGCTTTCATGGTCATGCTCCCAGCTTGGTGTTATTTTTCCACTTGCGACACGTCGCGCACCGCGCCCTTGTCGGCGCTGGTCGTCATCGCAGCATAAGCGCGCAATGCAGCGGAGACATGGCGCTCGCGGCTAGCTGGCTTCCATGCCTGCTTGCCTTTCGCCTCCATCAACGCGCGGCGACGCTCCAATTCGGCATCGGCAATCGCCAGTCCGATGCCTCGATTGGGGATATCTATCACTATGGTATCACCCTCTTCCACCAAGGCTATGGCTCCACCCTGCGCGGCTTCCGGCGAGACATGTCCGATACTCAAACCCGAAGTACCGCCGGAGAAGCGTCCGTCTGTGAGCAAAGCGCATACCTTGCCCAGCCCCTTGGATTTCAGGTAACTGGTGGGATACAACATTTCCTGCATGCCCGGCCCGCCCTTCGGACCTTCATAGCGTATCACCAGCACATCACCTGCCACGACCTGATCGGCAAGGACTGCGGCAACTGCATCGTCTTGGCTTTCAAATACGCGCGCCCGTCCGCTGAATTTCAAAATGCTGTCATCCACACCCGCTGTTTTTACGATGCAGCCATCCACCGCGATATTGCCGTGCAACACCGCCAATCCGCCGTCCTGTGAATAGGCATGCGCCTTGTTACGAATGCATCCGTTGCTGCGATCAGCATCCAGATCGGGATAGTGCATGGATTGCGAGAAAGCGAGAGTGGTGACGATTCCGCCCGGCGCAGCACGGAAAAATTTCTTCACTTCTTCGTCACCGGTTTGTACGATGTCCCATTTCCTCAAGCCATCGCGCAGGGTTGGGCTATGCACAGTCCCTGCATCTGCATGCAGTAATCCGGCACGATCCAGTTCACCCAGAATCGCGGCAATACCGCCGGCGCGATGTACGTCTTCCATATGGTATTCGGACGAGGGTGCTACCTTGCACAGGGTCGGCACATGGCGCGACAGCCTATCCATATCCTTCATGGTGAACGTCACTTCCGCTTCGCGTGCGATCGCCAGCAAGTGCAACACGGTATTGGTCGAGCCACCCATCGCGATGTCCAGCGTCATGGCGTTTTCAAACGCCTCGAAGGTGGCGATGGAGCGCGGCAATACGCGATCATCATCCTGTTCGTAGTAACGCTTGCACAACTCGACGATCAGCCGCCCCGCGCGCAGGAACAACTGCTTGCGCTCGGCGTGCGTCGCGACCAGCGAACCGTTCCCCGGCAGTGCCAAGCCAAGCGCCTCGGCCAGACAGTTCATCGAATTCGCAGTGAACATGCCCGAGCAGGAACCGCAGGTCGGGCAGGCGGAGCGCTCGATGGCATCCACTTCTTCATCGCTGCAATTACTGTCGGCGGCAGCGACCATCGCATCCACCAGATCCAGACCTTTTGTCTTGCCCTGCCAGTTCACCTTGCCCGCTTCCATCGGCCCGCCTGAGACAAACACCACCGGAATGTTCAAACGCATCGCCGCCATCAGCATGCCCGGCGTAATCTTGTCGCAATTGGAGATGCACACCAGCGCGTCGGCACAATGCGCGTTGACCATGTATTCCACCGAGTCGGCAATCAGCTCGCGGCTGGGCAGCGAATACAGCATGCCGCTGTGCCCCATGGCGATGCCGTCATCAATGGCGATGGTGTCGAATTCCTTGGCAATGCCGCCCGCCTTTTCGATCTCGCGCGCCACCAGTTGCCCCATATCCTTCAGGTGCACATGCCCCGGCACGAACTGAGTGAACGAATTGGCGATGGCGATGATCGGCTTGCCGAAATCGCCTTCGGTCATGCCGGTGGCGCGCCATAGCGCGCGCGCGCCGGCCATGTTGCGACCATGCGTGGAAGTGCGGGAACGATAAACAGGCATCTCAATTTCCTTAACAAAAATCGCGCCGGGTTGGGCGCTTGGGTGAATCACGTATAATGAATTCTAACTCAACTTTACTCGCACACCATGCTCATCCACCCGCAATTCGACCCCATAGCCATCCATCTCGGCCCGCTTGCCGTGCATTGGTACGGTCTAATGTATCTTCTCGGCTTCATGCTTTTTCTGTGGCTGGGCAAACGGCGACTCCGCACACTCAACGGGCAAGCCCGTTTCCCCCTCCCCTGCCCTCCCCCAGAGGGAGAGGGGAACAAGGACTTGCTGCGCAAGGCTCACAATAATGCCCCAATCTGGGACGACAAGCTGCTGGACGACCTGTTGTTCTACGGCGTGCTGGGTGTCGTGCTGGGCGGACGGCTGGGCGAGGTGCTGTTCTACCACCCCGGCTATTACTTCTCGCATCCGCTGGAGATTCTTGCCGTATGGCAAGGCGGCATGTCGTTCCACGGCGGCTTCCTCGGCGTGTTGGTTGCCATGGCATTGTTTGCGCGCAAGCGACATATCACCTGGTTGCAACTGATGGACTTCATCGCCCCGCTGGTGCCGCTGGGGTTGGGTGCGGGGCGCATCGGCAACTTCATCAACGGCGAACTGTGGGGACGCCCCACCGATGTGCCGTGGGGGATGGTGTTTCCCGATGTAGACAATGTGCCGCGTCATCCCTCGCAGCTTTACGAATTTGCACTTGAAGGGTTGGCACTGTTCGCGCTGCTCTGGCTGTATTCGAAAAAACCCCGCCCGACAGGTGCGGTGTCCGGCCTGTTCCTCATCGGCTACGGCAGTTTCCGCTTTTTAGCCGAATTCACGCGCAACCCGGACGACGGCATCTTCGGCCTGATGACCTTCGGCGTCAGCATGGGACAATGGTTAAGCCTGCCGATGGTGCTGGCGGGAGTTGGGATGATGATGTGGGCATACAATCAGGAATCAGGAATCAGAAATGGGAGTTGAAACAAACTTTATCCACGGATTTAGCTGATTCCCGATCCCGGATTCCTCCACTCCGCATTGCCTTGACACGCTCACCCGCCTCCCCGATACTTGGCACATCACATTAATTAGGGCTTTCCGCTTTGGACGAGTTCTCGTTGGGCGCGCTGTTTGTTGCCCTTGTTGTAATCCTGATTTTCTCCGGTTTTTTCTCGTCTTCCGAAACCAGCATGATGGCGCTGAACCGCCACCGGCTGAGCCATCTGGTACGTAAGGGCAACCGAAGCGCCAAGCTCACCGCCACCTTGCTGGCACATACTGACAGGCTGCTCGGCTCCATCCTGTTCGGCAACACATTGGCAAATGTCGCGGCGGCGGCGGTCACCCAGATCATCATCCTGCGGCTGTTCGGCGCGAGTGAAGGGTGGGTGCTGGCCAGCACGCTGGGAATTACCTTCGTGATCCTTATCTTCAGCGAGATCATGCCGAAGATCATTGCGTCCAGCCATCCTGAACGTGTAGCGCTATTTTCAAGTTATCCGCTGGCCGTTCTCATCAAGCTGTTCCATCCGGTGGTGTCTATCGCCACGGCCATCGTACATTATATGCTGTGGTTATTCCGCATCAAGGTGCAGACGGATCAGAGCAAACACAAGATGAGCATGGAAGAGTTGCGTATGCTGGTGCTGGAGTCCGAGCAGTTCCTGCCGCATAGGCACCAAAAAATGTTGCTCAATCTCGTGGATCTGGGCCGCGTCGCAGTGAACGATGTGATGGTGCCGCGCAATCAGATCGAAGGGCTCGACCTGGATGCAGTGCCAGAGGTGTTGCGCGAACAATTGGCGACCTGCCACCACACGCTGCTGCCGGTGTATCAGGGGGCGCTCGATAACATCGTTGGCATCCTGCATGTGCGCCGCGCACTGGTGCTGATGCAGCGCGAGGATTTTAGCGGCGAGGAGTTACGCGATCTACTGCATGAACCTTATTTCATCCCTTCCGACACAGCGCTGCTGTCGCAGTTGCAGTATTTTCAGGAACGTCACTTCCGGCTGGGACTGGTGGTGGACGAGTACGGCGAATTACTGGGGCTGGTAACATTGGAAAATATTCTGGAGGAAATAGTCGGCGATTTCACCACACAGTCGCCTGCGCAGACCGGCAAGTTTTTGCGCCAGAAGGACGGCAGTTTGCTGGTGGAAGGCAGCACGCCGTTACGCGACTTGAACCGCAAGCTGGGTATGCATTTCCCGCTGAATGAGGCGAAGACGCTGAACGGCTTGATTTTGGAACATCTGCAAGATATTCCAGAGGCGGGCACCAGCCTGAAAATTGCGGATTATCCGATAGAAATCATCCAGACTCAGGATCGCGTGGTGAAAGTTGCCAAAATTTTCCCCGCGTTGCGCAAAAAAGAAAGCAAATAGCAAGCAAACAAGCGATTAGAAGCTTTACAACGCCCCCAAAGCTCGGCATGATGTAACAAGTTTGTGATAATAAGGAAACGCCATGGCTGTGGAAAATAAATCCCAACAAACGAAAGAAACGCTGTACCTTTGGGAAGGCAAAGACAAATCCGGCAAGATAGTCAAAGGGGAGACCAGGGCCCCTGGCGAAGCCAGTGTGTCCGCACAATTGCGCCGCCAAGGTATTACCGTCACCAAAATCAAGAAAAGCAGTGGCACTGGCAAATCCATCTCCCAGAAAGACCTCACCCTGTTCACCCGCCAGCTCGCGACCATGATGAAGGCCGGTGTGCCGTTGCTGCAATCATTCGACATCGTAGGCAAGGGACACCACAACCCATCAGTATCCAAACTGTTGAACGACATCAAGACCGACGTGGAAACCGGTAGCAGCCTGGAGCAGTCTTTCCGGAAATTCCCGCTGTATTTTGATGATCTGTTTTGCAACCTGGTCGGCGCAGGCGAAGCGGCCGGTATTCTGGACAACCTGCTTGATCGCTTGGCAACCTATCAGGAAAAAACGCTTGCCATCAAGGGCAAGATCAAATCAGCACTGTTCTATCCTGTTGCCATTATCGTGGTGGCATTTGGCATTACTGCGGTAATCATGATTTTCGTCATTCCGGCATTCAAAACATTATTCTCCAACTTTGGCGCAGATTTGCCCGCACCGACGTTGGTCATCATGGCCATCTCGGATTTCTTCGTCGCTTGGTGGTGGGCGATTTTCGGCAGTATAGGTGGGGGAGTCTATGCTTTCTTCTACTTCTGGAAGCGCAACAAAAAAATGCAGCGGGTGATGGATATTATTTCGCTCAAGATGCCGATCTTTGGCGATGTAATCCGCAAGGCCACCATTGCGCGCTGGGCGCGTACCTTGGCCACCATGTTTGCCGCCGGGGTGCCTCTGGTCGAGGCTTTTGACTCGGTGGCGGGCGCGGCTGGCAACGCACTGTATTTTGATGCAACCAAACAAATTCAGAGGGATGTCAGCCAAGGCGGCACCTTGGTATCGGCCATGCAGAGCACCAACGTATTCCCCAGCATGGTGATACAGATGGTGTCGATCGGCGAAGAATCGGGTTCGCTTGACGCCATGTTAGGCAAGGTGGCGGATTTCTACGAGGGCGAAGTGGACGATGCGGTGGCATCGCTGTCCAGCCTGATGGAGCCGATCATCATGGTGGTGCTCGGCACGCTGATCGGCGGCATGGTGATAGCAATGTATTTGCCGATATTCAAAATGGGTCAAGTTGTTGGCTAAATCGCACAGCGCGGCGCGACTGCTTTGGTCGCGCCTTTTTATGAACCAGCCATCGTGCCCCCTGCCATCCAATTGTTGCAAAGTTGCCTGTTCGTTTACGTTGCCATGTGCGGTGTTGTCGGCCTGCTGGTCGATAGCATTGGCTCCGATATAATCCGCCATCGGTTTAACCTCCACTGAAACCACCTACATGTCTGAAATATTCCAGCTTCTTGAATCATCACCTCTTGTGTTTGTCAGCTCATGTACTGCATTGGGGTTAATTGTCGGTAGTTTTCTGAATGTAGTGATTTACCGCCTGCCGAAAATGATGGAGCGTGAATGGCATGCACAAAGCGCCGAACTCAATGGTCAGGCTACAGAAGAGATGCCTCGCTATAATTTGGTCGTGCCGCGTTCCGCCTGTCCGCATTGCGGACATATGATAAGCGCGCTGGAGAATATCCCGATCATCAGTTACCTGTTTCTGCGCGGAAAGTGCAAGGGTTGCGGCGCACCTATCTCGGCGCGCTACCCCATTGTGGAATTGATAAGCGGATTACTGAGCGGCTATGCTGCATGGCATTTCGGCTATGGCTTGGCCGCATTAGGCGCGCTGCTGTTTGTGTGGGCGTTGCTGGCGCTGACCTTCATCGATTTCGACACGCAGCTGCTGCCGGATGACATCACGCTTCCGCTATTGTGGGTAGGCCTTCTACTCAATCTCTCGCACACCTTTACCGATCTGCACACTGCCGTCGTTGGCGCGGTGGCAGGCTACCTGACGCTGTGGGGCGTGTATTGGTTATTCAAGCTCATCACTGGCAAGGAGGGCATGGGTTATGGCGACTTCAAACTGCTGGCCGCCATCGGTGCATGGCTGGGTTGGCAGATGCTGCCGCTGGTCATCCTGACCTCCTCGCTGGTGGGTGCGGTGGTTGGTATCACGCTGATCGTCGCGGCGCGCCATGGTCGCAATGTTCCCATCCCGTTCGGCCCTTATCTCGCGGGCGGCGGTTTGATCGCGCTGTTCTGGGGGCAGACATTGACGCAAAATTACCTACAGATAATGTCCACGTCATGAGCTACCGAGTTGGCCTGACCGGCGGCATCGGCAGCGGCAAGAGTACCGTTGCCGCGCTGTTCGCGGAATGCGGCGTCGCGATCATCGACAGCGATGCGATCTCGCATGGCCTCACCCAACCCGGCGGTGGCGCCATTGAAGCAATTCGTACCGCATTCGGCGATAGCTACCTTTCTGCCAGCGGAGCGCTCGACAGGGCGCGCATGCGCCAACTCGTATTTTCTGACATAGCCGCCAAGCAGCGTTTGGAAGCCATCCTGCATCCACTGATCCGGGCGCAGATGCTGGCGCAGGCGGAAGCCACCACCGAGATTGCTCCCTATTTGCTGCTGGTGATTCCACTGTTATTTGAGACAGCTAATTACCGCGAACTGGTTCAACGCACCTTGGTGGTGGACTGTACGGAACCCACCCAGATTGCGCGCGCCATGCAGCGTAGCGGTCTGACGGAGCACGAAGTGCGCGCCATCATGGCACAGCAAATTTCGCGTGTTGAACGGTTGCGGCGCGCCGATGACATCATCCAGAACGATGCCGAATTGGACGTTCTGCGGCTGCAAGTAGCGCAGCTACACCAGCGTTATATTGACCATTCCGCAGGAAGCGATTGACGATGTATGGCAATTCACAATATATTACAGAATGTTGTTCAAAATTAAACGTGCACCTACCCACTTTCCAGCACCGTGATTAGCTACGACTTTCCCCTCAATGAGCGTATACGCACCTTGCTGCGACTGGAGGATCTCTACGCCAAGATGGCGTATTTCTCCGAGAAAGCAAGCGCTGCCGACCATCACGCTGCACTAAGTGTAATGTTCGAAATCATGGAAGTCGCCAGCCGTGCCGACCTGAAATCCGACCTGCTTCAAGAACTGGAACGCCAGAAACGCCAGCTCGCCGCCCTGCATAACAACCCTGGAATTTCAGAAGATGCACTGGATGCCGTGCTCGGTGAAATCGAAAACGCCAGCGACAGCCTGTTCGGCATAAGCGGCAAGATAGGCCAACACTTGCGCGACAACGAATGGCTGATGAGCATCAAGCAGCGCGCCTGCATTCCCGGCGGGACGTGCGAATTCGACTTGCCTTCCTACCATTACTGGCTGCATCAGGATGCCACGTTGCGACGCAACTACCTCAATGCCTGGCTGGCTCCCATGTTACCCATCTGCAACGCTCTGGACATCATACTCAAGCTGCTGCGCGAGAGCGGCAAGGTGCATAATTTCACTGCCCATCTGGGCGGTTTCCAACAGATGCAAGGGGGGCGCGTGGCGCAATTGTTGCGAATCGCCTTGGACTCTACCCTGCCGTGCATCCCTGAAGTCAGCGCCAACAAATACGTACTTAACATCCGCTTCGTTTCCGCCACCTATGCAGCAAAAAGCGCCTTGTACGACAAGGACGTGGTGTTCAATCTCACCTTCTGCGCGCTGTAATGATGAAGAAACCCGCCGTAGTCGCCTGCCCGCAATGCGGTAAGGAAGTGGTTTGGAACAGCGAGAGCCGCTATCGCCCATTTTGCAGCGAGCGCTGCAAACTGATCGACCTCGGGCAGTGGGCGAACGAAGAATATCGCATCCCCGAAAACGAACAACAGCCGGATCAGTCCGACGACCTTTCCGGCCAAGCCTGACGCAGCGATGCCACACCGTGTGCGCCATGCCGCCACGCCGTTTCCATATCTGAAGCGGACAATCCGCCCAGCGCATACACCGGAATCGAAACACCGGTCGCAATAGCCTCGAAATTCCCCCATCCCAGATGTCGCACACCCGGATGCGATAGCGTCGGCAGCACCGGACTCAACACCGCAAAGTCGCAACCCAGCTCTTCCGCACGGCGCAACTCATCGGCGCTGTGGCAAGAGGCCGCACACCATTCCACTTCGGGACGTTCGCTTAACTCAGCCAACTGCGCACTGGAGAGTTGCACCCCATCCGCACTCACCTCCTGCGCCAAAGCCACATCGCCGTTGAGCAACACCTTTGCGCCGTGAGTATGCGCTAACTCCACCACACGCAAAGCCAGCTCACGCAGTTCAGCCCGCGAGAGATGCTTCTCGCGCAACTGCACCAGCCGCAAACCTTTATGCAGAGCGGCTTCCAGCCGAAGCATAAATTCCTCCTCGCCCAACTCTTGCACATTGCTGATCGCATACAGAGGCGGCAGAGACAACGCGCGCAGGATGGGCGCGTTGGCAGGTAACACAGGAGAAACGGAAACATGTCCCCTCTCCCCTCGGGGGAGGGTTAGGGTGGGGGAGCGCTCCCACGAAAACTTCTGTCCCTCATGCGGATGCAGTTCACCGCCCCACACCGTCACCCGAAAGAAATTCAGCCGCACCGTCGCATGCGGATAAGTAAACACACGCGTTACCCACGGGTAAGCAGTTTGGACTGCTATGCCCAGTTCCTCGTGCAACTCGCGCACCAGCGCATGGTAAGCCGTCTCGCCGGGTTCGACTTTGCCGCCGGGGAATTCCCAGTAGCCTGCCCAGATTTTGTCGGGTGGGCGTTGGGCTAGCAGGAATGTTCCGTCTGGACGTTGCAGAACGGCGGCGGCGACTTCGACTATTTTGGTTTTTTCGATGGCGTTGTTCAATAAAACCTCATACTTATTAGCTCGTTCGCCCTGAGCTTGTCGAAGGGGATTGTCGCCCACTATCATTTAATCTAATGTAGCTTCCGCCAACATCGCTGGCGACAAGACGGTCACGCCTTGAATCGTTTTTCCGTAGAGTTGACCGAAATGGGTACGGTCGCCTGTAACCAGTATGTCGCAGTGGTGGTGAATGGCAGCGGCAAGCACTGGCCTGTCCTTCTCGGGCAATACCACCAATTCAGGCAGCAGAGGGCTGCTGGCAATCAGACCGCCGATCTTGATCCGCGCTGAAATGGCTTCGAGCACGGGAAGCCCACCGGGAGTCTTCGCGGCCAGATTGCGGCGCGCCTCTTCAAGTACGTAGACATCTGCACACAGCACGTGTCCAGCGGCTTCGACAAGAGCGAGCAACTGCCGCACAGCGCCATCAGCCCGTGCAGCAGAGAACAGGATATTTGCATCAAGAAAAATCCGCACCGCGTCAGTGCGACTTCTTGTTCAGCACAGCGGCCAATTCGGTCTCCGCCTCATCAAATTCACGCAGGCGATCATCACTGTATAACTCAATGGGCAAGGTAACGGCAGGTCGCAACAAGAGGCCTTCAGGCGTCGTTTCCGCGATCAATTGATCGTCGGCGGAGAGGCCGAGAGCTTTGCGCAACTTGGCGGGAAGGGTAATAACTCCACGCGCGGTGATGGAAAGTGTTGTTTTCATGTTTGACAGTGTTGCAGATTTTCTGCATTGCTGCAATAAATAATTAATGGGGTAGCCCAGCGGCTAAAACTGATCGTTCGTGGTGAGCTTGTCGAACCACTTTACTCAAAGGCAACTTCGCCGGTGGCAGACTGGCAGCTGGTCACTTTTTCTTGCTTCGCCAAGAAAAAGTAACCCAAAAGAAGGCGACCCCAATCCGCCACCTCTGCGAGGTTCCCTGCGTTGCTCGACTGGTCAGGCTACCTCATAAACTCGCACGATCCGCTACGCGGCCACGTGCTCAAACATATTCGTCAGAATTCCCTAACCAGCCTCCGCTACTCGGTGGCGGAACAGGGGAAAGTGGGGGTTCGCAAAGAGCGCATCACGAAAAACCAATCGGGCTAAGTTCCCTATTTTTCTTTTGACTATTGTTTGTCACCAAGTGCCTTGGCATTGCGGGTATCAATGGCTTTACGTTTTCCTTCAGGAATCATTTCGTAGATCGCTTTTCTTTGCTTTGGGCGACTGATTTGATCTTCGGCGATGAAGTTTACAAGTCCGAAAAGTTTAGTCGCTGTTTCACGGTCATCGTGCAAATCCATTTGACCAGGATGTACTGCTTCATTGCCGATTACGCGAACCGCATCAAGTGCCTGTTGCACCTCCACGTCCAACCCCGTGGATACTAGGAATGCAATTTGCTCATTGATGTTTTTTCCTTCTGCGCCAAGCTCCTTGCAAATCTTTTCTACTGCAAGCCGTAGTAATGCTGCGGCTCCTCGGGGTGATAAATTAAGAATTTCCCTAGCTTCCATATAATCGCGCCGCACTTCTTCGGACAGATCTGGGTTCGGCGATGGGCCTGTCACCATGTGAGGGTAAAGGAGGCGATCATGCAACCAGATGGCTAAAGCCTCGCATGTGTAGCAGCGACTTACAAATACATTCTCAAGAATTGGGGCGTGATATAAATCACTGTTGTCCGGCTCTAGAAATGGGTTCCCCTGCAACATCCTTCTAAAATGTTGAATAAACCTTTCCAGCGGTGCGCGCGCCTTTTCGTCTCTAGTTTTCTTGGCTTCGGCTTCGAGGTCTTCCAACGCATCAAGTGACAAAATTGTGGGAACAGGTTGATCTTTGCCATAAGACTTAAGATAAAGCCGAAACCAATTTTGCGTTGCATGCGCTCCGCAAACTGGGCAGGCAAACGAGGTTAATTTTACTGAAGGTGCTGGAACCGAAGCCTGTGTCATGATATCTCCTAGAAACATTCTTACTGGCGGAATCTTCCAATATAACAAACCTAAGCTGTCCACAGGAGAAAAACCCCATCATTACTGACGGGATTCCTACCTGCTTTGCCGGTTTTTGTTTTTCTTTCCCCTGTTCCGCCACCGAGTAGCACAGGCTGGTCAGGGAATTCTGACGAATATGTTTGAGCACGTGGCTGCGTAGCGGATCGTGCGAGTTTATGAGGAAGCCTGACCAGTCGAGCAACGCAGGGAACCTCGAAGAGGTGGCGGATTGGGGTCGCCTTCTTTTTGGTTACTTTTTCTTGGCGAAGCAAGAAAAAGTGACTAGCTGCCGGTCTACCACCGGCGACTTTAATTAGCCGCCGGGCTACCCCCGTCCAGCAAAATCCCTAGCAAACTGCCACCCCACCCTCCCGCTCCGCGATCCCCTCTGAATGCTCCATTGCAGCGCCGCCAGCCGCGTCACCTCATCCATCTCACCCGACAATCCAAAGTGCCTCAACCAGTGCGCCGCAATAGCTAAATACTCATCCTGCGTAAACGGATAGAACGACACCCACAACCCAAACCGTTCCGACAACGAAATTTTTTCTTCCACGCTTTCCGCCGGGTGAATCTCATCGCCGAGGTATTTCGTGGCGAGATTATCCTGCATCGATTCCGGCATCAGGTGGCGACGGTTGGAGGTGGCGTAGATCAGCAGGTTGTCGGACAGTGCGGTGAGGGAGCCATCGAGTGCAGCTTTGAGCGCGGGGTAACCCGGTTCGTCGGCGTTGAAGGAGAGGTCGTCGCAATACAGAATGAAGCGCTCCGGCCTGCCGCAGACGAGTTCCACAATATCAGGAATATCCGCCAATCCGTCCTTGCCCACTTCGATTACGCGCAAGCCCTGCGCGGCGTATTCGTTGAGCAGCGCCTTGACCAGCGAGGATTTGCCGGTGCCGCGCGAGCCGGTGAGCAGCACGTTGTTGGCGGGGCGGCCTGCAACGAACTGGCGCGTATTCTGTTCCACGCGCGCTTTCTGTTCATCTATGCCGCAAAGGTCGGCGAGAGTAATTTGATGCAAGTGATGCAATACGCGCAACTCACCGCGCCCGTTGCGGCGTTGCCAGCGGAAAGCATGGGCAACGTTCCAATCGGGCGCACCCGCATCTGGCTTGGGCAATGCGCGCTCCAGCCTTTCCATCAGCCGTTCGGCACGATCAAGAAAGCGATCTAGTTTGTCCATTTTGAAAAATGGCAGGAATAACTAACTGCGATAGCTGGCGTTGATCTTGACGTAATCATAGGAGAAATCGCAAGTCCACACGGTAGCCGCCGCCGTGCCACGTTCCAGCACGACACGGACGGTGATGTCGCCCTGTTGCATCACGCGTTGGCCATCTTCCTCGCGGTAGCTGGCAGCGCGTCCGCCGTTCTCGGCCACCAGTACGTCGTCGAGATATAGCTTGAGGTGCTGCACATCGAGTTGCACCCCAGCATAACCGATGGCGGCGAGGATGCGACCAAGATTGGGGTCGGAAGCGAAGAACGCGGTCTTGACCAGCGGGGAATGCGCCACAGCGTAAGCGATCTGCTTGCACTCGGCAACGCTTGCGCCGCCTTCCACCTTGATGGTGATGAACTTGGTCGCGCCCTCCCCGTCGCGCACGATGGCTTGCGCCAATAGTATTGCGACTTCGGTGACGGCTGCCTGCAATTGCGCAAAAGCCGCGCTGTCCGCATCGGCAATGGCAGGCGCTGCGCTCGCACCGGTGGCGATCAGCATCAGCGCGTCATTAGTGGAAGTGTCGCCATCTACGGTAATGCAATTAAACGAGGCATCGCTGGCGTGTTTCACCATCTGTTGCAGCAGGGGCTGCGTCACCGCCGCGTCGGTGGCGATGTATCCAAGCATGGTGGCCATATTCGGATGAATCATGCCGGAACCCTTGGCGATGCCGGTGAGCGTAACCGTCACACCGCCGAGCTTGATCTGCCGTGACACCGCCTTGGCGACGATGTCCGTGGTCATGATGGCATGCGCGGCATCGAACCAGTTAGTCTCCGAAAGGTTTGCCACGCAAGCGGGCAAGCCCGCCACGATGCGCTCCAGCGACAGTTCTTCCATGATGACGCCAGTGGAGAACGGCAGCACTTGTTTCTCTTCGCAACCTAGTAATTTTGCCGCCTCGATACAAGTCGCACGGGCCGCAGCCAACCCCGGTTCGCCAGTGCCGGCATTGGCATTGCCGGTATTAACCACCAGCGCACGAATTCCTTTGCCTGATGCAAGGTGCTCACGCGCGACGATAACCGGCGCAGCGCAGAAACGGTTCTGTGTAAACACGCCCGCCACCGTGGCTTGCGAGGTCAGTTGCATGACCAGCAAATCCTTGCGGTTGAGCTTCTTGATATTTGCCTCTGCCGTGCCCAGCAGCATGCCGTTGACAGGCAGCAGCGAAGCCGGGGTGGGTGCTGATAAATTGACTGGCATGTGTGGTACCTTTAATTCGTGGGCGCCTCTAAAAGTTCAGAGTTCGCCCAAATGCAAGGCGTGGGAAAAATTTCGCCGCGCAGCATATGGTTATATGTAAGCAAGAAATTTTTTCCGCAACGCAGCATAACCAGCCACTTGGTTGGCGTTTTTTGACAGTCTAGTGGAATGGCTAGTAGTTCCATCAGTTGGGATGAAATTTGAATTTTTAGAGGTGGCCTAGTAGCGTCCGCCCTGCTTGAACATATAGTTGTTCATTTCCACCGATTGCATGTTCATGCGCCGCACGATGCCATGCACATTGCGCACGATGCCGCGCATCACGTAATACACGATGGCCGGATTGGTGTTCAGCAGCGATTCAAAACGCACGCGATCCAGCAGCAGCACCTTGCTATCGGTCTTGGCAACCACGCTTGCGCTGATCTGCATCACATTACCGCCGACAAAACCGATGATCCCGGCCAAGTCGCCCGGCTGCAACAGGTGCAGCGTCATTTTTTCGCCGCCCGCTGTAGCGGTGGCCTCCACATCGCCGCTGCCGAGAATCAGCAAGGTGTCTTTCAGTTCCGTGTCACCCGGCTTCAGGATTGAATCTCCCGCCTTGTACTCACGAAGCGTGATGAAGCTTGCCAATAGCTCAACCTCGGAATCGCGCAACTCCTCAGACAGGGTGGAATTGCGTAGCGCCTGCAAAATCATTTCTTCTGTTGTCATTTACCCATCCTCCAGAAATCAGGAACAAAAAAACATCAACTCAACCTGCCATGACACTGCTTGTATTTCTTGCCGGAACCGCACGGGCAGGGGTCGTTGCGCCCGATCTTTTCGCCGCCGCGCACGAACGGCTGATGTTCCTCTTTTGCTTCGCCCGTTTGCCCCAACGCTTCCTCGTAATCGGCATGATGATACTGCACATTTTCTGGTGCCGGGGGTGCCTCCACCGCCTCGATATCCTGCTCGCTACGGATCTGCACGTTCATCAGCATCTGCGTGACATCGCGCTTGATAGCTTCCAGCATGGCGGCAAATAACTCGAATGACTCGCGCTTGTATTCTTGCTTGGGGTTCTTCTGTGCATAACCGCGCAGGTGGATGCCCTGGCGCAGGTGATCCAGCGCAGCCAGATGTTCGCGCCAGTGCGTGTCCAGGCTTTGCAACATGACAATGCGCTCGTATTGATGCATGCCTTCCGCGCCAACCAAGTCCACCTTGGCTTGGTACTGTTGCTGTGCGGCCTGGAATACACGTACACGCAAACCTTGCTCATCGAGTTTCTTGTCTTCGTCCAGCCACTGCACCAGCGGCAGAGTCAGTTGAAATTCGGCAGTCAATGCTTTTTCCAGTGTTGGTACATCCCACTGCTCTTCCATGCTGTGCGGTACGATATATTCGTTGATGGTGTTGTCCAGCACGCTGTCGCGCATCGCCGAGATCGTCTCGGAAATATCCGTGCTTTCCAGCAATTCGTTGCGTTGCTGATAAATCACCTTGCGCTGGTCATTGGCGACGTCGTCGTATTCCAATATCTGCTTGCGCATGTCGAAGTTGCGCGCCTCAACCTTGCGTTGCGCATTCTCAATCGCGCGAGTTACCCAGACATGCTCAATAGCTTCGCCTTCCGGCAACTTGAACTTGTTCATGATCGCGGCTACGCGGTCGGAGGCAAAGATACGCAGCAGCGGGTCTTCCAGCGCCAAATAGAAGCGGCTGGAACCGGGATCGCCCTGTCGTCCGGCGCGGCCGCGCAACTGGTTGTCCACGCGGCGCGATTCATGACGCTCGGTGCCGATAATATGCAGGCCGCCGCTGGCGATTACCTGCTCGTGTATCGGCTGCCACTCGGCACGCAATGCTTCGATGCGCTGCTTGCGTGTCGCGTCATCCAGGCTTTCGTCCATGCGCAACACCTCGATGGGTTTTTCCACATTGCCGCCCAGCACGATGTCGGTGCCGCGACCAGCCATATTAGTGGCAATAGTGACCATCTTGGGGCCACCCGCCTGCGCCACGATCTCGGCTTCACGCGCATGTTGCTTGGCATTCAACACCTGATGCGGCAGCTTTTCTTTTTCCAGCAGCTTTGACAGCAGCTCCGAGGTTTCAATTGAAGTTGTACCCACCAGCACTGGCTGTCCGCGCTGATAACAATCCCGAACATCCGCGATCACCGCCGTGTATTTTTCGCCCGTGGTCAGATAAACCTTGTCCATCATATCCTTGCGGATGGTCGGACGGTGCGGCGGGATAATCACGGTTTCCAAGCTGTAAATCTGCTGAAACTCATACGCTTCGGTATCCGCCGTGCCGGTCATGCCGGCCAGCTTATTGTACATGCGGAAATAATTTTGGAAAGTGATGGACGCGAGCGTCTGGTTCTCCTTCTGGATGGATACCCCTTCCTTGGCTTCTACCGCCTGGTGCAGGCCATCGGACCAGCGCCGCCCGGACATCAGGCGTCCGGTGAATTCGTCCACGATCACCACTTCGCCATCCTGCACCACATAATGCTGGTCACGGAAATACAGATTGTGCGCGCGCAACGCGGCATACAGGTGATGGATCAGCGTAATGTTGGCCGGGTCGTACAAACTGCCGCCCGCTGGCAACAGTCCAGCCCGGCTGAGCATTTCCTCGGCATGTTCGTGCCCGATCTCGGTCAGCAGGATCTGCTGCCCCTTCTCGTCCACACTGAAATCGCCGGGGCCGTCTTCTTCCTTCTGGCGTGTCAGGTTGGGCACCAGCTTGTCCATGCGCTGGTACACCTCCACGTTATCTTCGGCTTGGCCGGAGATGATTAGCGGGGTGCGCGCCTCATCGATCAAGATGGAGTCCACCTCGTCCACGATGGCGTAATTCAGTCCACGCTGGTAACGCTCACTGGCGTGCGTCGCCATGTTGTCGCGCAGGTAGTCGAAACCGAATTCGTTGTTGGTGCCATAGATAATGTCCGAAGCATAAGCGGCCTGCTTGTCTGCATGATCCATCTGCGACAGGATAACGCCGACCGAAAGGCCGAGGAAACGGTATATGCGCCCCATCCATTGGGCATCACGGCTGGCCAGATAATCGTTGACAGTCACCACATGCACACCCTTGCCGGATAAGGCGTTCAGGTACGCAGGCAGAGTCGCCATCAAGGTCTTGCCCTCGCCAGTGCGCATCTCGGCGATCTTGCCGTAATGCAGCGTCATGCCACCTATTAGCTGCACGTCGAAATGGCGCATCTGCAACACGCGCTGCCCAGCTTCGCGCACTACGGCGAACGCCTCCGGCAGCAAGGCATCCAGCGTTTCACCCTGCGTATAGCGCTGCTTGAAAAGCTCGGTCTTGCCCCGCAATTCTTCATCCGACAGCTTTGCCACTTTTGCTTCAAGAGCGTTAATCGTCAATACGGTCTGGCGGTATTCCTTAAGCAAGCGGTCGTTGCGACTGCCGAAAATACTTTTCAATATGTTGGAAATCATCTTTAATTTTTTGTATTCAATTCGTGTTACATAAAAACAAAAAAGGGTGAGGCGCCACACCTCACCCCCATGTATGAAACCATTACTATCAACTCGCAGCGCTTTCCAGGAAACGCCGGGGGTTTTGGGCGATACCCTTGTATCTCACTTCAAAGTGCAGGTGATTACCGGTAGAGCGGCCTGTGCTGCCCACCTCGGCTATCTCCTGTCCGCTCCGCACGACCTGCCCGACTTTCACCAGCAGCCTGGAAGCATGCCCATAACGCGTGACAATATCATTACCATGATCAATCTCCACCATATTACCATACTGCGGATGTGGTCCAGAATACACCACGATGCCAGCTGCCGAAGCCATGATGGGCGTGCCTTCAGGCGCCATGAAGTCTACGCCCTCATGCATTGCGTTCTGGCCGGTGAAAGGATCAATGCGCCAACCGAAATTTGAGGAATAATCCACCGTGCTTACCGGAGCCACGGAGGGGAATTTCTTCTTGTCGA
Organism: uncultured Gallionellaceae bacterium; assembly: GCA_964480365.1. GTDB lineage: Bacteria > Pseudomonadota > Gammaproteobacteria > Burkholderiales > Gallionellaceae > CAIQPV01. The sequence goes on from CAYZPM010000007.1 coordinate 78,198, forward strand.
GGCTATCCTGCATCAGCAGGGTTTCCATCGCCACCAGCTTGTCATTGCGGTCATTCAACAGCACAGACAAGCTGGCAAGTTGCTGATTCAGGCTGGACATGGATACATCCTGCTGCGCTGCTGGCAGGTAAGGGCCACCTTGCGGCGGCACCTGTTCGAAGTTAAATTCCTGCGGTGTCATCCCGCTCATCTTGGCCAAGCGCGCGCCAAGCGTGTCCAAGCGCAGCAACTGCGCCTGCATTTGTCCAACGCGCACAGCCAATGCATCCATGCCATCGCGTAAATAGGATTGCTGCTTCTGCTGCCCCTCCGCTTGTGCGCCCACCGCCTCTGTCTGGAAGCGCGTAATGGCGTATTGTGCCGCAAACAGTGCGCCCAAAGCCAATATCGCAGCCAATAGCAAGTGCCTGCCGTTGAGCGTAATGCTGCGTGCTTTTGCAAAGCGATTGGAAACTAGAATAATATCCACGTCTCCTCCTTAATAGTTATAACTTATTGCCGTGTCACAACGTTTGAATTCTTACTTCAGCGCCAGCCCCGAGTTGCGCCAACTTTCCAGCAAGGCCGGACAGCTTCAGGCATTGCAGCGGCATTACGAACAAATTGCCCCCGCCTCACTGATTCGTTACAGCCGCGTACTGCAATTGGAGCGGCAAATCCTGACGCTCGCCGCAAATAACGGCGCGGTAGCGGCCAAGTTACGCCAACTCGCCCCGGAATTAACCAGGACGCTCCAAAACGAGGGTTGCGAGATTACTGGAATTCAGGTGAAGGTGCAAGTCACCCTGCCTGCCGCTGAATGCACCCCCGCCCCTCCCACGCTTAGCGCGACGGGCCGGAAGCGACTGACTGACCTGGCTGTGGAACTTCCCGATTCGCCACTGAAAAGCGCTCTGCAGCGGCTTGCCAACAAAACCGGGCAGCCAACCAAGGGCTAAGATAGAAATAACTGGTTCGCCCCACGGCTTCGGACGGCTACTGGCTTTCATGGCGGCGAGACACTATAATCGGACTCACGTTTAAACAAGTGGCCGTTCGCACCTATGCAACTTTTCACCTTTGGCATTAACCATCAAACCGCGCCGCTCGCCGTGCGCGAGCAAATGGCGTTCAATGTCGAAACGATGGAACCGGCGTTGCACGACCTGGTCGAGCAGGGCGCGGCCAAGGAAGCCACCATCCTTTCAACTTGCAACCGCACCGAGGTTTACTGCAGCACGCAAGCTCCTGAGCGCATCGTTAAATGGCTGGCCAATTACCACCAGATGGAAGCGCGCGACATCGAGCCTTATCTCTACACCTTGCCGCGCGAGCAAGCGGTGAAGCACGCCTTCCGCGTTGCCAGCGGGCTGGACTCAATGGTGCTGGGCGAACCACAAATCCTCGGACAGATGAAGCAGGCAGTGCGCTATGCGGAACAGGCCGGCACTCTGGGCTTCCTGCTACACAAATTATTCCAGCGCACTTTCTCGGTAGCCAAGGATGTGCGCACCCAGACCGAGATCGGCACCAACCTGGTTTCCTTGGCTGCTGCTGCGGTGAGGCTGGCCGAGCGTATTTTCCCCTCCATCTCCGAGCAGAATGTGCTGTTCATCGGCGCAGGCGAGATGATAGAACTGAACGCCGTGCATTTCGCGGCGCGATCACCCAAGCACATAACCGTCGCCAACCGCACGTTGGAACGTGCTCAGATACTGGCGCGGCGCATCGATGGCCATGCCATCACGCTGAACGAGTTGCCGGAACAACTGGCACACCATGACATCATTGTGACCTGCACTGCCAGTCCACTGCCCATTCTGGGCAAGGGCATGGTCGAACGCGCGCTGAAACAGCGCAAGCACCGTCCTCTGTTCATTGTGGACTTGGCCGTGCCGCGCGATGTCGAGGCCGAAGTGGCCGAACTGGACGACGTGTTCCTCTATACCGTTGACGATTTGGCCGAGGTAGTGCGCGATGGACAGGATGCGCGGCAGGGCGCGGTTCAGGAGGCCGAAGTTATCATCGATTCCGGCGTAGCAAATTTCATCCACTGGATGGAATCGCGCGAAGTGGTACCCACCATCCGCGCGCTTCGCGACAATGCCGAGCGCCACCGCCGCCACGAGATGGAAAAAGCCTTGCGCCTGCTGGCCAAAGGCGAGGATGCGGCAACCGTGCTGGAATCGTTGAGCAACGGCTTGACTAACAAATTCCTGCACGCCCCGACCCATACACTGAATCAGGTGCAAGCCGCCGAGCGCGATGCCTTCCTCGACATGGTGCATCGCATCTATCACCTGCACACCCCCGAATGAAACCCAGCATTGCCGCCAAACTCGCCCAGTTGGGCGAGCGTCTGGTCGAGGTTGGCCGTCTGTTGAGCAGCGAGGATGCCACGCGCGACATGGACAACTTCCGCAAACTCAGCCGTGAACGCGCCGAGCTTGAGCCGGTAGTAACGCTATACCACGCTCACCAAGCCTGCGAGGCAGACATTGCCACCGCGCTGGAGATGGCGGGCGACCCCGAAATGCGCGATTTCGCCGACACCGAAATCAAAGAAGGGCGGACGCGGCTGGAGCAACTCGAAATTGATTTGCAGAAACAGTTGTTGCCGAAAGATCCCAACGACGAGCGCAACGTGTTTCTGGAAGTTCGCGCCGGAACCGGCGGCGATGAGGCGGCATTGTTTGCGGGCGACTTGTTCCGCATGTATACCCGTTTCGCCGAGCGCAACCGCTGGCAGGTCGAGGTTGTCTCAGAAAGCCCCGGCGAAAAAGGCGGCTTCAAGGAAATCATCGCGCGCATCGTCGGTCAGGGCGCCTATTCGGTGCTGAAATTCGAATCCGGCGCACATCGCGTGCAGCGCGTTCCGGCCACCGAGGCGCAAGGACGCATTCACACTTCGGCCTGTACCGTGGCGGTGCTGCCGGAAGCGGACGAGGTCAGCGATGTGGTGCTGAATCCCGCAGACTTGCGCATCGACACTTTCCGCGCCTCCGGTGCGGGCGGTCAGCATATCAACAAGACCGACTCCGCCGTGCGCATCACCCACATCCCCACTGGCACTGTAGTGGAGTGTCAAGACGGGCGCTCGCAGCACAAGAACAAGGCGCAGGCGATGTCGGTATTGGCAGCGCGCATCAAGGACAAGGAAGAGCGCGCGGCTCACAGCAAGCTGGCCGCCGAGCGCAAATCGCTGGTGGGCAGCGGTGACCGCTCCGAGCGCATCCGCACGTACAATTTCCCGCAGGGCCGCGTCACCGATCACCGCATCAACCTCACGCTATACAAGATGGATCACATCATGGACGGCGATATCAGCGAACTGTGCAATGCTCTGATGGCTGAATATCAGGCCGAGCAGCTTGCCGCGCTGGCGGATGAAAGCTGAATTTAGAAACGTCCAAATGCCATGCCGCGCTCTATCCAGTATGCCCTCACTCAAGATGTCGCGCGCCTGACAGAAGCACTGGCGCTGGATACCAGCGGCGCACGCATCGAGGTGCAAACCTTGTTGCGACAGGTACTGAATGTCTCGCGCGCTTATCTGCTCACACACCCTGAACGCTGCTTGAATGACTTCGAACTGGATCGTTATGAAGAGTTGTTGCAGCGCCGCCTGCGTGGCGAGCCGATGGCCTACCTACTGGGCGAGCGCGAATTCTTCGGGCTGGTGTTCAAGGTTACATCCGCTACTCTGATTCCCCGCCCGGAAACCGAATTGCTGGTCGAACTGGCTTTGCAGAGCATTCCACTTCATGAGCCATGTCGTGTTCTCGATCTTGGCACGGGCAGCGGCGCGATTGCTTTGTCCATTGCCCATGCCCGGCCTGATGTCGAGGTCGTGGCGGTGGATGCTTCAACTGAAGCGCTGGCGGTAGCACGGGAGAACGCACTACGATTAGATATCAACAATGCGTCTTTGTTGCAAAGCGACTGGTACGCCGCACTCGACGCGCAGCGCTTTGATCTCATCGTTTCCAATCCGCCTTACGTCGCGGCGGGCGACCCGCACCTGCAACGCGGCGACCTGCTCTTCGAACCCGCATCTGCGCTGGCTTCCGGTGACGATGGCCTGCATGATATCCGCCGCATCGTGGTTCACGCCCAAGCGCATCTCCGTCCCTGCGGCTGGCTGCTGCTTGAACACGGTTATGACCAGGCCACGCAAGTGCGAGAACTCATGCAACAGGCAGGCTTCAGTGCAGTATTTTCGGCGTGTGATCTGGCTGGAATAGAACGGGTGAGCGGTGGGCGCCTTAACGTGAAACTCGCGTAGCGAGTCCCCATCTCTCTCCCACCGGGGTAACCAGCGACTTGGCTGCGGTCTTTTGCAGCTTAGTCGAATGGCTAGTTGTTTCACCCAGAGAGCTGGAGATAACCAGCCACTTGGTTGCCGTCTTTGGGCAGCCTAGTGGAATGGCTAGTAGATCCATCAGGGGGAAACGGGCATAGCAAGTTTCATTATCATTGGTGTCACATTTACCATGCCCGTTGACCCCGTCTTGACCTGACAGGGCGCACACCGCTAAAATACCCGACATAATCACTCAAGAAAGAAGAGGTAAATCAATGGACGCGCAAGAACTCATCAAACAACAAGTTACGAGCAACCCTGTGGTGCTGTACATGAAAGGCACAGTGCAATTCCCGCAGTGCGGTTTCTCCGCCAATGCGGTACGTATCCTCAATGCAGTGGGGATAAAAGAATTTTTCTGTGTGGATGTGCTGGCTAATCCTGATATCCGCCAAGGCATCAAGGACTACGCCAACTGGCCGACCATTCCACAGCTTTATATCAATGGCGAATTTATCGGCGGCTCGGACATCATGACGGAAATGTATCAAAGCGGCGAGTTGCAAGTCTTGGCAGAGAAAAAGGCATAGGCTAAACGGGAAATTATCTAGGCCTTTCGGCATATACCAATCCAGACGGTAGAAAGGTATAGTGAAAGCTGAGTGTTTAAGCTTTGGGTAATTGCACCCGATCTTTCATACTCTCCTCCTATTTGGGCGATCGCGAGATCGCCCACTTTTTTGCCTGTTGAATTTTTATCCGGCCAACGGCCGTGGCCGTTTCCCCCTCTCCAGCTCTCTGGGTGAAACAACTAGCCATTCGACTAAGCTGCAAAAGACCGCAGCCAAGTCGCTGGTTACCCCGAAGGGAGAGAGTGATGGGGACTCGCTATGCGAGTTTCATAATAAATATTTTCGGGCGCGAGCAATGGCCGCTTCCACTTGCTGCGGAGCTGTACCGCCGGTATGGTTGCGCGCCGCCAGCGAACCTTCCAACGTTAACACGCCATAGATGTCGTCTTCGATGAGTGACGAAAATTGCTGCAATTCTTCCAGCTTGAGGTCGTTCAAATCGCAACCGCGTTCGACAGCAAAACGCACGGTCAGCGCCACCGCTTCGTGTGCATCGCGGAACGGCAACCCCTTCTTCACCAGATAGTCGGCCAGATCGGTGGCCGTGGCATAACCCTGCAAAGCCGCGCTGCGCATGGCTTCCGGCTTGACGGTTATGCCACCCATCATTTCGGCGTAGATGCGCAGGGTGTTAGTCAGCGTGTCCACGGTATCGAACAGAGGCTCCTTGTCTTCCTGATTGTCTTTGTTATAGGCCAGCGGCTGGCCTTTCATCAGCGTCAGCAGCGCAACCAGATTACCATTCACGCGACCTGTCTTGCCGCGCACCAATTCTGGCACATCGGGATTTTTTTTCTGCGGCATGATGGAAGAGCCGGTGCAAAAGCGGTCGGCAATATCGATGAAGCCGAAACGCGGACTCATCCATAAAATCAATTCTTCCGACAGACGCGATAAATGCGTCATGATCAGCGCGGCGGCGGCGGTGAATTCGATGGCGAAATCACGGTCAGACACCGCATCCAGCGAGTTCTCGCACACCCCGTCAAAGTCGAGCAAATCGGCGACGTACTCGCGCTTGATCGGGTAACTGGTGCCCGCCAGTGCGGCGGCCCCCAGCGGCAGGCGGTTGACGCGTTTACGACAATCGGCGAGGCGTTCCGCATCGCGCTTGAGCATCTCGAAATAAGCCATCAAGTGATGTGCGAAGCTCACCGGCTGCGCCACTTGCAAGTGGGTGAAGCCCGGCATGATGGTGTGCGTATGATGCGTGGCCAGATCGACGATGGCGGTTTGCAGCGTATGGATAAGTCCGCGTAGTTCATCGATGGCATGACGCAGATACAGGCGTACATCGGTCGCCACCTGATCGTTGCGTGAGCGCCCGGTATGCAGGCGTTTACCCGCATCTCCCACCAGCGTGGTGAGCCGCTTCTCGATGTTGAGGTGCACATCCTCCAGATCGAGCGACCACTCAAAATCTCCGCAGATGATTTCGTTCTCGATTTTCCCCAACCCTCGATTGATGTCGCTCAGGTCTTGCGTGCTGATGATGTTACAGGCAGCCAGCATTTGCGCGTGGGCACGCGAGCCTTGAATATCGAACAGCGCCAGCCGGTTGTCGAACTCCACCGAAGCGGTGTAACGCTTCACCAATTCTGCCACCGGCTCATTAAAACGGCCCGACCACGCTTGTTTGTCTTGCATCATTATCGTCTCTTGTCCAGAATAAGCGGTCTAAATTCAAATTTCGTCGCGATACTGCGTTGCTCAATAAATTTTTCGCTTACATATAAACCATATGCCGCGCTTCAAAATTTCCTTCGCGCCTTGTCTCGCTTATAACCAGCCACTTGGCTACCGGTTTCTTGGTAGCTTAGTGGAATGGCTAGTAGTTTAACCAGAACTTTGAATTTATAGAAACGCCCCATAAGACGAATTCTGCCATGCCTAAAGTGCAAAGTATAAATCAAAACCTTCATCCCGATGCGTTGCCGAATTTCCGTAACATGGGCGTTACCTTGCGCACTGTGTTGCTGGTGAACGGCATGGCGCTCCTGATGACGCTGGCGGAGGCATCATCTTGGACGGATATTGCGCAGCGCATGACAGATATTTCCGCCCTGCTGCAGCCCGTGCTGTTATCGAGCCTGTTGCTGTTATACATACTCAACCCCTTACTCGCGCGGCTGGCTTACTGGCGGGGCGTTGCCGCCGTGCTGCTGCTGGCAGGACTGGTCACGCTGGCGATTTATCACTTGGGCGGCGAGTTGTATGCCCCGCCCGCTGAGTACGGCAACTTCCATGCGTGGCGCAATGTCCTGCTGGGCTGCACTGTCTCCGCGTTGCTGCTGGCCTATTTCAGGCTGCGCGCACGCGCTCTTTCCCCGGCCTTGCAACAGTCGCGTTTACAAGCCTTGCATGCGCGCATCCGCCCGCATTTCCTGTTCAACAGCATCAACGCCGTGCTCGGAATCGTGCGCGCCGACCCCAAGCGCGCCGAGACTGCGCTGGAAGACATGTCCGACCTGTTCCGCATGGCAATGGCATATAGTGGCGATCTAGTTCCTGTGCGGCATGAGGTGGCACTTGCGCGGCAGTACCTCGCGCTGGAACAATTGCGTTTGGGCGAACGTCTCAATGTGAGTTGGCACATGGAAGACATACCGGAGGACGCGTTGCTGCCACCGCTGATGTTGCAACCGCTACTGGAGAATGCCGTGTATCACGGTATTGAACCGTTGACCGACGGTGGCATCATAGACGTCAGGCTGTATCGCAGCGGCAATGAAATGCATCTCGAAGTGTATAACCCGTGCCAAGAGCAAGGCAGTCACCATACAGGAAACAAAATGGCGTTGACCAACATCCGGGAACGGCTGTCCTTGCAGTTCGATATCGAGGCGCGTTATACAGTAGAATCTGGCAAGGACTTTTACCGCGTACACATTATGCTGCCTTACGTAAAAGAGGAAAACAAATGACCATTGTTGAACTCCCCCTCACGGTATTCGTAGTGGACGACGAGCCGCCCGCACGCAACCGCATCAAGGAACTGCTCGGTGATTGTTCCGACCAACTGCCGCTTGAAATTGTCGGCGAGGCGGGTAATGGGCGCGAGGCGTTATCCAAATTATCCGAAGTCCACGCCGACGTAGTGCTAGTGGATATCCGCATGCCGCAGATGGACGGCATCGAACTGGCGCAACATCTCAACAAACTGCCCAAGCCGCCTGTCATCATCTTCACCACCGCCTATGATGCCTATGCCATCAAGGCGTTCGAGTTGCACGCCATAGACTACCTGCTCAAGCCTATCCGGCTGGGACGCCTGTTTGAAGCGCTGTCCCACGTACGCACCACCGTGCCGCTACGCACCGAGGAGTTGCAGGAACTCACCCCCGAACCGCGCAAGAACCTCTCCATCCACGAACGTGGCAAGATTCACCTCATCCCAATTCAGGACGTACTCTACCTGCGCGCCGAATTGAAATACGTCACCGTACGCACCGCACAGCACGAATATCTCATCGAAGAACCGCTCACCGCGCTGGAAAAGGAATTCGTCACACGCTTCATCCGCATCCACCGCAACTGCCTGGTGGCAAAAAACGAGATCGAAGGCTTTGAAAAAGTCGCAGATGATGAAGAGGGTGAATCGCACTGGACCGTCAAGCTCAAAGGACTGGACGAGATGCTGCCGATCAGCCGTCGGCAGCAGTTTATTGTGAAGGAATTTAGTTAGTTGCAGAGAAGGTGGGGATGGCTTCGACCCATATTGTTCATTAGACCGAAAACCCCGTCGTTCCCGCGCAGGCGGGAATGACGGTGCTAATGGATTATCTGGTTTCAATGCACCCGTGTCGTTGTGACCACATCGCAGAATTGGAATTGGCTCCCAAGAGCCTGTGCGGCGGAAGTAAGGGAATCGAAAATCCCCACCAGTATTTGTTCATCGGCGTAAAGTGCTCTTTCCGTCGTTCGTGCAAGGTAGAGTCTGAACATGATGGCCTCCTGTGTTCGGGTGATTCGCCCTTCTCGGGCAATTCTGATCGGCTTCCTTTGGTCCTGAGCACCGAATTAACAGGTAGTGGTTTACTTTAAAATTCAGGATTCAAGATTACTGATAGAACTCCCTAAGCTCTGTGCGCTTCCGCACATAAAATCAAAAACTGAACCACTACCAATCAGCATGTAAGGAGCTTTGCTTAGTGCCTATTATTCACATTCTGAGCTGTGGGGATGAGCCGAATAAGGGAAAATTTCTGCTGCTATTTGTGGTTACGCGCCAGCGTCGCCTGGATCATTTGCTTTTCTGGCCACCTTCCTGCCACACCCCTGCGACGGAATTGGCGTTGGCACTGTCGCCCAAATAAGCCAGTCCCATCATTTCCTCAATGGTGCGCAGGATGGTGTAGTGGTTGATGCGTTGCGCGCTGCTGCCTGGCTTGATCATAGGCCCGACGAATATCGTGGCGACGCGGTTGTTCGCCGAACCATCATCTTCATCCCATGTAACGATCAACAAACTATTGTGCGTCATCGCCCATTCCGCATAGGGCTCAATATTTTTTTCCAGCCAAACATCGCCTTGCGCGATGCTGCCGTCGTGCATGTCGTTGCGCTGGTCTGGAACAACCAAGGCCACTGTCGGCAATTGGGAATAGTCCTGCGGGAATGCGCTGAACGGCTGGTTGAGCGCCGCCAGTTCTTTCCAGTTCGCTACCGGGTTGTGCTTGCGCATGTATGAAGCATAGACACAGCCCTCGAATCCGGCTTGCGGCATGGATTCGGCATAGCTAACGAAACCCAAGCCCTTTTCACGCAGCGCACTGGCAAGGTTATCCCCGCTTAATTCCAGCGGGCAGACATTGCTGCCGATACCGCGCGTGGAGCCAGAAAACAGGGCAAGGTAATTCGGCTGGCTGGGATGCGAGACACCGTAGGACTGCGTGAACAAGACGCCGCGCTTTGACAGCTCATTGATGTACGGCGCAGCCGGGTTGCCGATAATTTGTGCAAAGGATTTGTTTTCTTCGATCACAATCACGATGTGATCCGGGCGAGGCAGGGGCTGCGCTTGCGCAGCACTGCTTCCAAACAAAACCACACCCACCAGAAAGAATATTTCTTTCTTCATGTGATCTCGGCCATCACGGGTGTATGGTCAGAAGGCCGCTCCAGTTTGCGCGGTGTCTTGTCTATGCTGCAAGCGCTGCATTCCAGAGCTGCACTGACAAGAATGTGGTCTATGCGCAGACCCATATTGCGGCGGAATGCCATCGTGCGGTAATCCCACCAGGAATAGGATTTTTCCGGCTGTTCGAACAAACGGAAGCTGTCACGCAGGCCGAGCTGTTCAAGCGCACGGAATGCGGCTCGTTCCGGCTCGCTCACCAGTATATTGCCCGCCCACGCCTGCGGGTCGTAAACGTCGCGATCTTCCGGCGCAATGTTGTAGTCGCCGAGCAACGCAAGTTTCGGATGCTTCACCAATTCATCTTGCAGCCACTCCCGCAACGCAGCCAGCCACGCCAATTTGTACTGGTACTTATCGGAATCCACGCTCTGTCCGTTGGGAATGTACACACACACGATACGGATGCCGTTGATGGTGGCAGCGATCAGGCGCTTCTGCTCATCGGGGAAATTCGGCATGCCACATTGCACGTCAGTGGGCGCTGACTTGCTCAGGATAGCCACTCCGTTATAAGTCTTCTGTCCGCTGAACACGGGCTGGTAGCCCACCTGCTGCAACACCGCCAGAGGAAATTGGCTGTCTTCCTGCTTGAGTTCCTGCAGGCATAACACATCCGGCTGATTAGCCGCCAGCCAGTCCAATACTTGCGGCAGGCGCACCTTGAGCGAGTTGACGTTCCATGTTGAAATCTTCATATATCACACATTTGAAATTGCACGACCGATTGCAAGTGATTATCATCATATGATGCATCAATGAACGGGCAAAGACCGGCCAATGACGGATACCACGCCACTGATTCCTATGTGATTCTACCACCCTGTTAGGCGAACATCGGGAAGAGTAATGATATTGGGAATGGAGTAAAGGAGATTCAATGATGAAACATATGATTTACCTATTGCTGGTGATTCTTGCTTTCAGCGAAATGGAAAGCAACGCAAACGCAAGCACAGTGATTGGGCCAATATCCTGTCAGCAATGGCTTGACAGAAAAAATAAACTTGCAGATGACGATGCCTACACAATTTGGCTCCAGGGATATTTATCAGGGGCAAATGCTGTGTATGATGAATTGTTAGGTAGAGATTTTTTAAAAAGTGCAGACAAAATATCAATCGTTGACTGGACGGATCTCTATTGTCATAAATATCCTAAATTAATGGTGCATGATAGTGCCAATGCACTAATTAAGAAATTAAAAAAAGACCTGCCGTTTTAAAGTTAAGATAAACCTCGCTCACCATCCACGATATTGCCTGTTGGCGGTCACGGCATGGGATAGGCAACGAACATCGTCGGGGGATGGAGCTAAAATCGGATAGTGGCTTGCAACTGAACAGCGAACGTTGGATGATTAGCAATCGAACGGGCGCAATGCGGCCAATTTCTGCCCGTTTGAGCGCTTGTAATAATGCATCACCGGCAAGTTAGGAAATGGACAACTATCAGCACTTAAAAGATGGACTCTATAAAAAGAAGCGAACCGGACACGTTGCGCGCCAAAGCTGAGGCGCAACTTGCCCGTGCGCGACTTACGGATTCCCCCGCCCAATCCGCCGAAGAACTCTTACACGAACTTCAGGTACACCAGATCGAACTGGAAATGCAGAACGACGAGTTGCAGCGGGCGCAAGTCGTTATAGAAGAATCGCGCGACCGCTACGTGGATCTTTACGAATTCGCCCCCGACGGTTACTTCACGCTCACCCGCGAGGGCATTATCGCCGAGGTGAATCTCACCGGTGCCGCGCTGTTGAGAGTGGAACGCAACAAACTGCTCAAGCGCCGTTTTGCCGGCTTCGTCATTCCTGAAGACAGCGATAATTGGTATTACCATTTCCTGAGTGTGTTGCAGAGCGACGGGCATCAGAGTTACGAACTGGCGCTCCAGCGCGGCGATGGTTCCCGCTTCCATGCCCGGCTGGATTGCCTGCGTACGGAATCCAACAACATATCCTCGGTGCGCATCGCCCTCACTGACATCACCGAGCGCAAGCAAGCCGAACAATCCCAGAGAAAACTTACGCGCGCGTTCAAACTTTT
>CAYZPM010000008.1:0-85314 GCA_964480365.1 uncultured Gallionellaceae bacterium
ATGAGAGGGATGCCGAATATAAAACGAAAGTTAAGTTTACTTCCGCTTCGGGTCGATTTGAGACGCTCACAAATCTAAATCAACCACAGATTGCGAAAACCCAATATTATTAAGAACCGCTGACCAACCCCCATCATGGACGCGATGACAGACGATCAAATTGCATATCTGGTGATTGAGACTGATGCGTCATCCGCTATGGTAACGGTCAACGTGCGCTGTACGGGGGCATGGATCGTGCAGGGCATCGCTCGACTCGAACATCGACTGGAAGACGTTTCCCTGCTTGTCGAAAAAGAACTGGTGATCGACGGCGCGGCGATAACCGCGCTGGATACATCGGGTGCGTGGTTGCTGCATCGCACCGTCCGCGAGTTGGAACAAAGCGGACGGAAGGTCACTATAAACGGACTGCGACCAGAATTTAGCGCCTTGATGCAGTTGGTCGCATCCTGCGCAATAGCGCCGGAAACCGCCCCACCCTCCGCGCCTGATTGGTTGGCACGCATCGGATGGAATTCATGGCACGCGCTGCTCGGCGTATCCGGCATGCTTGCCTTTATCGGCGAATGCGCGACCATCCTGCTGCGTTCGCTTGTCCAGCCGCGTCGCATCCGCTGGCGTCCCATCCTTCACAATTTGCAGACCGCCGGGTTCGAGGCGTTGCCTATCGTTGGCCTGCTGTCGTTCCTGATGGGATTCGTGATCGCCTATCAGGGCGCGGATCAGTTGCAACGTTTCGGCGCGAATATATTCATCGCCGATCTGGTGGGGCTTTCGATGTTGCGCGAACTTTCGCCGCTGTTGACCGCCATCATCGTCGCGGGGCGATCCGGCTCCGCTTATGCGGCGCAAATCGGCACCATGAAGGTCACCGAGGAGATCGACGCATTACGTACCATCGGCGTCGGGCCGATCGAACTACTGGTGCTTCCCAAGATGCTGGCGCTGATCATCGCATTGCCCCTGCTCACGATATTTGCCGATGCGGCCGGCGTATTCGGCGGCATGCTGATGGCGCGCTCCAAGCTCGATGTCACCTTCGATGTTTTTCTCGACCGTCTCGGCGACGCGGTCAGCCTGTCCTCCTTTCTGACCGGCATCTGCAAAGCGCCGGTATTTGCCGCGATCATCGCGTTGGTCGGGTGCCATCAAGGATTTCAGGTGGGCGGCAGCGCCGACAGCGTCGGGCGGCAGACGACGGTGAGTGTGGTGCATTCCATTTTTCTGGTGATTTTGGCCGACGCGTTGTTCTCCGTTGTTTTCAACTGGCTCAAGATATGAGTGCCGCGATGGAATCAACGCAAAATCCCGTGATCGATATCCGCGCTCTGTACAGCCGCTTCGGCAATAACGTAGTGCATGATAACGTCAGCCTGACGGTGCAGCCAGGCGAGATATTCGCTCTGGTGGGCGGCAGCGGCTGCGGCAAATCCACGATGCTGCGCACGATCATCCTGCTGCAGCAGCCGGTATCAGGCTCTATCCGGGTATTTGACCGGGAAGTGATCGGATTGAACGACGAGGAAGCACTGCCGCTGCGGCGGCGCTGGGGCGTGATGTTTGAGCGCGGCGCACTGTTCAGTTCCCTTACAGTGGCGGAGAATGTCAGCATGGTATTGCGCGAACATACCCAGCTCAGTACGCGCTTGATCGACGAAGTCGCCGCCCTGAAAATAGCGCTCACCGGATTGCCTGCGGATGCTGGCTCCAAATACCCGAGCGAATTGAGCGGCGGGATGCGCAAACGCGCCGCACTGGCACGCGCCATCGCGCTTGATCCTGAGCTGCTTTTTCTCGACGAACCGACCGCTGGCCTTGATCCTCTGAGCGCAAGCGGCATAGACGAACTGGTGCGGAGCTTGCGCGATGCGCTTGGATTGACCATTATGATGGTAACGCACGACCTCGACTTGCTGTGGCGGTCAGCAGATCGTGTGGCGGTGCTGGGTGAGGGACATATTTTAGGGGTCGGCACCATGACGGAACTATCACGGTCGGATCACCCGATCATCAGGGAATATTTTTACGGGCCGCGCGGACGCGCCGCGCAGGAGCAGGCATGGAAGAAAAAGTAAATTTTACCGTGGTGGGCGCTTTCGTGCTGGTGTTAAGTGCTGCGCTGATCGGCGGCGTGCTGTGGCTGAGCAGCGGAAAATCCTATCGCAAGGTTTACGATGTCTATCAAACTTACATGAAGGAATCGGTATCGGGACTGAATCTCAATGCGCCGGTGCGCTACCGGGGTGTCGAGGTTGGTCGCGTGAAAAAAATTGCTCTGGCGCCGGGAAACGTCGAACAGGTGCAATTGACGCTCGACATCGAGAGGGGCACCCCGGTCAAGGTGGATACGGTGGCGGTTCTCCAGACACAGGGATTGACCGGTCTCGCCTTTGTCGAGTTGACGGGAGGCGGTCGCGATTCGCGTGCACTGAAGGCGCAGACTGACGAAAATTATCCGGTGATTAAAGCCGGGTCTTCGCTGATGACGCGGCTCGATTCTGCGGTGACGACTTTACTCGCCAATCTCAACCGTACCAGCGAGAATTTCAATGCCTTGATGGATGAAGATAACCGGCGCGCGGCCAAAAATACCTTAAAGGATATTGAAGTGTTGTCGCGAACCCTTGCGGCGCGCTCGACCGTGATTGATGCCAGTCTGACCAACGCGGCTCGCACGATGGAAAACACCGCACGCTTGACTGATGAGCTGCCCATGCTCGCACAGCGGGTTCAACGCAGTGCGGACGCTTTCGATCATATGTCCAACGAACTCGCCCATGCAGGAGCGAGCGCAAGCAGCACGCTCGACAACACCAAACAATTCACCAGCGAGACGCTGCCGGAAGTGCATCAAATGGTCATCGAATTGCGCGACCTGACCGGTTCGCTGCGGCATCTCAGCGGCGAGCTGGAACAAAATCCTAGCGTATTGTTGTATGGAAAACCCGCAGCGCAGCGGGGTCCTGGGGAATGATTCCAACCGCTAATTTATCCTGCCGAAAGTCCGCTTAACGATGAATACAAACAGACAAATGTGCATTCCCTGCCGGATATTCCCGGCTTTAGCATGCGCCATACTGCTCGCTGGATGCACCCGCCTGTATGCTCCGCAAGTGGAAACCTCCCATATCTACGTGCTCGATGCACAAGCGCCTGTCAAGACGGGGCGAATAAAACGAGACTTGGTGCTGGCAGTCAGCATGCCGCGCGCACGACCTGGTTTTGATACTTCACTGATAGCTTACTTGCGCCAGCCCCACGAACTGGACTACTTTGTGGTCAATCGTTGGGCTGACACTCCGGCGCGCATGCTGGAGCCGCTACTGTTGCAGACATTGGAGCAAACCGGGAGTTTTCGCGCCATCGTGCGGGCGCCTGGAGTAGTTCCGGCCAATATCAGGCTCGATACGGAACTGGTTCGCCTGCAACAGGATTTCGGGACACAACCGAGTAAGGTACAGATCACGCTGCGAGCACAATTGATCGATATGACTGACCAGCGGGTACTCGCCGTAAAGTTGTTCGATGAGACTGAAAATGCCGTTAGCGACAATGCATACGGCGGAGTCATTACAGCGAATCGGCTGCTGCAACGGGTGCTGGATCAACTGTCAGATTTTTGCATCAACGAGTCCGTTAGCCCGCAGACTTTGAAATCCAATACACTTTCTAAATGAGCTACGGACGCGTATTACTCTTTATTGACAGATGGGTCGCAATCATAATTCAACAACCCTCGTTTTACATTCTTTCCAGAACCAACACCGCCTTGTTTTATGCGCCCGACATCTAATGGTCACTCTGCACTCCCCTCCACTGGAAAAAAGCATTGCCCGACCCTCAACTTTTGGCACGTAACGGTCAGGCATACTCTAATCCGGGGCGTTAACCAAATATCAATATTCAAACGTCTATCTCTGCAAGCAGTCGTTGAGATTCAGATATGTGAATACAACTCCTGGCAGGTAGCAGAAATCTGTGTTTCTCAATAGCCGTTGGCCTTAATGCAGTGACGACGTGTATCTGGTGTAACGCGCTGTGTACGCTAGCGTACGGCTAGCAAAAAACTTTCGGTATAACCTTGGGCAAATGAAGGCTAGTGTGGTCATACCCACGTAGTCACTATCCGACACCGGGATTGTTGCTATACCTCCTTGCGTCGTTTGTTGCGCTCTGCCAACGTTAAAGGAGGATGCCGTGCCGTTTACGAAACATACTGCATCTGAAAACCGTTTGATTGCCGCCTTGCCATATGAAGACCGTCAACATTTTCTTGATGGCTGTGAACGAGTTGAGCTTGTTTTTGCCGATATCCTGTGCAAAGCGGGCGAGCCTATCAATCACGTCCACTTTCCAATCAGCAGCGTCATTTCGTTGCTGGCCGAAGCTGACGATAATTCCAGCGTGGAGGTGGGGATGGTGGGCAATGAAGGCATGATCGGGATTCCCATTATGTTGGGGGTGGATTTTTCTTCGTTACAGTTCCTTGTGCAGGGGGCAGGCGCAGCGTGGCGTATGGATGCCTTGTCATTTCGCCATGAACTCCAGCAAAATTTCGCGTTGAAATTACAGCTAAACCGTTATTTGTACGTCATGACCAGCCAGCTTGCGCAAATTGCCGCATGCATACGCTTCCACATGGTTGATGCACGCCTCGCCCGTTGGCTCCTGATGATGGAAGACCGTGTGCATTCGAATAAATTCCATGTCACTCACAAAATTCTTGCCTATATGCTGGGCGTGCGTCGCGTCAGTGTGACCAACGTCGCAGGCTCGCTACAAAGAAAAAAATTAATCAGCTATAGCCGAGGCGAAATCACGATTCTAGACCGCAGTGGTCTGGAAGCCGCTTGTTGCGGGTGTTACCGGGCTGACAAGGAAATATACGACCATCTGCTCGGGTATTGCGCAGCAACCCCGATAGATAAGGATTAGTTGTTTGGCTTTAGCGAAATACAAGGTCACTTTAAACAAAATAGTTTGCTAGGCGTCTCTATCGAATTGTATTTGAGCATTACACTAAAAGACGGCGAACTCCATTGCTCAGGATTTGTTGTCGCGTTATAAGTCACTCCGGTTGTATCCTGAATTTTTTGACGCAAGGCAGCAGGAAGGTCGACAAAAATGGCACCAATAAACACCGAGCTAGTATCCTCCTTGCTCACAAAAATTGAATCCAATTTTGCCCCATACAAGTTGCTCGATACTTTCCACCAATAAGCGCCACCTTCAACTTTATTTGGCTTCCCAAAATAAGTATTCATGTAGTCCGTAAAGAAAAAACTGTCAATTTGATCTTGGCATAAAAGCGCTGATCCAATAGTGCTTGAGAAATGACTTGGTACTACTAAAGCAGAACTTGGCGCTGCTAAAGCAGGAAGACTTCCTGCAATTCCTGAGCAAATTAATACAAAAGCTTGAAACTGCCTTGTGATTTTCAACACCTTACCCCCCCCCCCCGCAAATCCGTCGATGAACATATAGAACGTTTTGTTCTATCAGGCCAGTTAGCTTGCTTTAGGTCTCCGTGCATTCATTAACCGTCACGATTTGTTACACGTTCGACAAACATTCTTTTTGTGGCAGTCAAGGCGTTTTCGATGGCGGCACGCTTGTAATCCCATTGTTTCTCATGGGTTGGCGGATTGAACACCATAGTTGAATTGGCTTCATACAACAAGATGTCCCCATTCTTATCCACTCCAAAATCAATGCCACAATAATCCAACCCAAGGGCTTGTTTTATTCGCTCAAGCGCTGTTATTGACGTTGGGCCAAGAAAAGCGGAAAAGTCATTTAGGAACGCCTCTTCTTCATTGCGATAGTTCGCATTATTGCCCATGTCAGAAGTAACGTAATGAACCTTCCAATGTGAGGATATAGCCAAATGTATCGGGTAGAAAGAGCCATTGATTGACATGAGCCTGTATTTCCGGAACAAGCCATCTTCCGAACGTGAATCGATGTACTCAATTGCCAACAGATTTTCACCTGGCAACCCTTCAGCGACGGAGTTCAATGCATCCGGGCTGTCTACGCAATCGAAATAATTGCCGCCTTGAAAACCCAGGGCGCGCAAAAGAAGCGGAAAGGTGAGTTCCTTGTCTGCCAACATTTCCAACACTTGTCCCGAGATCATGTCCGTTTTTGAAACAAGGGTCATGCGGGGCGCAATTACACCAGGAAGAATCCCCAGCCGTTTGGCATTTATGAGCCGCCCGGTTTGCAGTACCGCATCGGGGCGATTAATTACGGGAGCCTGTGATTTTTTAATGAGCTGATTTGCAATTTCAAGCCCGTTTTGACATAGATCGGCATCGCCAATTGCATTGATAATTAACTGATGTGATGGAAGAGGTAACCGGCTGTCAAAGTATTCCACTGCAATAGTTGTTGTCTGGAATACGTCGTAATCAATCAGAAAGCGCCAAGGTATGTTTCCTTCCAATGCGGAGCCCAACACCAATAAATGAATTGGTTTACCTCGCCCACGATAGGCCAATGTTGAAATGGGCTGCTTTCCGAAGCCCATGTCCCGGTGATAGCCTGATTTATCCTCATTGCCCCGCCTCTGAAAAATACAGGCCAGCCCTTGGTGGGCGTTGGCTAGATCAGGATTCAGATCCAGCGCGATTTGGAATTGTTTCTCCGCAGCAGATAAATCACCCATGTCCAGAAGAACACTTCCCAAATTGACATGTGCTGTGGCGTCGTGCGGATGATAGGTGACAGCAGCAGAATAAGCGGTGCGCGCTGCAGAGGTATATCCAGTGTCAAAAAGAAGGCGCCCCAGATTGTTCCATGCCTCCAAGTGTGTTGGCTCAGCCTTGATCACTTCGAGAAAGATTGATTTTGCCTCATCCACATCTTTGCTTCGATTGGATGTGGCCAAAAAATTAGCCAGATTGAAACGATACTCGGTAGATTTGGAATCCAATAAAACAGCTTTTCGAAGGAATTGTTCGGCCTCATTCAAGCGGCCCAGATCACGAAGGACAATGCCCAGGATATAGTGCGCCTTGGCGTAATCCGGTTTGATTTGTAGTGCGCGTCTGCAACTGGCTTCGGCCTCCTCTAGTCGGCCCAAACCCAAAAAGGCAATGCCCAGGTTATTATGCATATCAGGGTTGTCTGGCGACAATGCGGCCGCTTGTTGCATGGGTGCCAGCGCGTCCGCACACCGCCCCATGTTCATAAGCACCGTACCCAACACCGTCCAGCTATAGGCATGCAGGGGAAAACGTATTGTCATCGCCTGAGCTAATGGTGCTGCTTCCCTGTACCTACCCTCTGTAAACAAGGCTACTACCGTATTGATCTCCTGAGCAGAGGGACTATTCGAATCGTGAGGAACAGCTTTATTGCTTGATTTGGTTTTTTCTTTTTTCATGGAAAATTGTTCAAGTCCTTCGTTTGACATCACAGTCAATTCCTTGGGCGAACCAGAGATCTACTGTCTCCAGTGCGTCCTCAAACAGTTGGTTCTGCATCGACGCTCAATCAATCCAAAAGGGGAACAAAATCATTCGTCGCATTTGTTGCCTGCAATGAAGCATTATCCATTCGAAATTAAAAACATGCAGTATCTTTTGCAAGTCTTCCGTGAGTACATCCTGGAGACCCTATCCTTAACCCATGCGTAATAGGTGCGTGTAAGAATAGTTTGGCAGGCAGCTTCGCCACAAATCATGAATTACCACGGATTTTTGCTGTTATTCCCCGCTTGACTGTTTAACTATGCTGTTAATTTATGCAGTGTGATGAAATAAGATCGTCTTGATAAAAACTTGGGGCTTAATTCAGGACAGGAAACTGACTGGAGGAGATGCGAAATGGGAAAAGAGAAAATTTTGGCAGGCAAGGCAAATCCGCTGGAAATTGAATATTCACAAGAAGTTATAACCAGCCGCTTGCCCAGCACTTTGGGGTTTGGCGAAATGGCCAATAGCCTCATCAGTAGTCATGTCAGTCATTCCGAAAAAGGATGTAATTTGTCTGCGGCTCAGGAATACGGTAAGCCCCATAAAGAAGTCACATTAGAAATAGAGCATTTTCACAACAATGAAGATGTGGATTTTCATATCTCGTCCCAAAGGGAAATGCTGCCTATCCTGCAAAGCATCGCGGATCAAGGCACACGTATCTGTTTGTATTACGGCAGTGATCAGGAGTTCATCCTGACCACCCTGCTGGGCGTCAACGAACATGGCATGTGGCTGGATATCGGCCCATTTTCCCCGGAAAGCAAACTGCTATTGCATAGCGACAAGGTTACTTTTATCAGTCAGTATCAGCATGCAAAAATACAATTCGTGGTGCGCGATATTGTGAACGACTTGTTTGAGAACAGCGAGGCGTTTTATATGAAACTGCCCGATTACCTGTTGCGCATACAGCGGCGGGAGTTTTTTCGCGCTGCCATTCCGCCCACCGATTTTGTCAAATGCATCATCCCTATCCAACCGGAAAACCCGGACGATCCGGTAATCATGCGCGAGGCTTCCCTTGTAGATATAAGCGGTGGCGGAATTCGGCTGCTGTGCGAAGGGAATGAGTCAACATTGCTGCCAAACAAAACTTTCTCGAATTGCCAGATTTTGTTACCGGATGTCGGCACGCTGACGGTCACCATTGAGGTGCGGAACAATATTAACTTTGTCACTCCCGATAACGAGTTTCATAAGCGCGTAGGCTGTCGTTTCATCCACCTTGATAACCAGATAAATATCCCGCTGCAACGCCACATTACCCGCCTGCAAAGTAAAAACATGCAAGGGGGACGTCTAGCCGCTCTTTAGTTAAATGATAAAAAAGATATCCATAAACCAACTCAAGATCGGAATGTACATCCACGATCTTAATTGCGGTTGGATGGATCATCCCTTCGCACGTAATCGTTTCATGGTCGATGATTTCGCCACCTTGAACAAGATTCATGGAACTGGCGTCGTGGAAGTCGATATCGACACTGATCTCGGCGCGGATGTGAGGGTTGTGGAAACAAGCATGGTCGATGTCGAAGATATCGAGGGGTCGTTAGCCGATCTAATCGAGTTCCTGCCGAGCATCATCGTCAGGCTTTCTCCCGCCGAGGAATTTGAGCACGCAAAAATTTTGTATGCCAATGCCAACAAATTGATGCAAGACATCATGAAAGACGTGCGACTCGGCAAGCCGATCGCATTGGAACAATGCGATCCCATGATCGATAACATTGTTGAGTCTATGTTCCGTTTCCCCTCTGCGTTGTTGCCGTTGGCTCAAATGAAGACTGTCGATGAATACACCTTCCAACACCCGGTTTCCGTGGCCGCCTTGGCGGTTGCGTTTGGACGCGTGTTGGATATGCCGCGCGATGATATCAAGGATATTGCTTTGGGCGGGTTGCTCCTTGATGTGGGCAAAGCGCTAGTACCGGGACGCATATTGAGCAAGCCGGGGAAGCTGGATGGCGAGGAATTTTATATTATAAAGAGCCATGTATTGCATACCGCCAAGTTGCTTAATGATATCAATGGTGTCAGCGAGATCACATTCAACGCGGCGACACAACACCATGAGCGTTACGATGGATCGGGCTATCCGCACGGCCTGAAAGGCGATGAAATCAGCCTTCACGGTCAGATGATCGCCATCGTGGATGTCTATGACGCGATTACCTCGATTCGTGTCTATCGAAAAAGATTACCACCAGCCGAAGCGTTAGGAAAGTTGTTCAAATGGAGTGACACTCACTTCAATAACAAGTTGGTCCAGGCGTTTATAAAAGGGATCGGTATCTATCCGGCGGGTTCGCTTGTACTCATGGAAAGTGGACGATTGGGAATCGTACGAGAAGTTGTGCCTGACAAATTGTTGCAGCCCATCGTGCAAATAATTTATGACTGCAAAAAGATGTGCCATATCACTCCGGAGACAGTTGATCTTTCTGCCTCGAATGACAAAATAAAATCTCATGAATCATTCGAGAAGTGGGGCATCGATCAGGTGAAATGGGCTACAGCACACGTCAGAGAATATTTCTGAGCTGGACTGCCCGAATCCATTTGACAGCTTCTACTTTTCGACCAAAAGACGACCTTCTACTTGCTCCGAACCCTCAAAGCTTCGATATCTCGAAATGTCGAACCATGATCTTCAACTCGTCTGCGGCCTTGGCTAGTTCATCCGCTGCCTGTTTTGCATCCTGTGCTGCGTGGGCATTATCGTCCACCAGTTCCGAGATATGCTCCAGGCTCCTGGCGACATCTTCGCTCGCGCGGTACTGCTCCTTGGATGCATCAGCGATGTGTTTCGCCTTCTCGGTGACCTGATTACCCGATGCCATGATCTGCTTGAGGCTCTCGCCGTTCTGTTCGGCCAGTGTTATGCCTTTTTCGACCTCGACCACGGCCTTGTCCATTGCCTTTACCGCAGCCTCACTCACTGCATGAACACTGTTGACCATCTGGCTGATCACGGTAGTGCTCGAAGTCGTCCGCTCCGCCAACTTCCTTACCTCATCGGCGACTACCGCAAACCCGCGCCCCTGCTCCCCGGCGCGTGCAGCCTCGATCGCAGCATTCAGCGCCAGCAAGTTGGTCTGGTCAGCAATTTCCTTGATCACCTTGGTGATGTCGCCGATCTTCTGGATCTCCTCTTTCAACTCACCTATGGTGCGGCTCGAAGATTGCACTGCCTCGACGACGATCAATGTCCCTTGAACACTCTGCTCCATCCGCCGGTTGCTCTCTTCGATGATCTTTTGCGAATCGACTGCGGCGGCGGCAGAATCGGTCGCCGCAAGCGACACTTCCGAAACTGACTGGGAGAATTCTTGCATGGTGCTGGCGATCCGTTGCACATGATCCTGCTGCTCTTTCGAGTGCTCGGCTACACGAATTACCTGAGAATTCAACTTATCGCTACGCGTCTCAATGATGGCTGCGGACAATTCCATCTCGTCCAGCATCACCTGAACATAGGCCTGCATGGTCTGAATGGCGCAGAAAAGCTCACCCATTTCGTCACGACCGCTGATGTCGATCACCGGATCAAGTTTGCCTTCCATCAATACCTCGAATTGCACCATTGCGGCTTGCAGCGGACGTTTCACATAAAACTTGATGCACCGCCCAATGAACACGAACAGGAAGATTTGCAGCACAATCTGGCCCGCAATCAACTTGAACTGGATGCTTTGCAGCATGGCGAAATCTGACCTGAGGTCGATACGGATGTCGGAAGCACCATTAACGCTGCCCTCCGTTACTTGATGGCATTTCAAACAGTCGGTGCCGTGGAAATCATGGCTGACAATGTAAGGCACCACCGCACGGAATACCGGCGAGCCGTCATCGTCGCTGATCAGCGAAAAGAAGGGTGCCTTGGTATCAATCGCGGTCTGTTCGACATTGTCCTTGATCTGTTCTTCCGGCAGGCCGGGACCAAACTGATCGGCCACCTGCTTGGCCCGAATCAAACGCAGCGACTTGACGTGGCCGCTCGACGAAATTTTCTTGATCAGCAGCTTGCGGTTATCGACATCGCTGATCGCTCCGGTTTCCATCAGCATGTTCGCGCCGTCGATGGTTGCATTGGCAATACCCATTGCACCTAGCTTGGCAGCATCCAGTGCCTGGTCGCGGAAACTCTCGGCAATCCAGTAATTTCCCAGCGATATCACAATCAGCAGCGTGGTCTGGATCAATACCTGCAGCTTGGTTTGCAGCGAAAAATTACGAAACTTGAAACGCTCTAACTTCGATTCGATCTGCGCCTTGGTTTCGTTGAGTTGCTTGTACAGCGCCTCTGCTTCGGCGATCTGCTGCCGAGTTGGCTCGCGCCTGACCGACATAAACTCCACGGTCTTGTTGCCGCAGATTACCGGCACCACCAGCGCGCTCACCCAGTAGTGGTCACCGTTCTTGCAACGGTTCTTGACAACACCGCGCCAAGGATGTCCACCCTTCAAGGTATCCCACATCCACTTGAAAGCCTGCGGCGGCATGTCCGGATGACGGATGATGTTGTGGTTCTTGCCGATCAATTCTTCCCGCGAAAATCCGCTCATTTCCACAAACTGATCGTTTACGTAAGTGATAATGCCCTTGAGATCGGTTTTGGAAACAATGCGCAAACCTTTAGGGTAGGATTTTTCGACCTGCGTAACTGGAAGGTTATTTTTCATTGTTTTTCCAAGATATTCCTAGAGCTTACCCTTCTATCGGAAGGTTTAGCCATTTCTTTAAGGAAGGTCAGATTAAATCGCGAACGATTTGCATATCTGTTTGCTCAGATGCACACTCAGCACCAATGACGATCCGACCCGCCACAATTACACACTCGTGCGCCAACAAAGCCATTGTTTTCGGTGATTGCGGTAATCCGCAATTGATGCGGTCATGGCTCTGTGGAACTATGCTCATGCCGGACGGAATGCAGGTGCGACAAAAACACGACGTGACGACGCGTTAGCCATCCCAAGGGAGAAACATGAAACGATTGACCAGCCATTTGTATTTCTGGGTACTGTTAGCTATTCTTGCCGGAGGCACGCTGGGCTATTTCGATGCCGCCACGGCGGTGATGCTGAAGCCGCTTGGCGACGGTTTCATCGCTCTGGTCAAGATGTTGATCAGCCCCGTGATATTTTGTACGGTGGTGCTCGGCATCGCCGGTGCCAGCGACATGAAAAAAGTCGGTCGCGTCGGCGGCAAGGCGCTGCTCTACTTCGAGATAGTATCGACGATAGCTTTGGTCATCGGTCTGATGGTGATGAACATCGTCCGACCAGGCGATGGCTTCAACGTTGATCCAAAAACCCTCGATGCCAAGGCTGTGGCCAATTACGCCAAGGCGGCCACCGAACAAAATACGGTGGATTTTATCCTGCACATTATCCCGAAGACCTTCACTGATGCTTTCACCGGCTCCGGCGATCTGCTGCAAGTGCTGCTGGTTGCTATCCTGTTCGGCTATTCCATTATGCATTTGGGCAAAGCCGGGCAACAGGTTCACCACTTCGTCGAGGAATGCTCGCACATCTTCTTCGCCATGATGAACACCATCATGAAAGCCGCGCCGCTGGGTGCCGGTGGTGCCATGGCCTTCACCATCGGCAAGTACGGCATCGGCGCGCTGAAGCCACTGGCGGCGTTGATGGGTAGCTTCTACCTGACCTGCGTGCTGTTCGTGGTCATTGTCCTCGGCAGCATCGCCGCACTGGTCGGCTTCAATATTTTCCGCTTCATTTTCTACATCAAAGACGAACTGCTAACGGTGCTCGGCACCTCTTCCTCGGAGTCGGCGCTGGTGCCGCTGATGGAAAAGCTGGAGCGCCTCGGTTGCTCAAAATCGGTGGTCGGACTGGTCGTACCTTCCGGCTATTCGTTCAACCTTGACGGCACCAACATTTACCTGACCATGGCGGCACTATTTGTTGCCCAGGCACTCAATATCAACCTAACCCTGACGCAGCAATTGACCATTCTCGGTGTCGCTATGCTAACGTCGAAGGGCGCTTCCGGTGTCACTGGCGCGGGCTTTATTACTCTCGCCGCAACCCTGGCTGTCGTTCCCTCAATCCCGGTGGCTGGTCTGGCGCTAATCCTCGGCGTCGACCGCTTCATGTCGGAGGCGCGAGCGCTGACCAATTTCATTGGCAACGGCGTCGCCACAGTGGTCGTCTCCAACTGGGAAAAGGAGTTAAACCACGCGGCGCTCAAGAAGCAGTTGGAGGATTAAACGTAAGCTTGACTACCTTTGCTGGACAACCATCCGCTTCAGGCGGTTTACCGTTTTTCAGGAATAATATATAAATTATGAAACTTCTACGCTATGGCCCTCAAGGCCAGGAAAAGCCAGGTTTACTCGACGACGATGGCAACATACGTGACCTGTCGGGTTTGCTGGATGACATTACTAAAAGGATATTGTCACCCGATGCGCTCTCAGTGCTGCGCGCCATCGATCCGCAGTGCCTGCCCAAGGTCGGAGGAACGCCCCGGTTGGGCGTACCGTGGAGTGGAATGTCAAAATTTGTAGCCATAGGACTGAACTACCACGACCATGCCAGTGAAGCCGGGATGCAGGTTCCGGTAGAGCCAACCATGTTCCCAAAGTGGCTCAGTTGTCTATGTGGCCCCGAT
Source organism: uncultured Gallionellaceae bacterium (assembly GCA_964480365.1). GTDB lineage: Bacteria > Pseudomonadota > Gammaproteobacteria > Burkholderiales > Gallionellaceae > CAIQPV01. The sequence continues at coordinate 14,133 of CAYZPM010000008.1, forward strand.
GACGACACCGTGCAACCTCCCGAATCAACAAAACTCGATTGGGAAGTAGAGTTGGGAATTGTTATCGGACGTCAGGCGCGCAATGTCATTGAGGCGGAAGCCCTGAAATACGTTGCAGGTTACTGCCTAGTCAACGACGTATCGGAACGCGCCTTTCAGATTGACCGCAGCGGCGGACAATGGGGTAAGGGAAAAGGATTCGATACCTTTGGTCCGGTTGGCCCCTACATGGTGACAGCGGACGAAGTGGGCGACCCGCAAAATCTCGACATGTGGTTGGACGTAAACGGCGAGCGAAAACAAACCGGCAATACCTCCAATATGGTCTTCTCCTGCGCATATCTTGTGAGCTATTGCAGCCGCATGATGACATTGGAGCCAGGCGACCTTATCATCACGGGAACTCCTCCTGGAGTCGGTATGGGATTCAAGCCGCCACAGTATCTTAAGCCTGGTGACGTGGTCGAATTGGGAATTGCCAAACTGGGACAACAACGGCATTTGGTTGTTCGGCCCCGTTATTCCAATCCCATTGGAAAAGTTGAATAATCTGTAGGTCGGGCTTTGCCCGTCAACCCTATCCGGCTGGCAGCACCAAAGGCAGGCAATCCACTACGCGACAAGTCGCGTGTGGAATTGACACAGCCAACCCTACAAAAATGCTCGTTTAATTTAGAAATGGAATACGCCACGCCCCAATTACGAGCAGTATCGTAAACACAAATGGGCTATTTGGAAAATAGCAAGCCGGTTGTCTGATAAAAAACGTCGAGGTCGCTCAGATCGTCGAACACTGCCGCCGCGCCGGCGAAGTCCTGATTGCGGGTGTAGTGGTTGATCGTGATGTAGGTCTTGATGCCTGCGGCGAGGCTGGAACGCAGGCCATTATTGGAATCTTCCAGCGCGATGCAGTTGCCGGGTGCGAGACCGAGATCGTTCAGCACCCAATAGTAAATGTCGGGCGCGGGTTTCTTGTGTGGCACGATGTCGCCGCAGCCGATGCTGGCAAAATAACTTTGCCAATTTTTGCCTAACCCCACTTCGAGCAGCCCGGCGACATTCTCCGGCGAAGTAGTGGTGGCGATAGCTAGCCGAATGCCGCTCGCGTATGATTCGTTGATGAGCTGCTTGATGCCGGGGCGCAAGGGGATGTGCCCATCGGCGAGCATGGCGGTGTAGTGCCCAGTCTTGACCAGATGTAGATGTTTGACGAAGGCATCGTAGTCCGCCGGTTTCTCGAAGTCATGCAGAAAGCTCTCGACGAAATATTTGATACGCTCTTTGCCGCCTGTCACTTTGAGCAGCTTGTCGTAAAGCGCGACATCCCAGTTCCAGTCCAGATGGTTTTCCGTGAAAGCTTTGTTGAAGGCGATACGGTGCGCGTCCTCGGTATCGGCCAGCGTGCCGTCCACGTCGAATATGATGGCTTTAATGGTCATTGTGTGCTTATTAAAAGTATCGTAGGGTGGGCTACGCCCACCATGTCGGGCATAGCCCGACCTACATCTCAGGGTTCAGCGCCCCATCCCCGGCAACATGCCCTTCATTCCGCGCATCATCTTTGCCATGCCGCCCTTGCTGAACATCTTCATCATTTTCTGACTCTGTTCAAACTGGTTGAGCATCTGGTTAACATGCATCACCTGCACGCCCGCGCCCGCCGCGATGCGGCGTTTGCGCGAGGCTTTGATGATTTCCGGTTTGGCGCGTTCGGCGGCAGTCATCGAGTTGATGATGCCTTCGAGGCGGTTGATGGCTTTGTCGTCAATCTTGCTACCTGCGGCGGCTTGAGAAAACTGCGCAGGTAATTTATCCATCATGCCGGCGACGCCACCCATTTTGCGCATTTGCACAATCTGCATCTTAAAATCGTTGAGGTCGAAACCCTGGCCCTTCTGCACTTTCTTCGCCAGCTTTTCGGCCTCGGCCTGATCCACCCCCCGGTGAGCATCTTCGATCAGCGACAGCACGTCGCCCATCCCCAGCACGCGCGAGGCCATGCGTTCGGGGTGGAAGGCTTCCAGCCCGTTCATCTTTTCGCTGACGCCGACGAATTTGATTGGCTTGCCGGTGATGTGTCTCACCGATAACGCCGCACCACCACGCGCATCGCCGTCTAATTTGGTGAGAATAATACCGGTCAGCGGCAGTGCTTCGCCGAAAGCCTTGGCGGTGTTCACCGCATCCTGCCCGGTCATCGCATCCACCACGAACAAGGTCTCGATGGGCTTGAGCACGGCGTGCAGTTGCTGGATTTCTTCCATCATCGCGGCATCGATCGCTAGGCGTCCGGCAGTGTCCACGATCAGGATTTCGTGGTGATGTTTGCGCGCGTAGTCGTGTGCCGCCAGCGCGATGTCCACCGGTTTCTGGCTGATGTCGGAGGCGAAGAAATCAATTTCCAGTTGTTGCGCCAACGTGCGCAGTTGCTCGATAGCGGCGGGGCGGTACACGTCGCAGCTGACCATCAGCACTTTTTTCTTCATCTGCTCGCGCAGCAGTTTGGCCAGCTTGCCACAGGTGGTGGTTTTGCCCGCGCCTTGCAGACCGGCCATCAAGATCACGGCGGGTGGCACGGTGTTGAGGTTGATGCCGACGTTGGCTTCGCCCATCAGCTTGGTCAGTTCGCGGTGTACGACGCCGATCAGCGCTTGCCCCGGATTCAAATTGCCGATGACTTCCTGCCCGAGCGCTGCCTGTTTCACCTGAGTGGTGAATTCCTTCACCACGGGCAGCGCCACGTCGGCTTCCAGCAAAGCCATGCGCACTTCGCGCAGCGCATCCTGAATATTGCTTTCGGTTAGTCGTGCCTGTCCGCGCAGGTTTTTGATTACGCCGGAAAGACGTTGTGTGAGGTTATCCAGCATGGTGTATCCTTGTTTTCCGTGGGGGTAGATAGTGTAGAATTGGCAAGTCTAAAACATCTTGCATAAAAATGTCTAACCTTCCCCTTTATTTAGTCACTTTTCTCGCCTATGGCGTCCTGGCAGTGTATTTTTTTCGCGCGCAGGCAGCCGGAAACGGGGATTTGGTGAGCCGTGGGCCGGTTGGACATGCCGTGCTTTTGCCGCTAGTGCTACACGGTTATCTGCTGCACGGGACTCTGTTCATGGCCGGGGAAATGAACCTGAGCCTAGTATATGTGCTGTCGCTGATCCTGTGGCTAACTATGCTGGTATATTGGGTGGCGCGCTTCTTTTACCCGATTGCCAGCCTGCAAACTCTGGTGTTGCCGCTGGTGGCAGTAGGTTCGGTGTTGCCCGCCCTGTTTCCTGATGTGCATACACTGAGCAATACCTCATTTGCGTTTGACGCACACATCATGGCGGCAATGCTGGTGTATAGTCTGTTCACCATTGCAGCCTTGCATGCGGGCCTGATGTCGCTGGTGGAGAAGCGCCTGCATCACGCCACGCTGCCGCGCGTGCTGCAAGCGCTGCCGCCGCTGCTCACCATGGAAACCCTGTTGTTTCGCATCATCGGTGCGGGCTTCGTATTGCTTACACTGACCTTGCTTTCCGGCGTCGTATTTTCCGAGCAGGTATTTGGCAGGCCATGGCAGTTCAACCACAAATTTGTGTTCGGTCTTGTTTCCTGGGGTGTGTTCGCGGCGCTGCTGATGGGTCACCATTTCTACGGGTGGCGCGGGCGAAAGGCGGTACATTGGACTATGAGCGGCTACATCTTCCTGCTCCTGGCCTATTTGGGCACCAAGTTCGTGATGGAAGTCTTGTTGCATCGTTAGGATCAATCATTACCATCGAACTCGGAAAATGTGGCGGACGATCCGTATTCTTGGTACGGGTAAAATCGTTAGGCCGCACTAAAATTACTTAACCGACTGGAACTGCTGTGATTATCATGTTTTACAGAATAATGAACTTCTGTTTGATGCAATGTTTTGCGTCAAATTAGGATGGCTACATCACGTTAGACGATTTTTGGTAGCGATTATGAATACACCAAACAAAGAATTACCTGTAGAGCGATTCGTCGCCGAGAATGTTACGGAAGCTATATGGCTGCGCTTTAAGAGATTGTCTAGTGAGCAACTGTGCCGACAAGTCATCGCCAGAAATAATCCTACATTGGCATCAGATATTATTGACGTAAAGGCATCTGGAATGTCCTCCGCTGTGCGTAGTGCTCTTGGCTATTGGGAAACACAGCAAGGCGGCCTAAATTCAAAAATTCTTTCCAGATATTACGCAATTCTACAAATCACAATTGCAGAACAGATAGCGTCGTCGGACCCAGCGGCAAACCTATCAACCGCACAGAAACATACAGAAAACGGGCACGGGCTTTATACGTTAAACGCAGCGGGCAATTCCTTTCTTGAGAGTTGCCTTGTCGGTTGCCTGAAATCGGGACATTTCCCTGCATATCAGCGCAGCCTTGGGCACGATATTTCTGCTTACACCACGGATAGACGTCCGCGAAAAATCGATGATGCTGATATGAATAAGGTCATATCTCTTGGTGATCTCATTCGTAGAGTTCCTGAATTTCAGGAGATAGTTAAAGAGTACATTGGTAAAGACCCATTGTCATTTCATATAGGTCATGCCAGCAAGAATATGGTTATTCGTTCGCAGCAAATGAGGTCGCACGCAGAAAAAACAGGACAGGTGTTACTCAATCCGCCGCCGGAAGGACAAAATATTACAACCTACGTTGAATTCTATCCGCATGATTCCTCTGTTTCAGCGGAGGAACTAAATGGCTACGGGTTTGAGGTTACAAACATAGCTCCAGAGGCGGCGACCACTAAGTTCGACACTGACCATTTTGTGGGTGAAATTACTCATCCAAAAGATACGTATTGGTGGCAGTACGTAGAAAGTTATAAGTCAGGCTACAGCGGAACGAGTGTCATAGTTCCATTCTGGGGAATGAAAGATGCTTTTGTTCTTCATCTCACTATCCTTTACGCCTTTAGCATAGTTGTTCGATATCTGCCCGAAACATGGCACGAAGTCGAACACGGGAAACTGAACCACATTAGTGCTCTGTTGGAGCACTATTTGGTAATCTTAGACAACGTGCTTCCGAAGCTAGTCGTTGAGCGCCTCACACGTACGAGATTGATGGTTACTCAACCTGGGGGGCTAAATGCACCTGTTTAGTTCAAGTATTGAAGTGGAATCGTCTAACCCGGCGCTCAAGCCGTGTAGGGTGGGCACGCTTTTGTGCCCACGCGGATTGCGAATACAAGAGCGAACGTAGGGTGCATTTCATGCATCATGGTGCGCATAGCGCACCCTACCGCAGCGCACAAGAACATGTGAATGTGAACCCGCAAAGGATACGATAACAAAGGAACCTCATCATTTGCCCACGTCATCAACATCTTTGTGGTTCGTCAAGCCGAAGTCTCCTTGACACGCGGCGCGATCAACCTCACCTTCGGGAAGTAACTGCGGTAACGACTAACATCGCGGGTGAGCAAGATCAGACCATCAACCTGCGCATGCGCCCCAATGTAAAAGTCCGGTAACGGCGAGGTTTTTGCACCGCCCTTGCGACGATATTTCACAAATGACTGTCCCGCCAGATGCGCTGCTTCCCAAGGGAGGTCGACACGCTGAATTTTCAGCCGGGATAAGATGCCATCAAGTTCAGTTAGATTTTTATAGGCCACCGACACTTCGGCATAGACCAATTGGTTAACCACCACTGGCCCCTTCAGCAAGGCATCTGCCAAGGCCGACTGCGACCAAGATAGCCACTCAGGATCGGCGGTAAAAATGTCCAGCAAGACGTTGCTATCGACGAGGATCAAAACTCAATCCTCGCCGCGCGTCATGCGCAATATGTCGTCAGTGCGCAAATTCTGATTAGCCGTCGCACTACCGGCGACTTCGTTCAGCGTTGCCAGAATTTTCTGCCGACGATGTGTTTCAGTGGTTTCCACTTTCTCAATCCATATCCGTCCATTATTAAATTGAAACTCTATTTCGCTGCCTGGTGCCAGTCCAGCCAATTCTCGAATGCCTTGAGGTATGGTTACCTGGCATTTGCTTGTCAGTCGCATTTGTCGCTCCTTAGGTTATTGCGGTATTACTCATGTGGTAAGAATTATAGACCGATTCCGCATTCCCTGTAACAGAGAAATTGAGCATCAGGCCAGCCAGCGTGGATGCGGTTTGTACCCCACCACATCCTGCGGCTCTCCGTATATACCAAGAAACTTCACAATCTACCAAACTTATCATTACCCGCGTAGGCGGGAATCCAGCAACTAATAATCCCTTGCACAGCAAGGACAAACCCGAAAGGCATGTTAAATAAAAGCACTGGATTCCCGCCTACGCGGGAATGACGATAAGTGTAGATTATGGCCTTTATCGGTATAACCCCATTTTTTGCAGAACCCATAAATACCTATTTTGTCGGGGATTTTAAATTCAGGTTGTGGAATGCCACTGTATTTTGGTAGAATCGCGCCCTTATTTTTTTGTTGAAGGGTAGTTTGTTCATGACAACTGTACGTGTTAAGGAAAACGAGCCGTTTGAAGTGGCCATGCGCCGGTTCAAGCGTTCGGTGGAAAAGACCGGTTTGCTGACCGAGTTGCGCGCCCGTGAGTTCTACGAGAAGCCTACCTCTGAGCGTAAACGCAAGCTGGCTGCTGCCGTGAAGCGCCACTATAAGCGTCTGCGCAGCCAAGTTCTGCCTCCCAAGCTGTATTGATCTTCAGCGGTTTGCGCTGCGCATCAATGCGCAGCCTGTGTTTTTTTCCGTGAGTTTGAAGCCCCTATGAGTTTGAAGCTGCAAATTACTGAAGACATGAAGACAGCCATGCGCGCCAAAGATACGGCGCGCCTTGGCGCTATTCGCCTGTTGCTCGCCGCCATGAAGCAGCGCGAGGTGGATGAGCGTATCGAGTTATCCGACGCCGATGTGATTACGATCATCGAAAAGATGGTCAAGCAGCGGCGTGATTCCATCAGCCAGTTTGAGGCAGCGAATCGGCAGGAATTGGCCGATGCCGAGAAGTTCGAAATCACCGTGTTGCAAACATATATGCCGCAACCGCTAAGTGATGATGAAGTGGCAGCAGCCGTGGCTGAGGCCATTGCCGCAAGTGGCGCCAAGTCACCGCAAGAAATGGGCAAGGTCATTGCCTTGCTCAAGCCCAAACTGGCCGGGCGTGCGGATATGGGCAAGGTTTCGGCGCTGGTAAAGGCGCGTTTGGCACAATAGTTATTGTAGTTCGCATTAACCAAAAACATTCATCGGTGCATCGTCACCGACAAGATGCGGGAACGGAGCCAGGGTGATTCCAAAAAGCTTCATTCAGGATTTGCTCAACCGCCTCGACATCGTGGACGTGATCGAGCGTTACGTCCCGCTGAAAAAGGCAGGTGCCAACTATGTAGCCTGCTGTCCCTTCCACAACGAAAAATCTCCTTCTTTCACCGTTAGTCAGACCAAGCAATTCTATCATTGCTTCGGCTGCGGCGCGCATGGCACCGCAATTGGTTTTGCCATGGAACACGCTGGACTGAGCTTCGTCGATGCTGTAGAAGAACTGGCGCGCAGCATCGGCGTGACGGTGCCGCGTGAAGCTTCGACGCAAGTGCAGCACAAGGTTGCACCGGACATGTACGAGGTAATGCAAACCGCCACACGCTATTACCGCGATCAACTCAAACAATCGCCTCGCGCCATCGAATACCTCAAACGGCGCGGCCTATCCGGCGAGATTGCGGCAAAATTCGGCATCGGTTATGCGCCTGACGGTTGGCAGAATCTGGAAAGTATTTTCCTGAATTATCAGGATGCCAATTTGCTGGAAACCGGTCTGGTGATCGAGAACGACGAGGGCAAGCGCTACGACCGCTTCCGCGACCGTATCATGTTCCCCATTATCAATGTGCGCGGCCAAATCATCGGTTTCGGCGGGCGTGTGTTGGACAAGGGCGAACCCAAATATCTCAACTCACCTGAAACGCCGCTGTTCGAAAAGGGGCGCGAGTTGTACGGATTGTTCCAGGCGCAAAAATCTATCCGCGCCGAAAAAATGGCGCTCGTGGTGGAAGGTTATATGGACGTGGTGGCGTTGGCGCAACTCGGGGTCGAATATGCGGTCGCCACGCTGGGGACAGCAACCACGCCGTTCCACATCCAAAAGCTGTTGCGCCTGACTGAACAGGTAGTATTCTGTTTCGATGGCGACAGCGCCGGTCTCCGCGCTGCCTGGCGGGCGCTGGAGAATGCGCTGCCGCATTTGCAGGATGGCAAACAGTTACGTTTTTTGTTCTTACCTACTGAGCATGATCCCGATAGTTATATTCGCGAGTATGGCAAAGAGGCATTCGAACACTTGCTGGGCGAGGAGGCGCTACCGCTGTCTAGCTATTTGTTGCGCGAACTGTCTGCGCAGGTTGACTTGAAGACGCAGGAGGGGCGTAGCGCCTTGCTGGAACATGCCAAGCCTTTGCTGACCGCCATTGCGGCACCCACCATCGCGTTGCTGTTGCGCAAGGAGGTGGCGGCGTTGGGGGGAATCACCCAGCTCGAACTGGAAGATTTGTGGAAAATCAAATCGATTGGAATGTCTGCACGCCGTGCGCCGCAAAAAATATTGCGCATGGAGCCTTCTGAATTACGTGTTCTATTGCGTTGTTTGCTGTTCAAGCCGGAACTGGTGCACGAACTGCCAGTAGAATGGGGCGTAGAAGGGCCAGAAACAGTAACCGTGGCAGCACTGATTGAATTTTTGCGTGAGCAGGATTATGCCGTTACCACTGCCGCCATCATCCAGCAGTTTCAGGGTACTTCGCATGAGGCAGTGCTGAGAAATGCTGAAGAGTTCATCCTGAAATGGGATGATGAGCCAAACGTGGTAACAGAATTTCACGATATGTTGGCCAAACAGCGCGCGGAGCAAAGCAAACAGGAAGCACAGGCTTTGCTTGCCAAGGCTGGTGGTTCTACACAAGGGCTGAATGCGCAAGAACGCGAACGCTACCGCCAATTGCAGTCGCGTAGCTAAGCTAAGACAACGTTTTGAAAAATAGGGTATAATCCGCGCCCATTTCAGCGGCCTTTTATCCTCCGCACTAACTTTAACTTAATCTGGGAATCCACCGATTATGGCGACTCAGCAAGACAAGAAAAAACCCGTCAGTGCCAAGCAGGCGGCGGCGAATGCTAAACAGGCAGCAGCCAATCTGATTGCCACTCCTGTAGAACAACTACAGGATGTCGAGGCACGACGCACTCGCCTGAAGACATTGATCGTACTGGGCAAGGAACGCGGCTACCTGACTTACGGCGAAATTAACGATCACTTGCCCGAGATGCTGGAAGTCGAGCAGATCGAAGGCGTGGTCAGCATGATCAACGACATGGGCATCACCGTGTGCGATGAAGCGCCCGATGCCGAAAATCAGATCATGACGGATGCTGCTCCGGTAGCGGCCGACGAAGATGCTGTGGAAGCTGCCGAGGCAGCGCTGTCCACAGTGGACTCGGAATTTGGCCGCACCACCGACCCGGTGCGCATGTATATGCGCGAGATGGGCACGGTGGGCTTGCTCACGCGCGAAGATGAAATCGTTATCGCTAAGCGCATTGAGGAAGGCCTCAAGCACATGATTCAGGCGATCTCCGCCTGCCCCGCCACCATTGCAGAAATCCTTGCGCTGGCCGGCAAAGTTGCGCGCGATGAATTGCGCGTAGACGAGGTAATCGACGGCTTTATCGATGCCGAGACGGATGGCATGGAAGCCGCAGAACCGAGCGGCGAGGAAGTGACGGCTGAAGGGGATGAAGACGAAGATGATGAAGATGGCGACGATGGCGAAGCCCTTGCTGCGGCCAACCTCGCCCAACTCAAGCTGGATGCGCTGGAGCGCTTTGCTATCATCGACGATCTGTTCGCCAAGATGGGCAAAGCGTATGAGAAACATGGCTATCGCAGCAAGCCGTACGACAAGCTGCAAGAGCAGATTTCCAACGAGCTGATGCAATTCCGTTTTTCCGCCAAACAGGTGGATGCCTTGTGCGACACGATGCGCAATCTGGTAGAAGAAGTGCGCGGGCATGAGCGCAACATTCAGGAATTGTGCGTCACCAAGGCGCGTATGCCGCGTCCTCATTTCATCAAGACTTTCCCCGGCAATGAAGAACGTCTTGATTGGGCGGCACGCGAAGTAGCAGCGAAGAAGCCTTACAGCGAAACGCTGGCGCGTTTTCAGCACGCTATCGTCGAACAGCAGAAAAATTTGCTCGACCTGCAACAGCGCGTGGGAATTCCGATCAAGGATCTGAAGGAAATCAACAAGCAGATGACCAACGGCGAAGCCAAGGCACGCCGCGCCAAGCGCGACATGATCGAGGCCAACCTACGTCTGGTGATTTCCATCGCCAAGAAATACACTAATCGCGGCCTGCAATTCCTCGACCTGATCCAGGAAGGCAATATCGGCCTGATGAAAGCCGTGGACAAGTTCGAATATCGTCGCGGTTACAAATTCTCGACCTACGCCACTTGGTGGATACGCCAGGCAATCACGCGTTCCATCGCCGATCAGGCGCGCACCATCCGCATCCCGGTGCACATGATCGAGACCATCAACAAAATGAACCGCATCTCGCGCCAGATACTGCAAGAGACCGGGTTAGAAGCGGATGCCGCGACGCTGGCGATCAAGATGGAAATGCCGGAAGACAAGATCCGCAAAATACTCAAGATCGCCAAAGAACCGATCTCGATGGAAACACCGGTAGGGGATGACGATGATTCCCATCTGGGCGACTTCATCGAAGACTCGAATACCTTGGCGCCTATCGAAGCTGCGGTGTACGACAGCTTACGCAATGTTACTGCCGATATTCTCGACAGCCTGACGCCGCGCGAAGCAAAAGTTCTGCGTATGCGCTTTGGCATTGAGATGAACACCGATCACACTCTGGAAGAAGTCGGCAAGCAATTCGACGTCACCCGTGAGCGTATCCGCCAGATAGAAGCCAAAGCGTTGCGCAAATTGCGTCATCCATCGCGTTCGGAAAAGCTTAAAAGCTTCTTAGACGGCGAGAGCTGAGGCAACCACTCTTACGGGTCGTTAGCTCAGTTGGTTAGAGCAGAGGACTCATAATCCTTTGGTCCGCGGTTCAAGTCCGCGACGACCCACCAATAATACAATGGCCTACAGCGATGTAGGCCTTTTGTTTTTCCACAATTATCTTCGTTTTTCTACAATTTCTTATTTTATAGTTGTCGCGATAAAAATAGTTGTGTGCAAAATAAAAACGCCACGAAAGTGGCGTATTTATTGGCGCTTTGGCGGAGAGAGAGGGATTCTAGCATTCGCCGCCTAATCATATTGATTTCATTACATTTCTTTGTTTGGCACAGAGAGTTTTTGTAGCAACTCTCTGTGGTGATTCTAAAGCCCGTTGATGGTGCGGTCAACGGTTATTTACCGCCCTTCGGTTTCATAGTGTGATCTGCCTGAGTCCACACTTGGTTTGAATGTGCGTTAGGGAGTCGAACCCTCGGTGCGCGTGACACAATGACGCACCCTTTAGTGAAGCGCGTCAATGCGGATGGACTCAATTTCTTTTTCCGCAAGCCATTGCAAGACCGCTTTTAGTCTCCAGCAAGACGCACCGCCTAGAGATAGTTTGATAGGCGGGGGGAATTCGCCAAGCTTGATTTTCCTGTAAATCGTCTGGCGAGATAACGGAATAATCGTTAGAAGTTCGGGCATCCTGATCGCCCTGTCTGGATGTTGAGCCACACTGTGCTGATTAAGCTGGAGCTGGTTTGTAAGTTGGGTTAGAAGGTCATTCATTTTCGTATTCCTTGTGACTTGCACTTGATATGCATGTCCGTGTAAGCCCTTTGTGGCTATTACGGAATGAAATTGGATGGTACTCTGGGAGCAGCTTTAGTGCCATATAAGTCATGAAGAAAAACAAACTCCGATTAAACACTCCACTACGTCCGACTTCAATGCTAAAGGTGTGGGCTTAACCGAAAAAATGCCGCCCGATGTTGAGCGGCATTTCTGAGAGGTTGCTAAATGAAGCCGCGCTATAATATCAAAGCAGTTAATGCTGGCATCAGACTAATCAAACGGTGCCGCCTCGATCTACTACACATTGTTATTTCTGCAAAATTTGAAGAACGTCCTGCTCAAGTTTACCAGTGGAGAAACAGGTTGATTTGACGCCTTCGCCGAAATTATGTTCTATTGGCTTATTGGTGTTAAATGAAATGACTGACGGCTTGGGCGGAGGCAATGGGCCAAGAGACAAGACATTCCCGCTCATTGCGGCCTGAGCATATGCATCTCCACTAACATCGATAGTAAGTATGAAACGAGAATTTACAGCAACAGTAGTCTTGCTCTTGTCATTCTCCAGAGGAGCTAAATAAACATTTGCACGCCCTTCCAGTGACGTATTGCGTTTTATAACCGCATAGTTTGAAAATGAGAGTCGGTTTTGATTGATGGGGAGTGCGATCTTGAATACTGTAGAGTCTGCAATATCATAGTTAAAGTTCTCCGTCTTATCCCCCTGCGTAAATGTGCGATGTGTTTCTCCACAGTCGATATAATCAGTTGGTGTTTGGGAGCTAAATGACAGGTTAATGATTCTAGATTCCTTATCAATGTTGTTAATCACATAAAAGCTTTTTGACAGCTCTTTTACTAACTTATCCCATACTTGCGTGTACGGCTCGTTTAATTGAACCTCGTTTGAAATTTGCTTCGGCTCTCTTTGGGTTATATTCACGGCGTTTGTACCTTGCGTCGCACAACCTGCAAGTCCAATAATTATTGTTAATAATGATATTTTGATCTTCATGGTTTTCCCCCGTAACTTTCCCTGAATGCGCCCGACATGGGCGCTCAGAGTTAAGCACCGCATTGTTACAGGCAGACTACTGGCAAGCGCCAATACAAAGAAAAATATCCGTCACGTGCGTGCGCTTTTTGTCGTCGCTCACAGAGGCCGCTGGCGGCGTTGTGTTGTTTGCACCGCCCTGGTCTGTTCCGTAGCTGGTTACGCGCTGTAGCCCTCTTAAAGCGCGTTTGGTGGGGTTCTGTACGCTAGCTGTCTTGGTCTTGAGCGTGGTTAATTCCGCTGTATAAGCTTCGTGCCCGACTGTCCCGCCATTTTCACAAAGACTGCCATAAGCGTTTTGTTCGCTGTATAAGTTTGTTCAAATTTTGTTGCCCGTTAGTAAACGCATGGTAGTCACGGTTGAAAATATCCAATTAGACTTCGATCTTTATTTCCCGGCTGGTTCAGATTGTCGGCGGCGTTTTTTTCATTGCGTCTCTGTAGGCTTCTTCAATACCTTTTTCTCTTGCTTCGTAGTGATGGTCTATCGCTTCAAGTTGTGCCTTACGCTCTGGTGATAGATGCAAATCAGCGAAGCTGATTTCATCAAGATCGTTTTCAAAGTGTGAATCTGTTTCGGTTGTCAGATGATGAAGGTCAGCGGAGCTGACTTCATCCTGATAGGCCGATTGTTGATCTGGGCTGTTGTCTGGGTTGATGTTGTACTCGCTGCGCTCATGCTGATCTGTTTCATTGTGTGATATTGGGTTAATTAACAAACTCTCTATATTAATTAATAGAGATTCATTCGTTTCCAAGTCGATACAGTTACCCAACAGTGACTTATCCAAAGCATGACGCCCCGGATTCGCCCGTTTTCCGGCATCAGTTGGGGCGAATCCGGGGTGCTGGTTTTGGGTTTCTTTTTCCCATCGCTTCGAGAGGTCTCGAAGTTTGTATCTGGCTATGTCGATCAGTTCTTTATCCGTTTTTGAGTCTGGGTGAGTTGATCGTTTATGAGAGCGCCTTCCCTTCACCGTCGCCTTGATGACCTTTCCAAAGTCTGATGTTTGATTTAGATAAATGTGTTGGCGGAGCTTGGCAAGGTCAACCGTGCAATTACCCTGGTCTATGACTGGCGCAAAATATTTTCGGAATGTGAAAAACTCACTTGCCAAGCTGGCGAAATTAAAGTGTTTCCACTGCTCATTTGTCAGGTGCGGTAGATTGCCGCTAAGTAGAGTGCCTTCGAGTCGTGCGCGATGCTGATCTGTTTCAAGTAAGATTCCTTTGTCATGATCTTTCAAGTAAATATGCTGAAATTTTGTTGCATCTTTTCTGCCAGTGCAAAAATTGTAACCCTTCTCAAAACGTTGCACCTGTCTGGCAAAATCAAAATAATCAATGCTAATGTAATCATCCTTGCCGATGTACATGTTGCGTATGTTGTCGTGGAAAGTGGTGTGATGTGCATACCACGCGCACAACTCTGCAAGGTCATGTCGTGTGCCGGATATTGCGTAAGCATCAAGCGCAGTTTCTATGCCGACAACCTTAAAGGGCTTGGCAAATTCAAACTCTTTCGCGATGATATTCGCCGCGCCTGTTACGTCCTGCCAGCGTTCAGGGTCGTGGATTTTAACGTTGAAAGTTGTTGCGCTGTTGCCCCGTGATGTTGGGTCGATAGCCTCAAAATAGGGAAGTCCGGTATGGCGCTGGAGAGCGTCATAACTTGTTGGTTGCGCCGTTTGGATTTGTATTTCAATGTAATCCACAACCGCTGTAAAGCTAAATTTACTATAATCCATTTTGAGCCGCTTGCAGGCGGTTTGTTAGTTGTTTTTTGGTCAGTTGGTCACGATTGACTTACTTCAAAAAGCGCAGTCCGAAACCGTTATGGCTTGGGACTGCGCTTTTTAGTTTCCTGTCTTGACTAGCCTAAGCTCCGGCCTAGCTGATTGAAAACATCCGGCGGCATATGCCTCATCCCAACTGCTGTATATTTCCGCCGAACCATCGTCAAACTCGGTCACGAACCATTGCTTGTTGCCGTCAAACTGGTTCAAATAAACTCCCTTTTTTGGTACGTCCATGTTGCTTCCTTTTCTAAAGTTGAAACATTGACGGAACCGCCGTCCCGGTTTGGTAAAGTTGTGATGCTGATCTGTACCGCGCTACAGGTGCGCCGTGACGATCGAACTTGTTAAGTCGCCAACCCTTGCCTGTGTCGATTTGTAGCACTGTTGACTTGACCGGCGTTTTTCCTGCCGATGGTATTTTGGATTTCACCTTCTCGATAAATTCTTGAATATCAGTGATCGCGTAAACTGGCCGGTACATCTTGCCGTCATGTTTTCTCGCGCACGGCAAAAGAGTAATGCCCTTAATTGAGGTCTTGCCGCGTAGCATGTCGGCAAGACAGTTGCCCCAGTTACCGCGAAGGTCGCCAAGCCCTAACCGTAATAGCAGGCTTGTCTCGAATGTTGAAATTGTGCCGGTATCGACTTTCATACTTCCTCCTGAGCAATGAAAAGATGCAAGCCATCACGTAGTCTGTTTTTGATGCAAATGAAAGCATTCCCGCCGAACGACTTATCACGGTATCCGACAATCAGCGTAAAGCCCTCGAAGCAATCATCCTGAGTTGTGATCCTTGCGCCCTCCAGTTCAATGTTTAGAGTTTCGTCATTTAGCCGATAATATCCCCCTCCTACTAACGGGTGCGAGTGGTCGTCAATATCATCTAAGTACTGTTGACCGGCGGAGTTCTCTTCTACCATTGCCTCGAACTGCTTTGCCATTAGCGCATCAGCAACGGCAGCACGCACTGCCGCCGCCATGCTTTTTGCGTGCGGCCTCGCCTTGATCGCTCTTGACGCCCAATCAACCCATGTTAATCCGGCCTGTTCAGCAACTAAATCTATCGCCGCCCAAGTTGAAGCGTCAAACTTGAACGATGAACGCCCCGTTCCGCTCACCGCTGCGCTTCTAACCTTATAATTAATATCTGAATTATTCATTTGTGCATTCCAGTCGGTATGATTTCAATTTTGTAAATCATATCACAACGCACTAAAAAACACAATATAAGAATAATATGTTGTGCATTTCACTGAATAAGGATACAGTGACCACACATTAAACGAACGTCTTGTGACGTGTACAAAGGAGAGGCAATCATGGCAAACGGTCAATTCGTCGCGTACTACAGAGTCAGCACAACCAAGCAAGGCGCGTCGGGTCTTGGGCTTGAAGCGCAACAAGCCGCCGTCGCTTCATATCTCAACGGGGGTACGTGGGAACTGATAGCTGAGTTCACTGAAATTGAAACGGGCAAGGGCAGCAACGCACTAGACAAGCGCCCTCAGCTTCGCGCCGCGCTCGCAGCCGCCAAGAAGGCGAAGGCGACGTTGATTATTGCCAAGCTAGACCGCCTTGCCCGTAACGTGCATTTCATTTCCGGCTTACTCGAAACTGGCGTTGAGTTTGTGGCGGTGGATATGCCCAATGCCGACAAGACCATGCTTCAGATTTTTGCAACAATGGCAGAGTGGGAACGGGATGCCATCAGCGCCCGCACGAAAGCTGCGCTTGCCGCCGCTAAGGCTCGCGGCGTGGTCTTAGGCAAGTCCGGTGCAGCTAACCTGCGCCCAAATATTCAAGCCCGCCAGCAAGCCTCTCAAGCATTCGCTGAACGGCTACGCGGCACGTTTGCTGGTATGAGGTCGCGTGGTCTATCTCTGCGCGGTATGGTTGCCGAACTCAACGGAACTAAAACACCGGCTCCTCATGGTGGCGAATGGTGGCTTGCACAGGTTCAGCGAGTGCAGGCGCAGCTTGCGCCGTCAGCCGCTTAGGCGGCGGCTTTGACGCAATCGAAGATAAAGATTAACCAGCGAAAAATGGTTAATCTTGCCAACTTGTTACCCGCCCATTCTCAGTATAGATATATGTGCCATTATAAACGTGCTGCACATGGACGCCCCATTTACCGACAGTACGATTTGCTTCTCTTGGCGCTCCTCGTGCCGCATAAAGCTGACATTCAGAAATTCCCATCCGAACCCGTTCAGCTTTGGTATCTGAATCATTAAACGTCAACTTCCTTCGATGAGCCTCAGATTGAACCAAATTCACAATTTCAGGCACAACATTAAATTCGGAAATTTCTTCATCGCGCAAAGACTTTCCGTAAGCAACGCAAAAGTCATCTTTTTCCATTTCTTTTAGGGAGGAAACAACCAGTTTGGTTTGCGCTCCTCGTGCCGCATAAAGCTGACATTCAGAAATTCCAATCCGATACTTCTGATCTTTAACTTGTTCATCGTTAAACGTCAACTTTCTTCGGCGAGCTTCAGATTTAACCAGATTAACGACATCAGGAACACCTTCAAGTCCTTCAATCGGTTCATCGCGCATAGCTTGACCATAGGTAACGCAATAATCTGATTTATCCATTGCTTGCAAGGTTACAGGTGCATTTTTCTGTCGATCTTGCTGCGCTTCCAAGTTTGCTTGAATAGCTCTTTCTTCACGAATTTTCTTATCTTTATCTTCTTGAATTAGCCTTTCAATTTTCGCTTTCTCGATAGCTTCTTGTTTCGCAATCTGGTCAGATTTTAATTGACTGATTTTAGATTCAAGCTCTTGTGGGTTTAACTTAAACCAACAATCATTTTCAAGAGAAGAAATGGAATCTTGATCGCCAATTAGATATTTAAGATAAGCTGCATTCAGGAATCCTGTTGTCCTATCACCAATTTTTAGGCGATAGAAAAACATAGTCGGAACGTATCCACTGTATCTAAGTTCATCAATTGGCACCACCGCCTCTATCAGAACACGTTGTGGAACGGCGGAAGTATAACTTGATGTATCTTCAAAGTTTGGCTTGCGAAGAATGTCGTTATCATCTTTGTGACAAGATTGACGAGGATAATAGACATAGAATGTTTGACCCAACATTTGGCTAAGGGTTTGTACTAACTTACGCGCAGTGGATAATTTCTCGATGTACTCATCATCGTCTTTATCGGCAAATTCGGCATTAGCTGACAACGATACAAAAACCAATACTACAAAAAAGAATATTTTCATATTATCTACTCATTAGATTTAGGTTGGTCATTCCCTGTTGTGCCTCAATTTTGTAAGGCTTTGATGCAACGTTGTCTGTCTTAATGCTTCCAAAGGTGCGTAAGGTCAAGACCCCTAAAATTAACACGGTTTATCATTGCATATAATGGTTCTATTAGTTGTTCGCCGTAATTATCATGGTCGTCTTTTTTTTCCATTCCGCCGATGTGACCTAATATTGTCCTCTCATAATCAGGTCGCATCCCTAGAGCGCGAAATTCAGTCTCAAGTAAATGTCTGAAACTGTGGCAGGTGTGTATATTCTTGTCCGTGATGCCGACAATTTTTCTAACATACTTTGTCCACCAATCGCCCCATTTAGCCCCGAATTGATCTCTCTCGTTGGCTTTAAGCTCTGGGAACAATTGACCACTCTTTGACTGTGCTACAAAGTCCAAAAAACCCATTTTTATGAGTTGGTCGTGAATAGGAACCGCCCTTACACTTAATGAGTTCTTGAGTGTATCTTCGTCTAAAATCGCATCAAGGGCTAGATAATGAATATCATTCAGGGTTCGGACTCTGTTCTTTGTTAGCTGTGCAATCTCTTCACGTCTTGCACCCGTGAAAAGTAATAACAGGGGTATCCAATAAGCCGCCTCACCCCTTCCCAGTATGGGTCTTTCGCCTGCAACAAATACAGAAGAATTAAATATTAGCTTACACTCTTCTATCGTGTAGCCTCTGATGGGCGACTTGGGAGTCTTTGGGAGTTTTGCACGGCTTGCTGGATTTTCTTTTATCCATCCCTTATCAACGGCAAAATTCAAAAGAGTGCATATAACACCATGTTCTTTGTGGATTGTCCTTGCTGCTTTTTTCTCACTCATCCGCCATTGAATGAAGTCACTTATGTGGGACTTTTCAATTGTCTCAACATACAGACTTGGAAAGTGGCACTCAAATAAGTTGACCGCCGCCGAGTATATTTGCGTTGTTGATTTTTTGTCAGTTTCCTTGAGCGATAGCCAGTATGGAATAACCTCACTAAGCCGATGTAAGGCGTTAGAAGTGATCTGTTTAGCTTTAGGCAGGGCAGCGGGGCGTAAGTCGTAACGAATGACCTTAGCCGAGTTCAGCGCGTCTATAGCCTGAGTGATCTTGATTATTTCTTGCGTTTCTTCAGGTTTGGGGTCAGTAAACACCGCCTTAGTAAGACCGAGTTCGTCAGTAGTAAGACTAAGGGTGTAATCAAGCTGGAATGTGTCGTCAGTGGATGTTTTCTTCCTTGCCATATTCCCGCGCAGTCTGTTGAAAAGCTGTTGGGCTTGCCCAGCAAGTATTCGGGCGGTAGGTTGCGCGTGTTTTATATCGGCGGTTCCTAACGCTTTGGTTAGTTCTCTTGAGCCGATAATCTGCCTCAAGTCATGCGGTACACCGATACGGAAACTTAGGGCGTTTTTGCGCCGTTGCAGATAGGTTTGACGCGGCATAATGTTCCAGTAGGTTGAGCGCCGTTTTGTAGCACTCTCTTGTAGCAATAGCTAAAATACCTACAAAGAAACATTGTGTTGCAATCAATACAATCACTTAAAATCTGTGGCGGAGAGAGAGGGATTCGAACCCTCGGTAAGGCTATAAACCCTACGCTCCCTTAGCAGGGGAGTACCTTCGACCACTCGGCCATCTCTCCGAAAGGCCGCGAAGGTTACCGCAAACCCTACTAAAGGTCAAACGTTATACGACCTTAACGCTGATTTGTCGCTGAGAAATCCGCAGCTTTACGCTTAGCTTCCGGCATCTCTACTAATTCACAGATTTCTTTATTTGATTTCCCAGCAATACGCGCTGAAAGAAGGGCCGAGACTCCGCTGGAAGGCCAGCCCCAGCGCCCCGTCTATATGGGTAGAGGAAAACTTTAGAACTACTACAGGCTTTGAAAGAAAAATGGCAAATTCTTTCAAAACCCCGAAAGGTTTGAAAGATCTCTTTCTGCAATTCCGAAAGCCCCGTTATTCCAAGCAGGTTCCAAAACAGGCAAAAAACAAGATTTGGGTGGCGACAGGATAAGAGGATGAATTAAGACTCTATTGCGTTGCCCTCATAATCCTTTGGTTTGCGGTTCAAGTCCTCGACGACCCAGCACTAAACAAGGTGCTATGTTATGCGTAGCTCCTTTGTTTTTTCCGTCAACAATCTGTCAACCGTGAAAGTGAATTGAGAGTTTTAGCTTCCTGCGAATGCTCTGAATGTAATTACTGCGAATAAGTCAGCGACATGAAACGAATTGCCGTTTTATCCAAGTTATTCAAGCAGAAAAAACTTTGAATTTTTCGCAGTAGCGGCGGTGGTAAAATCTTGGCTGAGATTGCCACCCTGTTACCATGCCACAACCTTCATTCATTCATCTGCGCCTGCACAGCGAATATTCCATCGCCGACGGCATCGTTCGAATTCCGGAGGCAGTCGCCGCTGCCAAGCAGGATGCCATGCCTGCGCTGGCGCTGACCGATCTCAACAATGTGTTCGGCCTGATCAAGTTTTATCAGGAAGCACGCAACACCGGTATCAAACCAATTATCGGTTGCGATGTGTTCGTTAGCAATCCTGCAGAACGCGAGCAGCCGTTCCGATTGTTATTGCTGTGTCAGTCCAACGCGGGTTATCTGCGTCTGTGCGATTTGCTTACGCGTGCTTACCGGGAGAACCAGTATCGCGGTCGCCCGGAAATCAACAGGCAATGGCTGCGCGAGGGCGCCGATGGACTGATCGCCTTGTCCGGCGCGCATTTCGGCGAGGTTGGCGCGGCGTTGCTGAACGGTAATGGGGCGACAGCGCGACAGCTTGCACAGGAATATGCTGGATTGTTTCCGGGGCGCTATTATCTGGAAGTGCAGCGCAATGGTTTTGCGCGCGAGGAAGCGCACCTGCGAGAGTCCCTGCAACTCGCGTCAGAACTCGGGCTACCGGTGGTGGCGACACATCCGGTGCAGTTCCTCAGCATAGACGACTTCAAGGCGCACGAGGCGCGGGTATGCATCGCCGAAGGCTATGTGCTGAACGACAAGAGGCGCGTGCGCCACTTCACCGCGCAGCAGTATTTCAAGACGCAGGCCGAGATGGCGGCGCTGTTCGCCGATCTGCCGGAAGCATTACAAAACAGCGTGGAAATCGCCAAGCGCTGCAACCTCACCCTGAATCTGGGCAAGCCGCACTTGCCGGATTTTCCCACTCCCAATGGTGTGAGCCTGGACGATTTTCTGCGCACAGAATCCGAGCGCGGCCTGCAAGCCCGCATGCTGCAATTGTTCCCGAATGAGACTGAGCGCGCGGCGAAGATACAGGAATACACCGAGCGATTGGCGTTCGAAATCGACACCATCATAAAAATGGGCTTCCCCGGCTACTTCCTGATCGTGGCGGAATTTATTCTCTGGGCCAAGAGCTACCGCTCGGAGGAATTCCCCAACGGCGTGCCGGTAGGGCCGGGTCGCGGGTCCGGTGCAGGTTCGCTGGTGGCCTACAGCCTCGGCATCACCGACCTTGATCCGCTGCGCTATGCGCTGCTGTTCGAGCGCTTCCTCAATCCAGAGCGCGTTTCCATGCCCGACTTTGACGTGGACTTTTGCCAGGACGGGCGCGAGCTGGTGATCAACCATGTGCGGGAGAAATACGGTGCGCAATGCGTGTCGCAGATCGTCACCTTCGGCACCATGGCATCCAAGGCAGTGATCCGCGATGTCGGACGTGTGCTGGACTTCCCTTACGGCCTGTGTGATCGACTGTCCAAACTGGTTCCGCTGGAGGGTGTGAAGCCGGTATCGCTGAAAAAAGCGCGCGAGCTGGAGCCGGAATTCAACGCGATTATCAATAGCGAAGAAGGCGTGGAAGAAATGCTGGAGCTGGGCGGGCGACTGGAAGATCTGACGCGCAATGTCGGCATGCACGCAGGCGGTGTGCTTATCGCGCCGGGCAAACTTACCGATTTCTGCCCGCTGTATTGCGCCGAAGGAAGCGACAGCACGGTCAGCCAACTCGATAAGGACGACGTAGAAAAAATCGGCTTGGTGAAGTTCGATTTTCTGGGGCTGCGTACGCTGACTATCATCGATTGGGCGGTGAGATATGTGCGGGAGATGCCGCAGCAGGAATCTTTCTCGATTGAGACCATCCCACTCGTCGATAAACTTACCTACGACCTGCTCAAAGCCTCTAACAGCACCGCCGTGTTTCAGTTGGAATCGCGCGGCATGAAAGATCTGATCCGCCGCCTGCAACCGGACACCTTCGAGGACATCGTGGCGCTGGTCGCGCTGTACCGTCCGGGGCCGCTGGAATCGGGCATGGTGGAAGACTTTATCAACCGCAAGCACGGACGCGCCAAGGCGGAATATTTCCATCCCGATCTGGAGGTCTCGCTGACGCCGACTTACGGCGTGATCGTGTATCAGGAACAGGTGATGCAGATCGCGCAGATCATCGGCGGCTATTCGCTGGGACAAGCCGATTTGCTGCGCCGCGCGATGGGCAAGAAAGACGCCGCCGAGATGGCGAAGCAGCGCAGCACCTTCGTGGAAGGCGCGGTCAAGCGCGGCATAGACGAAAAGCTGGCCACGATGCTGTTCGACCTGATGGAGAAGTTCGCCGGTTACGGTTTCAACAAGTCGCACTCCGCCGCCTATGCACTGGTGTCCTACCAGACCGCTTATCTCAAGGCCCACTACCCAGCGGCGTTCATGGCCGCCACTCTGTCTTCGGACATGGATAATACCGACAAGGTACACATCGCTTACATCGACACGTTAGCGCAGAATGTGCGCATTCTGCCGCCGGACATCAATTCATCCGGTTACCGTTTTGCGCCGACGGACGAAGAAACCGTCGCCTACGGCCTTGGAGCAATCAAGGGCACGGGCAAGGCCGCCATCGACAGCATTGAAGAGGCGCGCAAAGAAAGGCCATTCCGCGACCTGTTCGATTTCTGCCGCCGCGTGGACAAGCGCGTGGTAAACCGTCGCGCGATTGAGGCGCTGATCCGTGGTGGTGCGTTCGACTCGATCTCGGATCATCGTCACCAACTCATCGCTTCTCTGGATGCGGCACTGGGAAGCGCCGAGCAACAGGCGCGTGCGGCCAACCAGAACAGCCTCTTTGGCGACGATGAAAGCGTGTCCATGCCGGTGATGCTGGCCAACGTGGCGCGCTGGCCGGTGCGCGAACAATTACAGCAAGAAAAACTCGCGCTCGGTTATTACCTCAGCGGCCATCCCTATCAGGAATACGCGACGGAACTGTCGCACTTCATCAAGCTAAAACTCACTGACGTAACACCGCAACTCGTCGGGCAAAACAGTAACAACAATGGCAATGGCAGACGCAACAGTGGGGTGCAGGTGGTGCTGGCAGGCATCGTGTCTGGCGTACGCATCCAGCAGACGCGGCGCGGACGCATGGCCATCGTGACGTTGGACGACGGTAGCGCACAAGTCGAAATGACGGTGTTTAACGAAGAGTACGAACGCAGCCGTCCGTGGATACGCGAAGACGAATTGCTGGTGGTGCGCGGCAAGGCCAGCCTGGATGAATATTCCGGCAACATGCGCGTCAGCGGCGAAGAATTATTCGACATCGCTTCGGCGCGTTCCACTTTCGCCAAGCACCTTGAGCTTACCGTTGTTTCGGACAATCGCATCAGCGTGACTCGACTGAAGGAATTGCTCACCCCTTACCGCGAAGGCAAATGCCCGGTAGTGATCTGTTACCGCAACATCCTGGCTGACGCCCAACTGCGGCTAGGTGAAGAGTGGGGCGTCACACTGCACAACGATTTGATGGATGGGTTAAGCAAATTGCTGGGGGCGCAAAACGTGCGTATCAGCTATGCGGCTTGAATGTTGCATCACCTGGCATTACTGCCTGGAAACAGTTCTTTTTAGAAAACCGAGAACGATCTGTACGTACGAATCCTCAGCAAGCTTAGATTCATTTGCCCAATCCAACCCATCCAACTCATCATCATTCAGATGAAGTGCTGAAAAATTTTCAGGCGCGATTGAGTAAAGCAGGCCATGTGAAAATGATGGCTGTTCTTTCATCGTCACACCTCCTGTCAAGTAATGTCCATATGTACCATTCACATAAACAGTATATACAGTATATGCCGTTTAAGTAAATTGTAATATTTGACTCTTACGTCGTTATTGACAAAACCAATGTTTTGCATAGGGTTGTCGCCATAGAGGCCATGCTTCCACTATGCATCAAGGGCTAGAAAGAGAAATCTAGCCTGCGCAGGCCGGTTAGATTGCAGGATTTGAATTAACGATATTTACCAGTTGTTTTGCGGAAGGGTTTTTGCACATTAGGCTTGTATATCCAATATGCATTGCCCATTGGCAATCCCTTCTTTTCGTCATGCACTCTACTATGTCGGTACCACTAAACAGGCGCACCTTACAGTTATGGTAGTCACTCTTTGGGTGGTCAGGGTTGATTTTAGATGTCAAAATCAGTTCCTCCTTGTCAAATAATGTCAGTTCAAATTTGGCAATTTATTTTTTCACTGTGTAGGCTAACCATTAGTTGTGACATTTTCATGAGCTATTTATGACGTTTTGAATTATGTATAAATGCCTAAGCATTTATACATACGAACTGTTAGCCGTACGTGGGAGTGACGAGCGGAGAGATGGTCATTCTGCCGAGTCAAATCTTGTTTATGACTTGGCGGTTTAGTGCCGGTGTCTATTTTTTATTGTCGCGAGCTTTTATTTCAGCAAATTTCTTGCGCCATTCATTGCGATCTTCATCTTCTATCTCAAGCTGAATTGCCAATGCTTCTAACGGGACAAGTTTATTGTCATCGATTCTGCGACCTAGCTTTCCGCCCATTCTCGAAAATAAATATTCAGATTCTTTCTTAGTCAATTTCTTGGCTTTTGCAAGATACTCTTCAGTAGGCATTTTTTTCATCGCAAATAGTCCTTAAATATTAGCCGGAAATATTGGAGGATGAGAATTTTACAACTTTTTCATTTCGAAATTTGTTAAAAATTATTACACAATTGCAAAGCTTGAAAAGCTTTTAAATTTGCACCTAATAGAATTATGTAATCAATTGAAATATCGGTAATTTCTTCGAAGAAAGGCAACTCTTTGGATTATATCTAGCCGTTGATTTTGTGTTGATTGACGGTCGGCTTGCGAATCCATTCCAGCTATTCACCATTACCGAAACCGCGAGTTCATGATTCGAGTTTTTGTTGGTTCGTCAGTCCGGACAAATTGGGATGTCATCATCGCGTCATAAATAGCACGTATAAAAAGCCATTATGACAAAGATAATCTTGTTTTTGTTCTTATTCATGACCAACAATAATATGGCTTGGTCGGATGCTCATTACCATGGATTGCAGGTGGATGTAAAAAGAGACGGTAACTTGTACACCTTCAACGCCAGTTTCGATACCTCTTTATCCACATGCGCTGCCTACCGTTACCTGACTGACTATGAAGCTGCAAAAAATTTGCCTGGCGTGGTTGAGTCATCGGCATATCGTCAATCTGCCAATAAGGTAAAAGTTGAGCGAACGGCGGATGAACATGTCTTGTTTTTTTATGTTCGGCTTCACTCTGTCATGGAATATACGGAAAAGCCTTTCGATAACATTGCCTTCACACAACTGACGGGTGATTCGAAAACGTTTCAGGGAAGTTGGGATATCGAACCGAATCAACAAGGCAGCACGCTCAGGTTTAAGGGATTATGGGAGCCTGACACCATGATCCCTTTGTTTATCATTGATCATTTTGCAAAGAATGGGCTTATAGACAGATTTAATGCAATCGCCGAATTGGCAGAGAAACGCAAAAACATGCTGTCAGCCAGTTGCGTCGGCTGAAAGTAAATTCTATCAAAGGTCAATCACGGCTATTCCTTTCGATGGAATATTGGTATCAATGAACAACGAACATAAAAACAATTTAACCAACAGGCACAGAACAGACATGGTCAACTACTAAATATGTCCGATATTGCAGAAAGATCTCTGCATACCCGTATCGCCCGGTCGGTCGAGGCCATTCGACGCTCGTTCGTCGACAACTTGTTTTATGTCACCGTCAGAACTTTCGACAACGCCACTACCCTAGACCATTACACTGCGCTGGCTTACACCATCCGCGATCGCTTGCTGGCGCGAGTTGTCGCGACGGACGAACACTACAAGCGACGTGACGTGAAATCTGTGGCCTACATGTCGGCCGAATACCTCCTCGGTCCCCATCTTGGGAACAACCTGCTCAATCTGGGTCTTTGGGATAATGTTCGTCAGGCCATGAAAGAGCTGGGCCTGGATCTAGAAACCATCCTGGAAGCCGAGGAAGAGCCGGGACTCGGCAACGGAGGCCTCGGTCGCCTTGCGGCCTGCTATATGGACTCCATGGCGACATTGGAAATCCCCGCCATCGGCTATGGGATACGCTACGAATATGGAATTTTCGAGCAAGCCATCAAGGACGGCTGGCAGGTGGAGGTTGCGGATGCGTGGCTACGCAATGGCAATCCTTGGGAGCTGCCGAGGCAATTGCGCTTTCCGGTGAAGTTCGGCGGCAACATCGAGCGTTATCGTGACGACGAGGGTCACCCGCGCAGCCGCTGGGTGCCGGAGTCCATCATCCATGGCGTCGCCTATGACACACCGATCCTCGGCTACGGCGTGCTCAACGTGAACTTGTTGCGCCTGTGGAAATCGGAGGCTCGCGAGTCCTTCGACTTGCAGGTCTTCAACACCGGCGATTTCTACGGCGCAGTGGACAACATGATTGTGGCCCAGAATATCAGCAAAGTGCTATACCCCAACGATGAACCGGAGGCCGGCAAAGATCTGCGCTTGCGCCAGCAGTATTTCTTTGTCTCCTGTTCCCTGCAGGACATGATACGCATGACTCTAGGTGGCAAAGGCAGCCTGGATCATTTTCCGGACAGCTTCGTGGTTCAGCTCAACGACACGCATCCCGCCATCGCCATTGCCGAATTCATGCGCCTGCTTATCGACGAGTATCAGGTGGACTGGGATCGGGCTTGGGCCCTTACCCAACGAAGTTTCGCCTATACCAACCATACTCTTCTGCCGGAAGCGTTGGAAACTTGGCCTCTAGAACTATTCCAGCGCAACCTGCCTCGTCATCTCGACATCATCTATGAGATCAACAGCCGCTTTCTGGATGACGTGCGCATCCGTTTCATCGACGACAAAGCACGTTTGGCTCGCATGTCGCTAATCGACGAGGGGGCTAGCGACGGCGTTCGTCGCGTTCGCATGGCCAACTTGGCCTGCGTCGGCAGCATGGCCATCAACGGTGTGGCAGAAATGCATAGCGAACTGCTCAAACAAACGGTGCTGAAGGACTTCTACGACATGTGGCCGGAGAAGTTCCAGAACAAGACCAATGGCGTAACACCGAGGCGCTTCATCGCCTTGGCCAATCCGCCGTTGGCCGCTCTCATCGAGGAGGTCATCGGCGGCGACTGGCTGCGCCACCTGAAGAAACTCCGCCAGTTGGAACCTTATGCTGACGATAAGGCTTTCCGAGTCCGTTGGCGCGGGATCAAGCGCCAAGCCAAGGAACGCTTGGCTGACCACATCCATCGGAGTTGCGGCATCAGCCTGAACCCGGATACTCTTTTCGACATCCAGGTCAAGCGCATTCACGAATACAAGCGCCAGCACCTTAATGTGCTCCACATCGTCAGTCTTTACCATAGGTTGAAGCAAAACCTGTCGTTGGACATCACGCCACGCAACTTCATTTTCGGTGGCAAGGCTGCGCCCGGTTATCACATGGCGAAGCTGATCATCAAGCTCATCAACTCGGTTGCCGATGTCATCAATCGCGACCCACAGGTCAATAAGGTATTAAAGGTGGTGTTCGTGCCCGACTTCAGCGTCAAGATCGGCCAGCTCATCTATCCTGCGGCAGATATCTCGGAACAGATATCCACCGCAGGAAAGGAGGCCTCCGGCACCGGCAACATGAAGTTCACCATGAACGGGGCGCTGACCATCGGAACTCTGGATGGTGCCAACGTGGAAATTCGCGCAGCCGTGGGTGAAGAAAACTTCTTCCAGTTCGGCAAGTCCGTGGATCAGGTGAACGAGATATGTGGGGCGGGCTATCAGCCTCGGGATATCTATAATCACAACGAAAACCTGCGCGACGTCATCGACCTGATCAACTCGGGGCATTTCTCCCACGGTGACGGTAGCCTGTTCCGGTCACTAACCGACAACCTGCTGAATAGTGATCCCTTCCTGGTGTGTGCCGACTTCCAAAGCTACATCGACTGCCAGGCCCAAGTGAGCTTGGCTTATCAGGATCAGGAACAGTGGTCGCGCATGTCCATCCTGAACGTGGCGCGTAGCGGGCGCTTCTCGTCAGACCGCGCCATTCGCGAATACAACGAGGAAATATGGCGCGTGCCGCCATTGTCAGTGGAAATATCCAAAACATGATTGGTTCGGACGCGAGCGTCGGTGTCAGTTCTGACTAAACATCGATCCGATCTGCAAAATCTTACAATTTGTGCGGTGAGAAATCTGTCATGTCACCTCCAATTGCGCGATGCAGTCCGCCAACACGTAATCGAATAATATTGACAACAGCATATCCCCCTCAAAGCGAACGATCTGCATTTAGTGATTCTTGCTCCTGAAATTCTACAAAACCGAGCTAAGCAGTTTGACTTATTTGCATATTTTTTATTATCCACACAAGCTGTGGATAATGATGTGGATAACACTGCAATAACTCTGTTAAGTGCAAATTATATATACGGTTTTGTCCACCGGCTCATTTTGGGGGCATATAAATATATCAATAAAAACAATGCATTAAAAACAATCGTAAAGACCGTACAAAAAATCCATCGCAGCCCTTAGTTTAACAATTGGCTGTGTACAACAGCAAATGTCAAGCATTTTTTAGCGCTATTTTTCGTGGGTAGAAAAACGTGCCCACCCTACTGGACTTCAATGGCTCAATTTGGCCGAAAAATTGAGACTGCGGTCTCTCCCTCAAGCATCCAGAATATTGATGATTAAATAATTAACCATATATCCATCAATGTGATATGGGTAATAACCTAGTATTCTACTATGGCATTTCGTGATAGAGTCTGCCTCGCTTGAATGAGAAATCATGACAAGCGGCAATGCCAATTCAAATAAACTCAAAGGAGATTGACCATGGGTATAACCGAATTAATTCTCATCGCACTTCCATTGTTCGCCGCCGTAGTCATCGTGTCGGAAGATGCTAAGGTAGACCGAAAGAAATAAGTTCTGCCTGCTCAAAGCGTCCCCCGGCAATTTTGGGGGACGTACGGTTCGAAAATTATTTACAGTCACGCACGATAGTCATGCAACTTTACCAGACTGCCCAAAAGCGGAATATCTCCAGCATCTGCTATCGGTAGCAACAATCTCAAAGACCATCATCAAATTTCGCCGACATTCTCAAACAGCAGTCCCAGTAATGGCACCGCTTTGGAAGACTGTTGTTGAGTAATGTTTGCATCCCACGTAAAATTGCGCCCGTGCGGGCGTCGTATAATGGTAATACCCTAGCTTCCCAAGCTAGAGCCGTGGGTTCGATTCCCATCGCCCGCTCCACATTGGTTTCCTAGTTCGTCCTGTAAAGTCTTAAACTCAGTACCTTGATCGTTTCGACCTTGCGTGATCTTAGAGGATACTCTTCATGAAAAAGGGCGGTTCAACCGCCCTTTTTCACGATCACCAGTCAGTTGCGCAATCAGGCTAAAAGAACAATTGCCAACGCCAATGCCGTGCTGGCACCGAATTCAATGTAAAATTCGCGGTCTTCCGGCGGCATTTCACTGATGCTGAGGTCTTGAGTTTCCATGATATGGCCCTCCTGTAATAAATTTGTTACGAAATATGACGACTTTCGCAGTCGCTACAATTGTATGTGGTCAATTTCCACAAATTGAGTGTTTATCATACATACCATAGCAAAATAGTCAAGTAATATTTAAGTTGCTGTAAGGCAGCAAAAGAAATGCCAGGTGGCCAGTATTAAAGCCGACAAAAAAGGAAATCCACAGCTAGAGAGATTGTAGTTTGCGTCGATCCAACTCTAGTCCGCAAGTTCAAGGTTACATCCAAGTAGTGTATTTTGCCGACAATTTACCATTTGCATTATACTGCTGCGGTGTTGGGTAGCTGGAAAGTGTTGGAAGCTGACAGAGAGCACATCCAAGTGTCCTAGCCTTATGCGCTTGGTGGTATTATTAATGGTATTCTGTAAAACCATCAAGACCATATCGTTACGGAGCAATGGTTTCAGGCTGTCATGCGATTCCCATCGCCACATCGGCAATACCCTTATACGACGCCTGCATCGTGTAAAATGAACGTTACCTTAACTCAACAAGAACTTGAAAGTGATTTCAATCTCAATCAACGGCGAAGCGCGCCATTTCGACACCCCCATCAGCGTTGCCGCACTGCTCGAACAAATGCAACTGGGTGGCAAGCGTATCGCGCTGGAACGCAACGGCGAAATCGTGCCGCGCAGTCAATTTACCCAACAAATGCTGTCTGACGGCGACCGGCTGGAAATTGTCGTCGCGGTCGGCGGTGGCTAACCAGCGGCTTATGTCAACGTATTTTGGTGACTTAGCCGAATGGCTATGTGAAACTAACCAATGACTTTGTTGCCGTCTTCAGACAACTTAGTCAGATGGCTATGCGAAGCTAAGCTCAATCCGCAATCCTCGCGCCTCCATACCCGAACATCAGGAACACAAACCATGAGTGACAAATTAGTTATTGCCGGAAAGACATATTCTTCGCGCCTGCTGGTCGGTACCGGCAAGTACAAGGATTTTGCAGAAACCAAAGCGGCCATCGAGGCCAGCGGCGCGGAGATCATCACCATTGCGATCCGTCGCAGTAATATCGGGCAAAACCCGAACGAACCCAGCCTGCTGGAAATCCTGCCTCCGTCGAAGTACACACTGCTGCCCAACACGGCGGGCTGTTACAGCGCGGACGACGCCGTGCGCACCCTGCGTCTGGCGCGCGAGTTGCTGGACGGGCACAATCTCGTCAAGCTGGAAGTGCTGGGCGATCCGCAATCGCTGTATCCCAACGTGGTGGAAACGCTCGCCGCCGCTAAAACGCTGGTGGCGGAAGGCTTTCAGGTGATGGTGTACACCTCGGACGACCCCATCATCGCGAAGCAACTGGAGGACATCGGTTGCGTCGCCATCATGCCACTGGCCTCGCTAATCGGTTCCGGCATGGGCATCCTCAACCCGTGGAACCTGCAACTCATCATGGATCGCGTGCAAGTTCCGGTGATCGTGGACGCAGGCGTAGGCACAGCATCGGACGCGGCCATTGCGATGGAACTCGGCTGCCACGGCGTGCTGATGAACACCGCCATCGCCGCCGCGAAAAATCCCGTGCTGATGGGCCAGGCAATGAAGAAGGCGGTGGAAGCCGGACGCGAAGCATTTCTGGCCGGGCGCATGCCGAAGAAATTGTACAGCGCCACGCCGAGTTCACCGACCAGCGGCTTAATCGGCAAACATTGATGCAGGGACGCTCCACACACATCCGCAGCTTCGTGTTGCGCCAAGGCCGTGTCTCGAACGCTCAGCAACGTTGCTACGATACCCTGATGCCGAAATTCGGCATTCCCTATGCCGCGCAACCGCTCGATCTGGATGCGGCTTTCGGCAGAAGCTCGCCGAAGATATTGGAAATTGGTTTCGGCATGGGCGAAAGCACCGCCGCCATTGCGCTCACGCATCCCGAAAACGATTACCTCACGCTCGAAGTACATACACCCGGCGTGGGCAGCCTGCTCAAGCAGATTGAGGAGAAACAGCTAGCCAATATCCGCATCATCCAGCACGATGCCGTCGAAGTGCTGCGCGACATGCTGGCCGAAAGCGTGCTGGACGGTGCCCACATTTTTTTTCCCGACCCCTGGCACAAAACCCGCCACAACAAGCGCCGCCTGATCCAGCCGCCATTCGTGGCGAAACTGGTGCAGAAGCTCAAGCCCGGCGGCTATGTCCACGTCGCCACCGACTGGCAGGATTATGCCGAACAAGTGCTGGCGGTGTTGAGCGCCGAACCGCTCCTGGAGAACACAGCCACCGATTATGCGCCGCGCCCTGCCTACCGCCCGCTCACCAAGTTCGAGCAGCGCGGAATACGGCTGGGACATGGGGTGTGGGATTTGGTGTTTCGGCGCAAGAACATCTAAAAATCGTTTGTCATTCCCGCGCAGGCGGGAATCCAGCGATTTTATCAAATATGCTGCTCGCTTTTGTCCACGCGTTGCGTGGTAATGTTTTTATTGTCTGGATTCCCGCCTGCGCGGGAATGACGGTTCTGATTTAAATTCTTAGAATTTCGTCAGGAACATCTCCAGCAGATCATTCAAAAACCGCTGACCTAACTGCGTCGGCGCGATACGCTGATGGTCTCTGAATAACAGCGCGCGCCGCTCTGCCTGTTCCAGTTCGCGGCGAATGGTAAGCAACGGCAGGCTAGTACGTTCCTGGAATAGCACACTGTCAAAGCCTTCGTTCAAGCGTAACGCATTCATCATAAACTCGAACGCCAGCTCATCGCGACTTACCTCATGCTCTTCTTGTATCGGCGCCCCTTTGGCGACTTGCTGCATATACTCCTGCGGCTGCTTGTAACGCGCTTGGCGGATCACCTTATCCGGGAAACTCAATTTGCTGTGCGCTCCCGCGCCTATGCCCAAATAATCGCCAAACTGCCAGTAATTGAGATTGTGTTTGGAACTGCGTTTCGGCAGTGCAAATGCGGAAGTCTCGTAGTGCTTATAGCCGTGTGCCGCCAGCAATTCTTCGATGCGCTGTTGCATGTCACTGCTCGCATCGTCATCCGGCAACGACGGCGAGTTGCGATGGAACAGCGTGTTCGGTTCCAGCGTCAGGTGATAGCAAGATAGATGTTGAGGAGAAAATGACAGTGCGGTTTGCGCATCCTGCAATGCTTCACCCAGTGTTTGATTGGGCAGCGCATACATCAAATCGAGATTGATATTATCGAAATGTTGCTGCGCAATGGAGATCGCGTGCTTTGCTTCATCAGCAGAGTGGATGCGCCCCAATGCTTGCAGATGCGCATCGTTGAAACTCTGAATGCCCATCGACAGACGATTCACTCCGGCCTCGCGATAAGCCGCAAAACGCGCCGCCTCTACCGTGCCGGGATTCGCCTCCAGCGTGATCTCAGCATTCATGTCCAGAGGCAACAACATGCGCACTTGCCGCAATATCTCCGCAACGCTCTCGCCGCTCAACAGACTGGGCGTACCGCCGCCAAAAAACACCGTATAAATCTTGCGCCCCCAGATTAGCGGCAACGCCAGTTCCAGATCGCGGATCAAAGCCGCGACATATTCTTCCTCAGGAAACGCCCCGCGCGCCTCATGCGAATTAAAATCGCAATACGGACATTTGCGCACGCACCACGGAATGTGGATGTACAGTGACAGCGGCGGCAATGCCTGAAAATTCACGGCTTGCGATTTTAGGGCGATGGGTTGGAGGAAGTGGGCGGTCATGGGTTTTGGATTTTGTAGGGTGGGCAAAGCCCGACCTACACTTAGGTCAGTCTCGTCCGTAATTTATTTCTTCAGCCGCTCCAACAACACTCTCAACGCCTTTCCGCGATGGCTAATAGCGTGTTTTTGTTCACGTTCCAGTTGCGCGCTGGTCTTGCCGAATTCCGGTAGCCAGAATAGCGGATCGTAGCCGAATCCGCCGTCACCTTGTTCCTCATATGCTATCTCGCCATGCCACTCGCCCTCCGCGATCAGCGGCTGCGGATCGTTGGCATGGTGCAACAGCACCAGCACGCAGTAGTAATGCGCGCGGCGATCCGCCACTCCTCGCATATCTTGCAATAGCTTCTCGTTGTTGCGCTGATCCGACTTCGGGTCATCTCCGGCATAGCGCGCAGAGAGCACACCAGGTGCTCCTTCCAGCGCGGTGACGCAGATGCCGGAATCATCCGCCAGCGCGGGCAGCCCGCTCAAACGGCTGACGTGGCGCGCTTTGGCAAGAGCATTTTCAACAAAGGTAACGTGCGGTTCCTCGGCTTCGTCTATGCCGAGTTGCGCCTGCGTCAGCACCTCGATGCCGAGTGGCTGCAACAGGAATTGAAATTCGCGCAGCTTGCCGGGGTTATTAGAAGCTAGGATTAATTTTTGCATGGTCTGAGTAGAATAAATCACGGTTCTTTGCATTATAACTTTGCAGCAACCCACAGGTCACTCGACCTCGCGTAGCACGCCGTCCTCAAACAGCAAGGCACAACGCACCGTCTTGTCTGCATAAACAGCCTGCATGGCAGTGCAGTATTCCCGCATCTGGGCCCGATACGGCGCAACGTCAGGCTTGGCACCGGTCTTGTAATCCAGCACCCACACTTCATCGTCGAATTCAACCAGACGATCAATCCGTTTCAATTCACCGTGCGCGTTGATGTAGGGCATTTCGTTGCAAGCATTGCGGTAGTGTTGCGGATCGAAGTAGCGTTGCAGATTCGGCAACGCGAGCAGGTGTTGCGCTTGCTGCCAGAGCGAGTCCATTTCATTGGAAGGAATACCACAGCGTTGTTGTAACTCGCCTTTATCACTTACTGCTTGTGGCGGCACGAGGTGTTGCAGCAGTGCGTGCAGCCAAGTGCCGTGCCGCTGCTCAGAAGTAGTGCGCGCTGTGCGCTGTCCTGTGGGAATGGGTAGGCGCAACATTTGCTTAATGTTGTCGCTCTCGCGCAGGCGGGAGTCCATATCTGATTGGATGGATTCCCGCCTGCGCGGGATAACCAGCGACTTGCCCGCTTGTGGGCTTAGTCGAATGGCTAGCCGTTCTATCAATGACGAACCTAATAACGGGTTATCGCACTGCTTCACCGCTTCCACGATGCGCCCATACCATGATTCTTCCGCCGCTTCGCCATTGCCACTCACCAGCAACGCCTGTTTGGCGCGCGTCATGGCAACGTACAGCAAGTTCATTTCTTCGCGCCGCGCATAAGCCTCGTCCGCATCGAAATAAGGCGCGCGCTTCGCACCGCGTCCGCGTTTGTCGCTGTACAGAGAGAAATGCGTCGGGCGCGGTTCGTTGGGCTGCCAGTCGAGCAACACGCCGTAACTGTCGGCTTTGCGCTGCGTGTCGTTGGCATCCAGCAGCCACACGATGGGCGCTTCCAGACCTTTTGCCTCATGCACCGTGTAAATGCGCAACGCATTACCGACCTCGCCCACTTTGCCCTCGTCCGGCGATTCGTTTTCCGCCGCGCGTAATTCACGCAACTCGGCGAGGAAGCGCGGCAGACTGGGATAGCGTCCGGCATCAACGTTAAGCGCGATTTCCATGAAAGCTTGCAGGTTAGCACGCACCGTTTCATACAGATCGACAGGCAGTGCGGCAGCGTAGCGATGCAGCAGATCGCCTTCGAAATAAATGCGGTCGAGCAGGTCATGCACCGGCAGTTTGTCGGCAAGTTGCAGCCAATCTTTTAACAGACGATGGGCGCGTTGCAGTTCGGCGGATGCTTCACCTTCGGCAACGCGTTGGAGGCGACCCCACCAGCTTCCCTCCGCCTCTTCCGCGACCTGCATCAAGTCCTCATCCGAACACGCGAACAGCGGCGAACGCAGTGCCTGCGCTAGCTCCAGATCGGCGAACGGCGTAATCAGGAAAATCAGCAGCGCCTGAATATCTTCTGCTTCCAGCGTATCGAGCAGTCCGCCGCGCCGCGAGGTTAAAAACGGGATGTGGCGCGCACGTAACGCATGTTCGTACACGCGCAGATGCGTGCGCTTGCGTACCAGCACCATGATGTCGCGGTATTCGACGCGGCGCAGCGTGCCGTCCTCTTCCTGGACGCTCCAATTTGCGACTATGTTAGCGATGTGCGTAGCGAATTGCTCGGCTTCGATTTCGCGTGATCCATTTTGCTCTTCGGTGCGCGGTGTGGTAAGCGGGTTGCGCAGGCCCCCTCCCCAGCCGTCCCCCGAGGCGAGAGGGAGATGTCCTTCTGCCTCATTCAGAGGCAGCACCTCAACGTGACCAGGTAGATTTTGATGATGGGCAATGTGCTGCTCGAAATTCACAAAACCTTCAGGATGTTCGGAAAATACGCTGTTTACCGTTTCCAGCACCGCAGGGGAATTGCGTCGCGTCGTGTTTTGCGTGAGGTAATGCGCGCCGAATTCGCTTTCCAGAAATTCTCGCACTACGCCGAACAACCGCGCGTCGGCGCGCCGAAAGCGGTAGATGGATTGTTTTGGATCACCCACCACGAACACGGTGGGCCGCGAGTCTACAGCGACGGCAGCGGAAAACCACGCTTGCAATATCTGCCACTGCAACGGGTTGGTGTCCTGAAACTCGTCCAGCAGCACATGCTTATAGCGGCTATCCAGCTTGTATTGCATGTACTCGGCACAATCGCTCTGGTTGAGCAAGCGGCACACTTGCCATTCCAGATCGGTGAAGTCCATTTGCTGCGAGCGCAACTTCAATTCCTGATAGTGCTCCAGCAGTGCAGCCCCGCAATGCAGCGCGGCCTGGTTCATACGCAATGCTTCGAGTTCGGTCAGATCATTGCGTACGGTTTGCATCTTCTCGAACAATACATCACGCGCCAACAGGAAAGATTCTGCATCCTGCTTTTTTGTCGGATTGAAACTGCGCGGCTCATCGGCCTGGGTGTACAGAGAGAGCGTTAGCGCAGCAAAGCGCTGGTGAGGATCAGCCACGGCCCAAGCAGTTTGCAGCTTGTCGGCATTATTGCACTGCGTCTCCGTACCGGTCGATAACGCTTGTGCAAAGGCATACACGGCGGCTTGCAGCGTTGCATCGGTGCAGGCATCGGCAATCGGGTCGGCATCCATATCCACTTCGAATTCGTTGCGCAAATGTTCCATTGCCCACGTCACGGCATCTTCCTGCCCACTGGAGTATGCCCACCACTCGGCGCGCTTGTGCACAAAATTTTCCAGCAATGCTCGCGTGCTGTGTAATCCATATTCGGTGAACAGCCACTGCATGAACTGCGCGGCTTCTCCATCGGGCGCGGCGCGCAAACTATCGGCAAATGCCTGCCACGCCTCATCGCGCATCGCCGAAGTACGCTCCAGTAATTGCATCCCGACCGGCACCCCGGCATTCAGCGGCGCGCGCTGGATAATCTGCATAAACCAGCCGTGAAAGGTGCTAATGGTAATAGCGGGCTGCGCCAGCAGCGCGTCGCGGTACAGGCCGCGTGCTTTTTCAAGGAACACATCGTCGATGTCATCGAGCGCGCGTTCGCGCAGGAATTGGCGCACGGTATCGTCGTCCTGCACCGCGAGCAGATGTAGCCACTCGTGCAGGCGTGCCTGCATCTCCTGCGCTGCCTTGCGCGTGAAAGTGATAGCAAGTATCTCGCCGGGTTTCACACCATCCAGTAACAGGCGCACGATACGCGACACCAGCAGCCAGGTCTTGCCGCTGCCCGCGCAGGCTTCGACGACGACGCTGTTTTGTGGATCGAGCGCGATGTTGTTATTCATGCTCATGCCGCGCTCCATTCACTCTTGCGGCACAAGCCGCGCATCTCGCAATACGTGCAAGCCTCGTCCACACCGT
The DNA here is from genome assembly GCA_964480365.1 of uncultured Gallionellaceae bacterium. Lineage (GTDB taxonomy): Bacteria > Pseudomonadota > Gammaproteobacteria > Burkholderiales > Gallionellaceae > CAIQPV01. Next base: position 51,734 of record CAYZPM010000008.1, read on the forward strand.
GCGCAGGCATGGCCGCGCCGTTACGCATCTGCGCGAACAACTCCGTCAGGCGCTCGATATTTGCTTGCGCCAGTTCCGGCAAATCCTGCGGCGGCACAACTGCAATCACCTTGTCCTTTTCAATGCTGATGAAAGCCGCCTCGTCGGCCTCGTACACGCTAGCGTAGCAAGGCAGCTGCACGTCCTCGCCCGCCTCCTTGAGCTTGTTGCGCAACCTGCCTGCATCCATCATCTTGTAATCCAGCACCCGCACTGTGCCATCGGCCTGAACATCCACGCGGTCTATGCGCCCGCGCAACATCAGCTCGTCGGTCAGCGGCAACTCAAACGGCACTTCGCCGTTTTGATAACGCCAGCCCTCCGCTTCGCTTTTCAGTTGCGCATCCAGATACGCTGGGATCGCCTGCTGCCAGCGCAGCAGCCAGGCGCGCGCCAGATAGTCGCGCTCCACGGCGGGCGCAAACACCTCGCCGCTAATGTGCTGCAACACCTCTTCCAGCGTCGCGCGGGTGTGTTCGTTTAAAACCGGAAACTGTTGATGGAAGCGATGCAATATGTCATGCACCCACTCGCCATAATCGCGTTTCTCCACACCCTCGCGCACTTCATCCATTTCGTTGAGGCGCAGCATGTGTCGCGCATAAAACTGGTATGGGCAGGCAACCAGGCTGTTATAGCCGCTGGCCGAAATGCGGCCTGGAATAAGGTTTTGCGGCACAGCAGGCTCGGGCATGGCAGCCGCTTCTGGCAAGGGAAAATCAGTTCCGCGCACCTGTACATCTTCCAGCAGTGCGCCCAGTTCGCGCTCCGCCAGATCGTCGCCGTAAGCCAGTTCATGCAGCGCGCGCAACATTTCTAGGTAAGGACTCAGCAGATTCTTCTCGCCGCTCTTGCTGGCCTGCCAAGTGGCCAGCACCGTGTCATTCATGGCCAGCAGCGCCAGCAGGTCATCGCGCTGCTGCGCCAAATGCACCTCGCGTGTCGGCAAGCCGAGCGTGCTGCGCACTGCGTCGTTAAACCACACGCTGCCGTTGTCTCCGCTGGGCAGGTGCGTAGCATCAGCACCGAGCAGCAGCACCGCATCGAAACTGCGCCAGCGAGTGGCGGCGAGATGGGTGAGCAGCACCGGGCTGTCTATCGCGGAATCGCGGAAGGTATGCGCGTCGAGCTGCTGCGCCAGCCAGTGCCTCCATTCGGCGAGGCTGAAACGCGTATTGTCCGCCGCCAGTTCCTGCTGCCAAGTTTTCAACGCCTGCAACAGCTGCGCGCCCGCCGCGTCCCCTCCAAGTCCTTGCGTCACACCTAGTACAGCCAGACTATCATCCAGCGCATGCAGCCAGCCGCTCAAGGTATCGCTGTTTTTACGCAATGTCTCTGCCGCCTGACGCAACCGCACCAGCGCCACCTGCACCTCGTTCGCGCCGTGCGCCAAATCGAGAAAAGCATCGAGGTGCGAAGCCACCCCATGTTTGCGCACCAGTTGTTCGAGCTGATACACCGCCTGCTTGCGTTCTTGCGAGGATTGATCGGCGAAGATGAACGGCGACTTGAGCAAGTCGAGCAAATCCTGATAATAAAAATCGCTTTGCAGCGCATCCAGCCAGCGCATCAGCACCGTGCTCACCGCCAGCGTGGACATCGTCCAGCCACTTTCGTCGCACACCAGCACCCCGGCGCGTTCCAGCAAAGCGCGCACGCGCCGCGCCACCAGACGGTCTTGTGCGACAAGCGCGATGCTCTGCTTGCCCGCCAGCAGCCAGCGCCGCACCTGCACCTCGGCGGCGCGCGCCTCCTGCTCCAGGCTGTGCGCGCCGAACAGACTTAACGTTCGCCCCATAGAGCTTTTGGTCGGGCACCCGTCTGAGTCCGTCGAAGGGAGGTTTAATACGGCATGAGGATAATGTTCGCGCAAGTGAGCAGCTTGATCGCGCAAATGGGAAGAGGGAAGTTGCAACGCCGTATGCAGCACCGCACAACTCGCCTCGTCTACCGCCATCTCGCGCAAATCAAAAACCTTGACCGGCGCATGTTCTGCATACGCCTCCAGAAAGTGCGCCTCCGGCGCAGCAAGAGTGGAAGCCAGCAGCACAACCAGCGGCGCATCCGCCTGAAGCGCCAAGTGCGCCAAACGCTGCTGATAAGCACGCGCGGCATCCAGTTCGCCGCTGGCGCTCATCGCATACCACAACTCATGCACCACGCGCGCCTCGAACTGCATCGAGGCATTGCGCTTGGCCTGATACGCGCTCTCCAGTTGCGAGAGGAAATCTTCTTCGTCTTGCGGCAGCGTGACATGGTGCTGCGTCAGCTCATCCAGCAGGCTGCGCAACTCGCTGGCGATGCCCCACAGATCGGCATCGGCAAACCACTTGCGCGCGCGCAGCGCCTGATACAAAGTGGCGGCGCGGCAAGTGTCGGGAACAACGGAAGAGGAGAGGGGAACCGACTGCGCCCAGTCGTTGAGCGTAACCATCTGCGGCAACAACAAAGCTGGCCGTTTCGTCAATCGGGCAAGCGCTTGCGCCAGCGGCTGCGCCACATGATAGTTAGGCAACAGCACGATGGCACGGCGCAAGTCGGGAATCTCGTGCGCGTGCTGCGCGAGTATGTGGCGCGCGACGCTATCAAAAAAAACAGCGGACGCCGTTTGCGCACCGCCGTTAATGGCTGGCTTCATAGTGTTTAGCGTTCCAGCAGATGCAATTTATTTTTCACGTCTTTCCACTCGTCTGCATCGGCGGGCGCACCCTTCTTCACGACAATGGGCTTCCACCGCTTCGCCAGTTCAGCATTCAGCGCAATAAACTGGCGCTGATCCTGCGGCAAATCATCCTCGGCATAAATCGCCTCCGCCGGGCATTCCGCCACGCACAAAGTGCAGTCTATGCACTCATCCGGATCAATCGCCAGAAAATTCGGCCCCTCGCGGAAACAGTCCACCGGGCAGACATCCACGCAATCGGTGTACTTGCACTTGATACACGCTTCGGTGACAACGTAAGTCATAGTGGTGGCTCCTCTTTGGGCGAATGCATCATTCTAACTTACGAGGGTTTAATTTTGCGGAGCGGGTACTTTAATTTGTACAGACAAAACCAACTTCGCCGGGGCAGCCCAGGAATTGGTTACATTTCTTGTCTTGCCAAGAAATGTAACCGAGAGAAGGCCCCCCCAATCTGCCACCTCTTCAAGATTCCCTGCGTTGCTCGGCTGGTCAGGCTTCCTCATAAACTCGCACGATCCGCTACGCGGCCACATGCTCAAACATAACCAGCGACTTGCTGGCGACTTTTTCCAGCTTAGTCGATTGGCTATGCAAAGCTATTCGTCAAAATTCCCTGACCAGTCTCCACTACTCGTTGGCGGATGAGGGAGAAGTGGAAGTACGCAGAGAGTGCGTCAAGATCAACAGGCACTATTGGAAAGCGTGAACATCCGCTTGGGCGCGAAGCGGACTATGTTAAGAAGCTGACCGTGCCAAATTAATTAAATTTTCGCGCTCAATAAATTCCTTGAACTCATCAGAAATCCGTGCATCACTTGCTACTCTTTCCCAGAAATTACGTGCCATATTTTGTATGACAGCGATGGTTTCAGAATCTAGATGGAGACCCTTATATTCTGGCAAAACAAAACTATATGGCAGCACCTCTCCCCCACTTTTTGGTGCAAATCCCATTGAACACATGTCATACACAGGCAGCAGTCTGAACACGCCTCCGTCTATGGAAAAACTCAAATTGCCCAAATGCATATCGGAATTATTAATTAAGCGCCCAAACCACCATAGACACTCTGCGTCATAAACATGCTGCCAACTAACCAGTTTTTTCCTATATAGCGCATCCAGCACCCTTGGCCAATCGCTCCCAATCCCGGTAAATTCAGCATCGATACATTGTAGGGATAACATGGGCATGCGCCCAAACTCCCCGGTTCTATCGAATCGCTGCGATTCGAGGAATAGCCTGCCGTCCATTTCAATCAGCCGCGTTTCTGCAGCGGGACAGTTTCTGCTATGAAGGGCTTCTGTAGCGCAATACTCCGTAATCAAGATATCACGCCACCTATGGGCAACATCACTGTTACCCAGAGGCGAGAACTTAACGATGACGTGCGCCGAACGATGGCCGCAGAATGTGGTAAATTTTGGTTGCTCACCACCGGCAGATGAGCCGGGGATAACCCCGCTCATTACACTATCTGCGAGCGCAGGATAATCTTTTTCTGTCGTCACAACGGGCTTCCGCCTCATACGCAAAAGTGCTTGTTCGCCGAACTTGAAATTTCCCGGAAGATCATCGCCATTCGAAATCAAATAACGCCCTATGTGATTTGTATTCCAATGTCTTGGATCGGCTGGAAAATCACTGGATAGTCTAGCCAAATCTTCCGCGATTTGCCGCCCCATAAAACCTTGAGGGCACAGATCACTCAAGAAGTAGGGCAAGTCTGGATACAGACCGCTTCCGCTTTGGCCTAATAGAACTTGGGGCATACCTGTCGCTGGTTCGACAAAAAAACCGCTAGGTGCCAAGGGGCGTATATATGCAACCAAAACAGTATTTCCATGCGCATCGACCATAACCAGAGGAAGCTTGTTGCCTCCACCAAATGCATTGCGAGTCATTGCATATTTGGGTGGGCGCATATTGGGTAATGTGACAACGGCATCACCCATACCTCTCAGTTGTCGCGACACCGCAGTTTGGCTCAAACCTGTCTCAGCTTGTATTTCCTTAGAGGTTGCCGAGCCTCGCATCAAATATTCGCTTATAGTTAGTGCCATTTGAGTAACCCACTTAAATAATGACTAGATAAATGAATTCTATATTCTATATAACTATATGTAAATTATTTTATTATTTTAAATTAAGTTTAAATATGTACTATCTTTTAGACTAGATTATTACTGTGTTGCTGGTTCATAGTCAGTTGTTGCCAAAGAGTTATCAAGGGTAGGCTCAATTTCGTAAGGTCTGCTCACTTAGCGAAGATTGGCAGGCGGTTTGAAAATTTGGTGATGCGCTCTTTGCGCACCTCCCCTTTCCCCTGTTTCGCCACCGAGTAGCGCAGGCTGGTCAGGGAATTCTGACGAATAGCTTTGCATAGCCAATCGACTAAGCTGGAAAAAGTCGCCAGCAAGTCGCTGGTTATGTTTGAGCATGTGGCCGCGTAGCGGATCGTGCGAGTTTATGAGGAAGCCTGTCCAGTCGAGCAACGCAGGGAATCTCGAAGAGGTGGCGGATTGGGGCGATTTTTTTGTATTGGCTGTAAAAAAGCGCAGACAAGTCTGCGCACTCCATATTACTGTCCTGCCACCGTCATATTCTCCACCAGTATTGACCCACACTGTCTCGATCCCTGTACCAGCACGTCATTCCCCACCGCCGCTATATGGCGGTACATATCCTTCAAATTTCCCGCGATGGTGAATTCTTCGACGGGATATTGAATCTCGCCGTTCTCTACCCAGAAACCCGCCGCACCGCGCGAGTAGTCGCCGGTGACATGATTGACGCCCTGACCGAGCAATTCGGTCACGACCAATCCTCGCCCCATTTTTTTCAGCAGTCCGTCGAAGTCCAGTTTTCCCGGCTGCACGATGAGGTTGTGGTTGCCGCCTGCGTTGCCGGTAGTTTTCATGCCGAGTTTGCGCGCGGAGTAGCTGCCGAGAAAGTAGCCTTGCAACACGCCTTTTTCAACGATGGCGCGGCGCTGGGTTTTCACGCCTTCTTCGTCGAATGCGCCGCTGGCCAAGCCTCTGCGAATGTCCGGCACGTCGTCTATGCGGATGTTTTTCGAGAAGACTTGCTTGCCGAGTTGGTCGAGCAGGAAGGAGGATTTGCGGTACAGGCTGCTTCCACTTACCGCACCGACGAAGTGACCGATCAGGCTGGCTGCGACCGGGGCTTCGTACAACACCGGTACTTGCATGGTGCCGAGCTTGCGCGCCTTGAGGCGGCGCAGGGCGCGTTCCGCCGCGATGCGCCCAATCTCTTCCACTTTGAGCATCTCTGCTGCGTGGCGCGCCTCGCTGTACCAGTAGTCGCGTTGCATGGTGCTGTTCTTCCCGGCGATTACGGCGCAACTGATGCTATGGCGCGAGGTGGGAAAGCCTCCGATAAACCCCTGGCTGTTGGCATAGATGAACTGCGCCTCGTGCACGTTGACGTTGGCTCCTTCCGAATTGCTGATGCGCTTGTCGCGCGCAAACGCGGCCTGCTCGCATTCGCGCGCCAGCTCGATGGCCTGTTCCACATTCAGCGCCCAAGGATGAAAAAGGTCGAGGTCGGGGAATTCGGTGGCGACCATATCCTGTTCCGGCAGCCCGGCGCAGTCGTCGCTGGCGGTGTAACGAGCGATGCTCAGTGCGGCATCCACTGTGTCGCGCACAGCCTGCGGAGAGAAGTCGCTGGTACTGGCATTGCCACGCCGCTGACCGAGGAACACGCTGACGGCGAGGCCCTTGTCGCGGTTGTATTCGATGGTTTCGACCTCGCCGTGGCGCACGGATACGGCTTGCCCGAAACCGTCCGAGACTTCCGCCGCGCAGGCGGTGGCGCCTTGTTGCTTGGCATACTTGAGCATATCGCGCGCAAGCTGGCGCAAAGTGTCTGCGGAATGGGAGAAGCTATGATCGGGATCAATAATAGACTGGGAATGAATAATCGGTTTGGTATGATTTGTAGTGTTCATAACAGGAATTTCGCAAACGGTTTTGACAGAAGGCGCTATCATAACAACATCTATTTAATATTTCGCAGCTATGCGCCATCACGACGACAACGAAGAAGAACTGGACTTGCCGCCCAGCAAGACCAAAATCAAGAAACAAATGCTCGATTTGCAGGACATCGGCGAACAACTGGTCGCCCTGAACAAAGATCAACTGAAGGAAATTGACCTCCCGGAAACCTTACGGGACGCCATCCTTGAGGCGAAGCGTATCACAAAGTTCGGTGCGATAAAACGCCAGATGCAGTACATCGGCAGGCTGATGCGCGATGTCGATCCCGCGCCCATTATCGCCAAGCTGGAAGTATGGAGTGGCAAGTCAAGCCAGCACATCGCCTACATGCATCGAGTGGAACGCTGGCGTGAGCGTCTGCTGGAAAACGATAGTGCGCTCACCGAATTCCTCGCCGAGTATCCCGAGGCCGATGCGCAACGGCTGCGCACGCTGATCCGCAATGCGCTCAAGGAGAAGGAACTACTGAAACCACCGAAGAGCTTCCGCGAAATTTTTCAGGTGCTGCGCGAAATATTGCCGGAACCCACTGCGACGCAGGCGGATGCAGATGAATAGCGTGTTACCCCACATCACCCTCGAAACTGGAAAGTCCCCGCAGCACAGCATCATCTGGCTGCATGGCTTGGGCGCAGACGGCGAAGACTTCGTTCCCATTGCGGAACAGATGAGCCTGCCAGTAGCGGTGCGTTATATTTTTCCGCATGCGCCCAAGCAGCCGGTGAGCATCAATGGCGGTTTTGTGATGCGCGCATGGTATGACATCGCCGCCGCCGAAATCCATGCGCAGCAAGACGCCGCAGGAATTCGCGCCTCGCAGTCGGAAATAGAAAAACTGATTGCGCAGGAAAAACAGCGCGGCATCGCGGCGGAAAATATTTTCCTCGCCGGATTCTCGCAGGGTGGTGCCATCGTGCTGCAAACCGGCCTGCGCCATGCAGAGAAACTCGGCGGCATCCTTGCGCTTTCCACTTACCTGCCGCTAGCGGAAACATTGATGGACGAGGCAAGCGAGGCCGCGAAAGGTACGCCTATTTTCATGGCACACGGACGCAACGATCCCATCGTTCCATACGGCCTTGGGAAAAATACGGCGGAGAAATTAAGCGGGCTGGGTTATCAACTGGCATGGCATGAATACTCTATGCAGCATTCGGTATGCATGGAAGAAGTGAACGATATTGAGGCTTGGCTTACGCAACGACTGAACGGGGACTAATACGCCTCCTCCGAACTGGTATCTTCTTCGATCTTGCGATAGCGCGCCAGGTCGTAATCCTCGCCTTTCTCCACCAACCCCAGCGGCATCAGCAGATAGCTCTTGCCGTCCAGCCGCACATGCAGGCTGCGGCGGCTGGTGAAAGTATCGGGACTCATCAGCAAATCGACCTCGCTCGCATCTCCACCGGGACTGTCCATCCACAGGGCTTGCAACTCTTCACCTGCGTCACGCTCGTGCAGCCCCACTCCAGCTACCTGATTGGCGAGCATTTCTATTCCCACATGCAGATTATTCTGCGAGTCGCGGCTTAAGCGCCGCACAATGCCCACGCCCCAACGATTCGTATTATCCAACTTGATGCCAACCAGCAAACCGATTTTTACCCGCTCAGTGCCCAACGCGGGGAGGACGCAGCGGAAGCCACTGGTGCTGATATCTTCCACTTGCCAGATTACGCTGGCATCACTACCGAAGTTCAGGTCGGCGCAGACTTGCTCCATCAGCCCTAAAAACCCGTTCGCCACACTCAGGCTCACCTTGACGTTGTGCCGTATATTGCGCCGCTCAGACGGCGACGATGTCAGATAGTCTGCCAGATTGCGCACGACGGCATGCACGACCTCTGCCTCATATTTTCCACCGAGATTGATTTCCTCGGGCACGAAATTTTTCTCCAGCGTCTTGAGCAGTGAGTCAACTTTCGGCTGGAGATTATCCACTCCGAGGAAACGCAGGCCGGGCTGTGGGGTGGTTTCTGCGTCTAGCCGCATAGGCGACATGGGATGCAACAGGTCGAAGACGAACCGGCTACCCGGCTCACGCTGCGCGGACACAGTAAAATTCCTGCTCAGGTACGCGGTCAGTCGTTCGGCGAGATGCATATGAAGGCGGCTGAGCGTGCCGGAACTGGACGCGTACCACATGAGCGCTATGGCAAACTCGTTGCGCACCGAAGTTTTCGCGCCTGATCCGGCATAAAGCGCAACTTGTTCGTCCAGATACTGATGCGTTTCGGCGTAAGCATAAAATTCAGCCAGGCTTGGCCATATCGCCTGGTCAACCAGCGCATAGCGCACCGCCGCAGATTTCAGCCTGCCCGTGGCAGCGCTGACACCGCGCGCAGCAATGAGCGGCAGCATAATTTTGATCGACGACGCGCCCTTGTTACCGTTGCGATACCGCATCAGCACGTTGAGGTAAGCCTGCAAAACCTGCGCAAAAAATTCGTTCAGTGCCATCCACAAGCGGTTTTCCTGAAATGTGGACAGGTCGGTGGTCGCATAATAATCACGCGTCAGTTTGCGCTCAAAGGGACGCGCCGCTTCATCAAGCAGGCATAGCACCGCAAATTGGTGATCCAGGCGAAACTCCTCCTGCTCCCGCGCAGACTCGATCCACTCAGTCAATTCCTGCAATGCTTTCAGCGCATCATTCTTCGGCAAGCCCTCCAGCAACTCCTGTACCGACTTGATATCCGCCATCGGATGATCCGATTTCCTACCAAACAGCCGCAACATGATCCGTCTCCAAATATATCTTGTCCGTTTGGCAATATAATCACTGGCTATATTCTATCAAACATCGCAAGTTCAGCGCCATGATCACACTGCTGCATGACAACATACCATTCCCGCCGCTCGAACAAGCCTTGCTTACGCCCAACGGCCTGCTCGCCGCAGGCGGCAAACTGACTCCGGCAAGATTGCTTGACGCCTATCGTCACGGCATTTTTCCCTGGTTCAATGCTGACGACCCCATTCTGTGGTGGAGTCCAGACCCGCGCATGGTGCTGTTCCCGGAGGAATTCAAAATTTCCCATTCATTGCGCAAAACCTTGCGCAACCGGGTCTACGAAGTACGCACCGACACCGCCTTCAAGCAAGTGATGCGCGCCTGCGCCGCACCGCGCATCAAGCAGACAGGCACCTGGATACACGAGGATATGATCGCGGCCTACACCGCCCTGCACCGCATGGGGCATGCGCATTCGGTGGAGACTTGGAAGGACGGCGAACTGGTAGGCGGTCTGTATGGCATTGCCATCGGGCGCATGTTTTACGGCGAATCCATGTTCAGCCGCCGCAGCGACGCTTCCAAGGTCGCGCTCGCCTACCTCACCGCACAGTTACATCGCTGGAACTTTGGCATAATAGATTGTCAGATGAATACGCCGCACCTTGCTTCGCTCGGCGCACGCGAAATTCTGCGTGCAGAATTCGTCCAGCGTCTGCAAGAATTGATACACTATCCGGACATCGCATCACCTTGGCATTTCGACGAACATGAATTTGTTGCATGACATTCCGCTTTCGGCGTTGCAGTTTTACCTCACCGCCCCCTATCCGTGCAGCTATCTGCCGGATCGTCTCGCGCGCTCGCAGGTCGCCACGCCCAGCTTCCTGATTACCACGCAAGTCTATTCGGAACTGGTACGGCGCGGTTTCCGCCGCAGCGGGACATTCACCTACCGGCCGCGCTGCGATACCTGCCGCGCCTGTGTGCCGGCGCGCATCGTAGTTAATGCCTTCACCTCCACCCGCTCACAGCGCCGCGCCGCACGGCATCACCGCAATCTGGAAGTATCGCTGCATACGCTGCAACACAGCGAAGAACATTTCGACTTGTACCAACGCTACCAGATTGCGCGCCACCGCGATGACGGCATGGAAAGCGACAGTCCGGAGCAATACCGCAACTTCCTGCTGCAAAGCCATGTGGATTCCACACTGGTGGAATTCCGCGAAAACGGCGTGCTGCGCATGGTAAGCCTGATCGACATACTGGACGACGGGCTGTCCTCTGTGTACACCTTCTACGATCCCGATGTAGCACAATCCAGTTTCGGCACCTATAACGTGCTGTGGCAGATCGAACTTTGCCGCAAACTGGAACTGGAATATCTCTATCTCGGTTACTGGATCAAGGAAAGCGCCAAGATGGCCTACAAGGCCAATTTTCAGCCGCTGCAAGGGCTTGTTGATGGTGAATGGATAATAATTCAGGAAAATAACAAGTGATGTACCCTCTGCTTCGCCCGCTGTTGTTCACCCTAGACCCGGAAACCGCTCACCACGCCACGCTGGATGCGCTGAAAACTGCACATAGCTTCGGCCTGCTGTGCGCCAAACGCCCGGCTGGCAATCCGCGCACGGTGATGGGCCTGACCTTCCCTAATCCGGTCGGGCTGGCCGCCGGGATGGACAAGAATGGTGCCTACATTGACGCGTTGGCCGCGCTGGGTTTCGGCTTCATCGAGATCGGCACGGTCACCCCGCGACCGCAGCCGGGCAATCCCAAGCCACGCATGTTCCGACTACCCGAGGCGCAGGGCATCATCAACCGCATGGGTTTCAACAACCTCGGCGTGGATGCGCTCGTCGAGAACGTAAAGCGCGCAAAGTATAAAGGCATCCTCGGCATCAACATCGGCAAGAATTTTGACACCCCGATCGAGAAGGCGGCGTGCGACTACCTGATTGGCCTGCGCAAGGTCTACACCCACGCCAGCTACGTCGCCATCAACATCTCCTCGCCCAACACCAAGAACCTGCGCCAGTTGCAGGGCGGTGACGAGCTGGATTCGCTGCTGGAACAACTGAAAGCCGAACAGGAAAATCTGGCCGAGCTGCACGGGAAATATGTGCCGATGGCGGTAAAGATCGCGCCCGACCTGGACAAGGAACAAATCCAGCAGATCGCAGAGATCTTGATCCGTCACCGCATAGACGGCGTGATCGCCACCAACACCACGCTGTCGCGCGAGGGTGTGGAAAACCTGCCGCATGGCAATGAAGCGGGCGGCCTAAGCGGCACCCCCGTGCGCGAAAAGTCTACCGCCGTCATCCGCGAACTCGCCGCAGCGCTCAATGGAACATTGCCCATCATCGGCGTCGGCGGCATCCTCAGCGGCGCGGATGCAGTGAAAAAAATTCAGGCTGGCGCAGCACTGGTGCAGATATACAGCGGCATGATTTATCGCGGCCCAGATTTGGTCGGAGAGGCCATAACGGCCTTATCGTAGGTGCGAATTCATTCGCACGCTTTTCACAACACAATAGCTGTGCGAATGAATTCGCACCTACGTGAGGTTTTGTTGTAATGCCAAACTGTGTAGCTCATGTCCTATAGCGATTTACGCAAGGGCCGTTACAGCGAACCACAGCAAGCCTATTTCGTCACTACGGTATTGGCTGAACGGGAAAAGCGTTATTTTGCCGATTTTTCCTGCGCCCGTTGTGTGGTGGCCGAGATGCGCGCCTTGCACGACGAAGAAATAGTATCCTCGTTGGCATGGGTCATCATGCCCGACCACGCTCATTGGCTGTTCCAGCTAAGAGAGCGCATGGATTTATCAGCAGCGGTCAAACGCTTCAAGGCGCGTTCCTCACTTCGGGTTAACCGCCACCTGAACCGGCATGGTACGTTATGGCAAAGGTCATTTCACGATCATGCAGTGCGCAAAGAAGAAGATATTCGTGACATTGCGCGGTACATTGTGGCAAACCCGCTACGCGCCGGACTGGTCGAACACATCGGTGACTATCAATTATGGGATGCAATATGGCTGTAGGTGCGAATTCATTCGCACATGAATTGGTTGGGTGTGCGAATTAATTCGCACCTACGTGAACTACCATCAACGTGAGCTTTTGATAAAGAAATGGGGGCGACATGATTTATCTGATGTTCATAATCGGACTACTACCAATCATATTGGTTTTTTTGCTATTGGGAGTTTTGATCGGACGTGTGGCAAAGAAGCGAGGTAAGAATCAGTGGCTGTGGGGAGCTGCAAGCATTTTACTAATCACTGCCCTATCTTGGAAACAGTTGCCGACGTGGGCGGCGCAAATATATTACAAGGGGATGGTTACTATGCAATCCATGATGCCAAAAGAATCTGTTACTACACTTGCAGAAGCAAAAGATATAAATCTTGCTTCCAGCGTAGGTGGAGTGAACTTTGATGTCCCGCTAACCTATCTTTATCGGGGTTACAGCCACAAGGACGGAGGTTGGCTTGCCGTCAAAAAAGAAGAAATCGATGGCACGGTGAGGCCGTCAGTTGACTATATTAACTTTTACGCACTCATGCCTGATCTGGCACCGCTGAGAGAAGACAATTTGGCCGATTTCGAGGTGGGGAGTTTTGGAAAAAAAGTGATGGTGTCGCTTACTCACATTATTACTCCATGGGATTATTACTTTAAGAATGCTTTACCTAATGAGGAAAAACGACCCGAATCTCCGGATGTACCGGGAATGTTGCATTACTACGATGGTGGGAGTGGTGATATATATCTTAGTCATGGATACGCTACGTCTGACTTGACAATGATAACGTGCGATGATCAAAAACTTAGCCCTGTTCCATTCCCTGGCTGCACGATTGAGACTTCATATCATCCCCCTCCTCGTTGATGACAACCGCACACAAAGAGGAAGCAATTTTCCGGTTGAAGTATACATTTTCCAGCCAATATCTTTCGCAATGGCGCGACATAGACAAAAAGCTAAAGTCTTTGTTTGACCAGTTCATCTTACATGCGGCTCAACGTTCGCCCGCACACCCATAAGGCGACAAACCCAGCCTCACCAAACCCCACTCTTAAACTTCTCGATCTCACGCCGATCCCGCTTGGTCGGTCTTCCTTCATGCGCCGTTGGCTCGGGTTGCGCCTTTATCTCCAGAGCAAGCGCTGCACGCCTCGATCTGCTTTCTTCTGTCTCCTGATAAAGCTTCTGCGCCTCGGTAGCGGGGCCGCGTTTACTGGACAGCGCCAGCACTTCTATCACATGTTGGTATGGGCCGAGGCGGATGGCGAGGGTGTCGCCTGCGGCAAGCAATTTGGCGGGTTTGACGCGTACCTCGTTGACCAGCACCTTGCCGCATTCCACCGCATCGGCGGCGAGGGAGCGTGTCTTGAAGAAGCGTGCAGCCCACAGCCATTTGTCTATGCGGAGTTTTTCCTGGTTGGTTTTGGGGTTCATGCAATTCGGATTAATACTTTTCGCTTAAAAACCTCCGTTCGTGGTGAACTTGTCGAACCACCTATAACTTACCTGAAACCCTTCGACAAGCTCAGGGCGAACGGTGGAGTGAATAGTAACCGTATTTTTTGTTTCAGCTAAAACGGATCGGCAAAAATGTCACGCATGGAAGCTCCCGCAAAGAAGGTTTTCTGTTGGGCGGATTTTACCATTTCAGGGTGACCGCACAGGAAGACTCGCCAACCGGACAGGTCTGGATTATCGTTCAACGCGACGTCCAGCACCATGCCCGGCGCATAACCTTGCGGCGCTTCGCCCTCGGAAACGCAGGGAACATAGCTGAAATTGGAATGAGCCTGTGCGAGCTTGCGCAGCTCTTCGACGAGATAAAATCCATCGATGTTGTAGCTGCCGTGATAGAGACTGATTTTGCCGGTGTGACCGTTGCGCAGCGCATCGCGGATGATGCCGTACAAAGGTGCGAGGCCGGAGCCGGTACCGATCAGCAGGATGTTTTGTTCGGGCTTGCCCGGCACATAGAAGCAATCGCCCACTGCCTCGGAGATGGTGACGGTATCACCCTCCTTGATGTTGTCGAAAATCCAGCCGCTCACCAGTCCATTGGGAACTTTTCGCACGTTTAAAAATAGCTCCTCTTCGAGTGCGGGAACGCTCGCCAGTGAATAGCTCCGCGCCGTATCTTCATCCTTGAACAAATTGATGAACTGCCCAGCCTTGTATTCGAATGGATGGGCAGGTTTGATCCTGATGCCGAGTATGTCGGCGTTGAGATATTCGACGCCGGTGATCTGAGCTGCGAGCTTGCCCATGGCGGCATCGGGTAGCTCCACTTCGATGTCCTCCTGCGGATAGCAGACGCACGGCAGGAAATAATTCTGTGCAGCGAGTGTGTCCGTCAATCCCGCTTTGGCTTTTTCGGGAATGTTGCCGGAAATGGCCTGCATCATGCAGGTCTGGCAGAGGCCGGAGTGGCAGGATGATGGGATGTGAACACCTTGGGCAGTCAAGCAAGCAAGCACGGATTGCTCCCCGCACTCATATGACTGCCCGCCATAGATAACTTTAGGCATAGGCGAAAATACTTATTCCAGTTTCAATTCGAAGGTGAAACAAGGCGGCGACGAGCGAACGACGAAGACAGTGCAAGTAGCACGGCTAGGAGTAAGCGAGAAAGCCAACACAGTGTCACCGATGAATTGGAAGTGGAATTACTTGCCGAGAACGTCTTTACGTGTGCTTTCCGCAATTGCTGCGGCTTGTGCAATCAAATGTCCGGGAACTTTGAGTTCCGTGAGTGTGGCGCCAAGGTTTTCCATCACGGCATCAAAATGTGAGTCATTAAGCCCACGCGCCACAAGGGCAGCATGACCTTTGCGCATGTCTTCGCCGGTGTAGTTGTGCGGGCCGCCGAATGCCATGGTCAGGAAGGCCTTTTGCTTGGCCGCTTGTTTAGCCATATCGACGCCATCGAAAAAATGTTTGATGCGATTATCCTGCAACACCTTGCGGTAAAAAATATCTACGGCAGCGTTAACAGCGGGCTCACCGCCGATTTCTGTATACAAACTCATAGCCTATCCTTTTCAAAAAAACGGTTTAACAGCCAGAAAATTTGTTGTCCATTCTCTAGCAACTGTGAAAATACTCTTTAAGGATGTATATTGCGAAGTGGTTAAAAACAGTATAATCATAAAATACATCCTTTTTACATCTTATTGCCAGTTAACGGCTGTGTCAAGGATAATGCACCAACACTGAAAGGCACGCTATGCGTCTGACCCTGTACACTGATTACTCCCTTCGCGTCCTGCTTTATCTGGCCTACAAAAAAGACGAAACGGTGACGATCACCGAATTGGCCGATTTCTACAAGATTTCGCGTAACCATCTGGTGAAGGTGGTACATAATTTGGGAATTAAGGGTTATATCCATACCACACGGGGAAAGAACGGCGGGCTGAGGCTTGAACGTCCCGCAAATGAAATCGTGATCGGGGATGTGGTCAGAAAAATGGAACCCGATTTCGAGTTACTTGAATGCTTCAATGCAGCGACCGACCATTGCGTCATCACCAAGAACTGCGCCCTGAAATCCGTACTAATCAACGCTCGCGATGACTTCCTCGCTACTCTCGACCAGTACACCGTTGCCGATGCGGTCAAAAGCCCCGCGAAAGCATCGCCCGATTTTAAGTCGATCCCGGTCATCCACGACTGAGGGCACTATGTTTTAAGTCACCTTCATCGGCAAGATAACCATTTGCTGTCCGCGTAGATGCAGGCGGCGCTGCATGGCGAGTGCGGTCTGGTTATGCAGCCAGCGTACAAAGATGTTGTCGTGGGTAAAAATCAGTTTGGCGGCAAAGCAGACGCTGCTTGGGTATTCGGCGATGACTTCCTGCACGAGGTCGTCCAGCACCGTCACCGGATCGGTGCCATAGGCCATGCGCCAGGTAGCTTGCAAGCCTTGGCTGTGGCAGAAGCCGGTATAGTAGCAAAGAGCATTTTCGGTTTTATATTGCATGGTACGAATGGTGGCATCACTGTCGAAACTCCGCGTATCCACCTCTCCCGCGCACAAAAAAATGAAATTCTTGAAGTGGCCGGGAAACAACCGCAGCACCCACATGATGGTGTGAATGCCAACGCCGCGATGTTCGTCAACCAGGAAGATCGCCGTGGGTAGCTCCGGGTTAAGTTTCTGCGGCAGGCCATGGTCGGATTTCACCAATTGGCCGAACAGTTTTTCTGCATGACGCAACTGCTCGTGGGTCTCATCATAGTGCTTGCGTATCAACAGGCATAGCCCAACCACCATACTGGTGATAAGTACAGTTACCCAGCCGCCTTCGGCGAATTTTTCCACCAGCGTCACCGCGAGGATGCTGCCAGTAACCGAGAGGCCAAGCAGCGACAGCGCCAGTTTCCGTTTCCAGGTACTAATGCTACGCCGCTCACTCCACCAATGTTTGGATAGCCCCAGCAGGGACAGACTGAAGGTTAGGAACACGTTGATGCTGTACAGAACCACCAGCAGCGAGACGTCGCCCTTGCTCCAGATCAGGATCAGCAGCGCCGACACGCCCATGACGATGATGCCGTTCTGCGTGACCAGGCGCGAGGAGAGCTGACGGAATTGGCGCGGCACCCATGAATCCGCCGCCATATTCGCCATCACCGCAGGGCCGCCGAGGAAGCCGGTATTGGCGGCGACCAACAACAATCCGGCTTCCAGCGCCAGCGTCACAGCCAAGGCGCTGCTGCTCATCCACTCCGGCATGCCGAGCGTGCCGATGATGGATTGAAAGGCGACGGCGTTCAGCGTCTGCCCGTCCACATGCTTGGACTGCCACAGCAAGTACAACACGATGATGCCGCCTGCGGTAAAAGCCAGCGACAACGCCATGTAGAACATGGTCAACTTGCCGGTATGCACGCGCGGCTCGGCCAGCTTGTTCACATTATTGGAGACCGCTTCGATGCCGGTGTAAGTGCCGCCGCCTAGCGAATAGGCGCGCAGAAACAGCGAAGAAACGAATACCCAGCCTAGCTGCTGGGTCAGCGCATGAGTCTCGACCAGAGTATCCGGGACGAGCGCGGACAGGCCGTCCGCCTTGGCATACACGCCGTAGCCGATGAGCAGCGCGTGGGTGACGAAGAAGCCGAGAAAGATAGGCAGCAGGATTTTGATGGACTCTTTCATGCCGCGCAAGTTAAGCGCGATGAGCAGTAAGATCAGCCCGATTTCGCTGCTCAGCTTGATGCCTTGCAGCGAGGGGGGCAGCAGGCTGTACAGCGCATCTGCGCCGCTAGCGACCGAGATGGCGATGGTCAGCACATAGTCCACGATCAGTGCCGAGCCAGAAAGTAATCCCGCATGCTGCCCCAGCAAATGCGAGGCGACCTTGTAGCCGCCACCGCCGGAAGGGAACAACTCGATGACCTGGTTATAGCCCAGCGCAATGATGAATACGGTGAACGCCGTCGCCAGCGCGAGATAAAGACCCAAGTGGGTATGCGCACCGAGCGCCAGGAAAGCCTCTTCCGGCCCATAACAGGAAGAGGATAAGCCGTCCGCCCCCAACCCTATCCAAGCCAGAAAAGCGGCCAACGCGATGTGGCTCCGCGTAGATGGATTGAGCGGATCGAGTGATTTGCCTATCAGCAAATTATGGAGCTTGCGCAGGTTAGAGGGCTCGGACAAGGCTGGCAATCAATGAAAGTTCACAAAAATGGTTCCTAATCCACCACGAGAGGGGCGGCATATTACCACACCAAATATTTCGGCATAATCCGGTCCTTCCCGTGCAGTTGAAGCGGTTTGGTAAACAAGTGATAATCTCCGCCTGCCCACAAAGATTGGTAGGCGTTCATGGGCCTCACCGGATGGGTTAAATAGCCATGCTGAATGCGCTAATAGAAAAGATAGACGCCATCCTGCCGCAGACGCAGTGCGGAAAGTGCGGCTATCCCGGTTGCAGGCCTTATGCGGAGGCCATTGCCAACAAGGAAGCGGACATCAACCAATGTCCGCCCGGCGGTGAAGAAGGCATACGCGAGTTGGCGAATTTGCTCGGCGTCAAATTTCTTCCGTTTGCCCCGGATGTCGTACTCAAGCCCCCGTCAGTCGCCTTCATCGACGAGAATATTTGCATCGGCTGCACGCTGTGTTTGCAGGCCTGCCCGGTGGACGCCATCTCCGGCGCATCCAAACAGATGCATACCATCATTGCCCCGCTATGCACCGGCTGCGAACTGTGCATCGCGCCCTGCCCTGTGGATTGCATCAGCATGCTGCCGTTGCCGCAGGAGATACTGACACGCGCTAAAAAACGCGCCGCCGCAAACGCCGCTCGGGAACGCTACCATTTCCGCCTTGAACGCATCGAACGCGACAAACGCGAGAAGGCTGAGAGGCTGGCGCAGAAGGAGAAGACTGCGGCGAAACCAGTCGCCGCAACAGAGGTTGATGCACAAGAACTGATTCAAGCGGCACTGGAGCGTGTCAAGGCTCAAGCCGCTGCTGTCAAGCCACAGAATACCGAGCAACTGGCTCCCGCGCAGCAAGCGCAGATAGCCGAAATAGAAGCGCGCCGGGCTAAGGCAAATGAACTGGCGAGTTCCGATGTTACGCCACCCAAGGAATGAGGCTTTGCTTTCTTCAGCAACTGATTTAACCCAAACAATCCATTAGACCGTTCGTGGTGAGCTTGTCGAACCACCAGCTACGCAACCAGAGTCCTTCGACAAGCTCAGGACGAACGGAACTGGTAAATCATATTTTATCGCGCCTAACGGATTATTTTGGTTTAAGGGAAAGGCTGTTAGCATATATGGGGTTATTGCCAGCCACTTTACGTTAAGTGATTTTAGAATGATCGACAAGGAAGAAATCGAATACTCATTAACATGGGCTCAAGCCTTTTTTAAGTTCGGGTATGCGTCACCGGATTCATTTGCAAACCTACAATTCCTTGAAATCTTTGCCTATGGTAGACATACCGTTGGGAGGAGTGAGCTAGAGTTGACCAAGAAACAACAAGAATATATGCCTACGATTCTCCAATATATCGCCACGTATATTCTGGCAACGCAAATGGATACCGCACTGGAAAAGCTTCTTGGTACTGATCGCTTCAAAGACCAAAATGAATCTATTCGAAATGCAGCCATAATCGTTCGGATGCTAAGAAACTCGTTTACTCACAATCCCTTTGACCCCAAATGGCTTATTGAGCAAAAACATAGAAATCGCGAACTTGATGTTAATAACATCATCACATTTAATACCAACGGTTTGAATGGTACATCCATAACGCGGGATCACTATGGTGGCCCGTTATGCCTATTACAACTGTCGCAATATTTATTGGAGTATGTGAGAGCCCACACGTAGGTTGGGTTAGCAGTTTCACCGCGTAACCCAACATCATTTAAAAAACTGTTGGGTTACGCGAAAATGCCGCTAACCCAACCTACGAAATTTGCAACCCTCGTAATGCGTAAGCCCGTGTAGAATATTTTCAGACTAATCCTATGAACCCAACCAAACGCCGCGAAATATTTACGCGCTTCCGCGCCGCCAACCCGCATCCCACCACCGAATTGGAATATTCCACTCCGTTCGAGTTGCTGGTCGCGGTGATCCTGTCGGCGCAGGCCACGGATGTCAGCGTGAATGCCGCGACGCGCATTTTATTTCCGCTAGCAAACACGCCTCAATCCATACTCAAACTTGGCGAAGCCAAGCTGCGCGAGTATGTGCAGCGCATCGGCCTGTACCAGACCAAATCCAAGCACATCATCAAGATGTGCCATCTGCTGCTGGAAAAACACGGTGGGCAAGTGCCACAAACGCGCGAGGAGTTGGAAGCCTTGCCCGGCGTCGGGCGCAAGACGGCGAACGTGGTGCTCAATACCGCTTTCGGAGAGCCGACTATCGCGGTAGACACACACATCTTCCGTGTATCGAATCGCACCGGCATCGCACCCGGCAAGGATGTGCTGGAAGTGGAAAAGAAATTGCTCAAGTTCGTACCCGATGAATTCAAGCACGACGCGCACCACTGGCTGATCCTGCATGGGCGCTATACTTGTCAGGCGCGCAAGCCGAAATGCGCGCAGTGTTTGATTTTGGATTTGTGCGAATACAAGGATAAGGCCAGCTGATGTTCAACCCATCACGCGACGAAGCGCGCAACTTCCTGTTCGAAACCTGGCGCAAGCGCCGCGAGGGTGTGCTGCTCACGCCGCTGGAAGACCTGACCGCGCAATTGATTGAAAAACATCCTGAATATCATGAACTGCTGGCCGACCCGGAGCGCTACCAGAATAAGGACTACGCACTTGAGCACGGCGCGATCAATCCCTTCCTGCACCTGATGATGCACCTCACCATCGAGGAGCAGATTTCCATCAATCAGCCGCACGGTATTCGCGCCCACTTTGAGCGTCTTACGCACAAACATGAATCGGAACACGAAGCTCAACATGCGATGATGGATTGTCTGGGTGAAATGATCTGGCAGGCTCAGCGCAATAAAACCCCGCCAGATGCGGCGATTTATTTAAGCTGTCTGGAGCAACAGTAATGGGCAACCGATTGAGCAAGATCGTTACCCGCACCGGCGACGATGGTACGACCGGACTTGCCGACGGCACGCGAGTAGCCAAGAATAGCGCTCGTATCCATGCCATCGGTAACGTGGACGAGCTCAACAGTCATCTCGGTGTGCTGCTGACTGAAGCGCTGCCATCGGAAATTAATGCGTTGTTGTTGCGCGTACAGAATGACCTGTTCGATTTGGGTGGTAGCCTAGCCCATCCTGTTGCGCCTTTCAGTGAAGACAAGCTCTGGCAACTGGATGCTGCTATCGCGCATTACAACGCTGACCTTCCGCCACTCAAAGAGTTCATCCTGCCCGGTGGCACTCGGGCGGCGGCGCAGTGCCATGTTGCACGCAGCGTGGCGCGCCGCGCGGAACGAGACCTCGCCACTCTTGCACATGCCGAAGCCGTACCCGAACACGCGCTTCCTTACCTCAACCGCCTGTCGGACTTGTTGTTTATCCTTTGCCGCGTACTGAATCAAGCAGGTGAGCGGCAGGAAACCTTGTGGCAAAGAGAATAGTTCAGAAACAGCGGGCACAAAAAACGGGGCGGTAAACCGCCCCGTTGTCTGACAGATAGCTACACTGCCTATTAGCCTTTTGCCGCTTCCAGCTTTTCGAACTTGGCCTGCAATTGCTCCTTGCTTTCCACATGGTTCGGGTCTTTCGGGATGCAGTCCACAGGGCAGACTTCAACGCATTGCGGTGTGTCGTAGTGTCCGACGCATTCGGTGCATTTATTGGGGTCGATAACATAAATGCTATCACCTTGAGAAATGGCGTCGTTCGGGCATTCTGGCTCGCACACGTCACAGTTGATACATTCGTCGGTAATTATCAGGGCCATGCTCTTCTCTCCTATTAAGTTAATCTTTTAGCTATCAATTTTGCCGCCACTGAAGGCGAAACAAATTTGCTCACGTCCCCACCAAAGCGCGCAACTTCGCGCACCATGCTGGCGGAAATAAAAGTGTATTGCTCCGCCGGTGTCAGGAATATGGTTTCGACATCAGGATGTAGGCTGCGGTTCATTCCTGCCATCTGAAACTCGTACTCAAAGTCTGACACCGCACGCAAACCGCGCAACACCACGCGCGCACCCTGCGCGCGCACGTAATTCATTAACAATTCGTCGAAACCTTCCACGCGTACGTTGGCAAAATCCGTGAAAATCTCGCGCGCCATCGCCACACGCTCATCCAGCGTAAACAGGGTAGCGCTACGACTGGCCGCCACTGCCACCACGACTTCGCCGAACAACCCGGCAGCGCGGCGCACCACGTCTTCATGCCCACGGGTGATGGGGTCAAATGTTCCGGGGTAGATGACTTTTATCATTATTCTATGCCTGTTGCAGCAATTGGTAAAACACCTTGCCCGCTTTTCCCCGCTTTACCACTTCCCACGCAGTATCCGGCTCGAATGGCTCGCCGGTTTCAACATATACCAGTCCGTCTTCCGCCAGCCTGTTTCCAAGCAACGGCAACACTTTCGGCAAAAAGTCGCTCTGAAACGGCGGATCGAGAAAGATCACGTCAAAACGCCCGCTTTCCCGCCGCGCGAATTCTATCCCATCTTCGCAACGTAGCGCTATATTGACGCAGGATAATTTCTTGCTGTTTTCCTGCAAGGCGCGAAACGCCGCACGGCTGTTTTCCACCATCACCACTTCGACGGCTCCGCGCGAAAGCGCTTCAAAGCCTAATGCGCCGCTGCCCGAGAACAAATCCAGACAGCGCTTGCCATCCAGCGTTTGCCCCAGCCAGTTGAACAGGGTCTCGCGTACGCGATCCGGGGTGGGACGCAGCCCTTCCGCATCGGGGAACTCGATCCAGCGGCTGCGATTGGTACCACCGATAATTCTTACGCGACTTATTTTCCGCTCTCCACCTTGGCTTCGGGTGCGCCGACGATCACCGTCGCCATCGCATCAGGATTCACGTGCCGCTTGAACGCATCGCGGATTTGCGCAACCGTGACTTTGTCCACTTTACCGACAAAATCGTCGAGATAAGTCAACGGCAATCCATAAAATCCGATGACACTGAGGTATTCCAGTATCTTCTTGTTGCTGTCTATGCGCATGGGGAAACCGCCGATGATGTTTTGCTTGGCAGCCTCCAATTCTTTTTCTGTCGGCCCCTTGGCGATGAACTCACGCAGGGTAGCGCGTGTCAGTTTCAGCGCTTCTTCGGCTTGATCCTTCTTGGTTTGCAGACCGATCTGGTAAGCGCCCGGCTGTTGCATCGGCATGAAGTAGCTATAAACACTGTAGGC
The DNA here is from genome assembly GCA_964480365.1 of uncultured Gallionellaceae bacterium. GTDB lineage: Bacteria > Pseudomonadota > Gammaproteobacteria > Burkholderiales > Gallionellaceae > CAIQPV01. The sequence continues at coordinate 75,105 of CAYZPM010000008.1, forward strand.
CAGACCGCGCTTCTCACGGACTTCGTTCATCAGGCGCGACACAAAACCGCCGCCGCCTAAAATATAGTTACCCACGTAGAGCGGGAAATAATCCGGATCGTTGCGCGCCATGCCGGGCACGCCGATCAAAATATGGCTCTGCGTGGCCGGGTGCGCGATGCGCTGCTCGCTGGGCTGTATCTGCATGGTAACCGGCGGAACCATGGCAGATGCTTCGCCCGGCGGCAATTGCGCGGTGAGTTTTTGCGCGATGGCTTCGGCCTCAGCGCGCGTCACATCGCCCATGATAGCGACTACCGCTCCCTTGGCGCCATAATGCGCACGGTAAAACGCCTCAAGATCGGCACGCTGAATTTTTTCCACAGTATCCACTTCGCCGGATGCCCTTAAACCGTAGGGATGGGAGCCGAACACGGCTTTATTGAAAGCCTTGTCGGCTATGCTTTCCGGCTTGGTTTCGGCTTCTTTCAGGCCTGCGATCAAGCGTGTCTTTTCGCGCGCCAATACCGTTTCCGGAAACACAGGGTGTTGCAGCACACGTGCCAGAATATCCAGCGCCTGATTGCGTTCGGTCGCGCTGCTCAGGGTACGCAGCGACATGCCCGCACGGTCAGGCTCGAAACGCCCGCCCATCTGTGCGCCGATATCGGCCATAGTGCGCGAAATTTCATCCTCGCTCAGTCCTTCCGCACCGAGATCAAGCAGGCCATGAGTCATTCCGGCAACACCGGATTTTTCCGCCGTGTCGAAAGCGCTGCCTGCGGCGAAATCCACCGATACATCCAGCATCGGCAGGTCATGGTCTTCCACAAAATAAACCCGCGCGCCGCTGGCTGCCTGCCAGTGCTGGATGTGCGGCGTGGCCAATGCGGCGCCGGAAAAAAGCACAGCGCCGGACAGAAACAGCGCGGCAGTAAATAATTTAGCGCAGGTCATGACTTGCTCCCATATCGGCGTGTTTGTGTGTACCGGAAATCGGCTGCGGGTCGAGTACGGCAACACTCAGGTTGTCGTCCTGAAAAAACTCGCGCGCCACATCCTGTACTTGTTGCGCCGTCACCTCCTGTAGTTTTTTCAGCATCACCGGGATGGCCTTCTGACCCAACCCTATGGATTCCATTTGTCCGATCTGCATCGCCTGGTAGAACACCGAATCGAGCTTGTACACTTCACCGGCAGTCACCTGCGCTTTGACACGCTTCAACTCTTCTTCGCTCACTCCATCTTTCACCAGCAGCGCAATTTGCTCGCGCAATCCAGCTTCCAGCTCGGCCACGCTTTTTCCTGTGCTGGGCGTACCTTCCAGTGTAAACATGGTCGGCCCGCGCGAGGTCGATTCGTAACCCGCACCCACTTCGCTGGCAAGCTGCTGCTCACGCACCAGTGACTTGTTCAAACGCGCCGATTCGTTGCCATCGAGTATTCCTGCCAATACTTCCAACGCATAAGGTTTCCAGTCTTTGCTCGGATCGCGCAGTTCGGGCGCATGGTAAGCCATCACCAAATACGGCAATTCTGCGGGCGCTTTGACCACGATGCGCTTGATCCCGACCTGCGGCAGCTCGTTGTGCGGCTTGCGCACCGGCAGCGTGTGTGCCGGGATGGGGCCGTAGTAACGTTGCGCCAGCTTGAACACCGCGTCCGCTTTTACATCCCCGGCCACTACAAGAGTCGCGTTGTTGGGGGCATACCAGGTCTTGTACCAGTTTCTCGGGTCGCTTGCGGTGAACGCAAGCAAATCGTTCATCCAGCCGATCACAGGGTGCCGGTAGGGATGCTCCTGATAGGCTACCGCCATGAGTTTTTCGTAAAGCAGCGCATGCGGCTCGTCGTCGGTGCGCATACGCCGCTCTTCCATGACCACTTTGACTTCTTTGGCGAATTCGGCATCAGACAATTTCAGGTTGCGCATGCGGTCCGATTCGAGCTGCATGGCGAGCGGTAGCTTGGAACTTTGCAATTGCTGGAAATAGGCGGTGTAGTCATCATTAGTGAAAGCATTCTCGCGCCCGCCCGCAGCAGCGATGCGCTTGGAGAATTCTCCCGCTGGCACGGTCTTGGTTCCCTTGAACATCATGTGCTCCAGCATATGTGCCACGCCGGTGGTGCCGGTGAGTTCGTCTATACTGCCCACGTGATACCATACCTGCTGTACCACCACCGGCGCGCGGTGATCTTCCTTGACAATCACCTTGAGGCCGTTCGACAGCGTCTTCTCGAACACTTCCGCGTGTGCGACAGACTGTGACCAACTCAACAACAGCGCGATGCAATATAAATAATGTCTCATGTCTCTAACCCGTAAACGTGTAATCCGCTTAAAATACGTGCGCATTATGCCTCATTTTCTTGTGCTGAGTAGGCAGGTATGGAGTGCGAATCTGGTTGTCTGTTTCTTTAGAGAAAGAATAAATGTTTGGTTTCCTGAAAAAAGCGCCGCCCGAACAAGTTGCATCCGAAAAACGTAGTTGGCTAAGCCGACTGAAAAGCGGACTGGCACGCACCGGTGATCAACTCTCCGACCTGTTCGGACGCAGCGGGAAAATCGATGACGAGTTGTACGAAGAACTGGAAACCATCCTGATCACCGCCGATGTCGGCATGGATGCGACCCGTTTTTTGCTGGCTGAATTGCGCCACCAAGTAAAGGAGCAACGCCTCACCGAAGCAGACCAACTCAAACAAGTCTTGGCGGAATGTCTGCTCAAGCTGCTTCAGCCATTGGCCCAAGAGCTTGATGTCAGCACTCACCAACCTTTCGTCATCATGCTGGCCGGAGTGAACGGTGCGGGCAAAACCACCTCCATCGGCAAACTGGCAAAATACTTTCAGGGACAAGGTAAGTCGGTGCTGCTGGCGGCGGGCGACACTTTCCGCGCCGCCGCTCGCGAGCAACTGATGGAATGGGGCGTGCGCAACAATGTCACCGTCATCGCCCAGCAGGGCGGCGACCCCGCCGCCGTGATTTACGATGCGGTGCAGGCAGCCATGGCACGCAAGATAGACGTGGTACTGGCGGACACCGCCGGGCGCTTATCCACTCAGGCGCACCTGATGGAAGAAATTAAAAAAGTTAAGCGCGTCATCGCCAAGGCACTGCCCGGTGCGCCGCACGAGGTACTGCTGGTGCTGGATGCCAATACCGGACAAAATGCGCTAAGCCAAGTGAAGGCGTTCGACGAGGCGCTGGATGTTACCGGGCTGGTGCTCACCAAACTTGATGGAACCGCCAAGGGGGGCGTGATTGCCGCCATTGCCAAGGCGCATCCGATCCCGGTGCGTTTCATCGGAGTCGGCGAAGGGCTGGATGATTTGCGCCCGTTCGCGGCGGAAGATTTTGTCGCGGCATTGCTGGGGCTGGATGAATGATCCGTTTCAACCAAGTTTACAAGCGCTATCCCGGCGGTTTCGAGGCGCTGAAGAACGTCAGCCTCGACATCTCCGAAGGCGACATGGTGTTTCTCACCGGCCATTCCGGCGCGGGCAAGAGTACCCTGCTCAATCTCATCGCCGCCATCGAGCATCCCAATTCCGGCAGCGTGATTGTCAAGGGGCAGAATATCTCAACCCTCAAGGGTGGAGCGCTTCCCTATCTGCGCCGCAATCTGGGGCTGATTTTCCAGGATCACAAATTACTGTTCGACCGTAACGCATTCGACAACGTGATGCTGCCGCTGCAAATCTGCGGCTTCGACCACCGCGAAAGCGCCAAGCGGGTGCGCGCCGCGCTCGACAAGGTGGGGCTGTTGCAACGCGAAAAAGCCAATCCCATCGCGCTGTCCGGCGGCGAGCAGCAACGCCTTTGTATCGCCCGCGCCATCGTCAATCGCCCCGCCATCCTGCTGGCCGATGAACCAACCGGCAACCTCGATACAGACTACGCCAACGACATCATGAACATCTTCAAATCCTTCCACCAAGTCGGCGTCACCCTGCTTATCTCCTCTCACGACGAAGGTATCCTGCGCCAGTTCGGCACGCGCATACTGACGTTGAAACACGGGGAGTTGCAGTCCTCTGATGAACTAACTAGCCATTCGACTAGGCTGTCATCCGAAGAACTTTTGGCCGGGCACCCGAAAGACGCCAGTCAAGTCGCTGGTTATTCGACGGCTTCAACAGGCTCAGGACAGGCATGAGACAACACCTTAACGTGCTGCGATACACCCTGCTCCGCCTGCTCGCCACGCCGGTAGCCAGCCTGCTCAACATCATGGTCATCGGCATTGCACTTAGCCTGCCTAGCGGCGTATATGTGCTGTTGCAAAATGTGCAGATCCTTGCCGATCAAGTGGTCGGCACGCCGCAGATCAGCGTATTTCTGACAATGGATGCGAGCAAGGACGATATCGCCCGTATCGGCAAACAATTGCAGCAGCACGATGCGGTTGACCATGCCGAATATGTGTCGCGCGAGCAAGCGCTGGAACAGCTCAAGCACAGCACCGGACTAACGGACGTGATTGGCGGCCTCACGCAAAACCCGTTGCCGGACGCTTATATCGTTTATCCGAAAAAGGCCGACGCGCAGACGCTGGAAGCCTTGCGCGATGAATTGCAGAAATGGCCCAAGCTGGAAACGGTGCAACTTGATTCAGCTTGGGCGCGCAAACTGGAAGCGTTGCTCAAGTTCGGTCGGCTGGCAGTGCTGATACTTGCCGTGCTGCTCAGCTTCACGCTGGTGGCCATTACCTTCAACACTATCCGCCTGCAAATCCTCACCCGGCGCGAAGAGATCGAAGTGTCCAAACTGATCGGCGCCACCAACGCCTTCATCCGCCGCCCCTTCTTGTATTTCGGCCTGTTGCAAGGCTTGCTCGGCGGCGCGGCGGCATGGCTCATCATCACCGTCAGCTTAACCCTGCTCAACAACAGCCTCGCCGGGCTAACGCAACTGTATGCCAGCAACTTTACCCTGCACACACTTTCAGCGGGCGACAGCCTCACCTTGCTTGGATTCTCAGCCTACCTCGGCTGGCTGGGCGCGTGGCTATCGGTAGCGCAACACTTGTGGCAGATTGAGCCTAAATAATCGAATTAATACAGTTTTAAATGCGAAGGGGTCGGCTCGCGCCGACCCCTTCGGAATAACCAGGAATGAATCTTATTTCTGCTTAGCCTTCCTCCACCGTGCCATTCCACCGAGAAGCCCAAGACCAGCCAACATCATGGCATAGGTTTCGGGTTCTGGTACCGGGGCAAAAACCGCGAGATCCTGCGTGTTTCCCGGAGTGTTTGCGCTCCAGATATAGAGCTGTTCGGTAGGTGCCGCCGTACCAAGGCTACCGAGCCAGGAATTGGCAAGAGTATCTGCGCCAAGCGCATCCCCATAAACGCTAAAAGTGCCATTGCTTACGTTTAAGGTTGACCCTTTCTCGGCCATGATTTCCCACGCCGCCAGTTGGAAAGCGGAAGATGTCTTGGCGTCAGTCACCTTCGACAGATCGTTCGAAGCCAGCCGTTCAAGCTCTAATACTTTAGCAGAGGTAAGCGTGTTGTGGGAAATTGGACCGTAATTCGGCCCCGACTTAAGTGTGTAATCCGTCGATTGCATGTTGTCGTAGATGTCTATGCACCATGCCATGAATGAAGCATTTTTTGCTGTCGTTACCCCGCCTATAGTCCAAGCCCCGGTTGTGTCTTCCATTTTGAATCCGCCGGAATAGACATACTCGGCGACACTTGGTGAGGCATTGACGATGTGGACCGTGTCCGGCCCTGGGTAGTAAAGCCAATCAAAGTTTAGAGAATCAGCCATAGCGGGCTGAACCGCGAACATCGTCGCCGCAACAACTGCAGCCACGATTCCGATTTGCTTAGACTTAATGTTCTTTGTCATGTCGTTCTCCTGATAAATTTAAACTAATCGGCGGACTCGACTCTGAAGTGCAACTTTTGTGATTGGACTTTAAAGAAGAATTGCTAACAAAACAATACGTGTGGATATGGTTTGAAATTTATCAGGTTCACATTTGGTTTTCAATAGTCCAAACGTACTAATGGCATACGCCTTCATAGCCTCCGCTTCCTGAATTTCGGCCTGCTGCAAGGCCTACTGGGCGCATGGTTATGCGGTGGCGCAACACCCTGCAGATTGAGCTTAAGTAATTTCAAAATACGGCAAGAGCGGAAAATAATTCTCTTGTTTCTGTTTGAATACAAGACCCGACCCAGCGGGCTGACCACGCCCATGCTGCCTTTGTTCAGCACATGGGTGAAGTCATCTAACTATCACGTTGGATAGGAGCGGGGTTTACTTTAGCGTTTAGCTGGACGCGGCGTGTACAACTTGCTGCTCTGCCAGTCTGAAATATTCAGGGCGGTTTCGAAGACGGGTATCTCCTGGGTAAACTGCACCAGCGCAAAAGCGGCAGTTGGCTGCATTTGCACACAGACCATTTTGACGTTGATAGCGAGGACTGTGTGCGCCAGTTTGTTGAGCCAGTTGTAATAGACCGGGTCGATGATAATTTGCGTGGAAAGGTCGTAATACAGGCGGGAGGCACGGGCGCCTAGAAGACGTTCAACTATGCTCTCGACCAGTCTGTCATGGTCGCTGACGTCCAAACCGCGCGACGGCTCCAGCAGGAAATCCTCCCTGCCGATCTGGGTCAGGTGCAGGCCCGGAATGATCATTAGTCTGCTTTTTGGCTGACGTGGATGCCCATGCTGCGGAATGCTTCTTTCAGTCCGTCGGACAGGCTGGCGCGTGTGGTGATGTCGCTCATGTTGATATTCAGGCTGATCAGCGCACGCGCGATTTCCGGACGGATGCCGGTGATAATTGCCTGGGAACCCATCAGTTGCACCGCGCGCACCATCTGGATAAGATGGTGGGAAACTTGCGAGTCAATGTTTTTGACCCCGGTCAAATCCATCACCACGGCGCTGGCGTGATCCTTGGCAATGCGGTTGAGCAGCGCTTCCATCACCAGCATGGTGCGGCTGGAATCGAGGGTGCCGATGATAGGCAGGGTAAGCACGCCGTCCCAAATTTCCGTGATGGGCGTGGCGGTTTCACGCAATTCCTGCTCCTGCGCGAAAAGGGCTTGTTCCTTTTCATCAAGGTAGGCGCGGAACACGGCCATGATCAGCTCGTTGAATACGGTGCTGAAATACAGCAGCACAGAACGCGACTGGGTAAAGGTAATGCCGCTGTCCTTTTCCAATGCCCCTATCAAGGTCAGTTGCAGTTGCTGGGCATAGCGCACCATATCTTCCACGTGACCGCCGCGCACCAGTATTTTTTGCGACAGGCCGGTGAAGAACATTTGCAGCGCATGAAACTGCGGCGATCCTTGACTGGTTGGGTCTTGCGAAGCCAGTAGTGCCACGATCAGATTCATGAATTCGCCGCTCAAATCGGCAACTTCGTCGTCATCCATCAACCTGTTGTCGCAGCAAAAAAACTTTCGCCCCGGCCCCTCAAGTTCAGAAGAAATATTGCCGACTTTCAGGTTGAATAAGGCAGCCACTTTTTCGCTGAGATCTTTTTTTTGTGTCATGTTTGTTCCCCTATCGTTTATCGTTTTACTAATCTTATTCTATGGTTGAAACACAAATGGACTGATCATCCGAAATTCTTCCCATGATATTCCCCAGCGTGTAAGCAATCAACTGCGGGTGCTGGTTGAACAAGCCGACAAAGTTCGCCGTATCCCAATTGCGACGGATGCCATCGCTGGCGCTCACCACTATGCTCTTCTTGCCGAAATCGGACTGAAACACGGATGGCGTCCGGTGTTCCCTGCCCAGAATGCCCGGCGCAAAAGGAATGCCGCTGATTTGCTCCTTGTCGTAAAGGTGGGCATGCATATCTCCCACGCCGACAAGCTGCACCTTATTCTGGCTCAGATCGATTTCACCGATAATAGCCACCGCCCCGCGCGAACCGGTCAGTTGCTGGTTCACCGCCTTCAGGATTGCGCCCGGATCGTTGCCGCGAGAGAGCTGGGGAGCAAGATTGGTCGTGGCCTCCTGCGCACGCTCGCCATGCCCCAAGCCGTCGAGATGCAACCAGCGCAACCTTTTGCCCTCCTGCTGCAAATAGATACGGTCGCCGTTATAACGCAAGTCCGATAATGCGCGGGAGAACATGCCAACCTTGAATCCAGGCAGTATATTTGCGCCGTCAGTGTTCTTGTTGTCACCGGGGAAGAAACGTGCAAGAAAAACGCTCCCACTCCACTTTCTTTCCCGGCTCGAATTCTCTTGTTGCGTGTAAATGAGCAACTCATCGCTCAAGCGGCGGATGCTGCCCAATCCTTTACCTAACGTGTTTACGCTGGAATAACCATCCTCCTCCGCTTGGCTCAGGTTGGCTATGCCGGGACCGAAGTCGAGCGCGAGAATGTCCAAAACCGGACCAGGCTGTTGCCAAATCTGGATCATGCCGCGTCCGCCCGCATGTTTGACATTATTGGTAACCAATTCTGACGCGACCAGCAAGATGTTTTCTTTCTTCCAATCGGGTATGCCTAGGCGTTGTGCGATCGCCGACAGCTTCGAGCGCAACAGGATGAGCGCGCTTTCGTTTTGTGCCGAGCTGTTATACAACAGCTTGCAATCCGAGGCGCTATCATAGCTTTTAGCCATGGGTAAATTCTGCCGTTTGGCAACGACGGGATATGGGTTTGCCAACGAATTCAGCGTAGCGATTACAATTGGGTAACTCCATTTTCGGGCACGGGGACAGGCACTCGCCGCTTTCCGGGGACATGCAGATATCCACTATGGTTCTGCCACGCCCCCGGTGTTTGGCCTCATATAATGCACTGTCTGCGCGGTGAAAAAAAGTTTCGAGGGAAAGGCCATCCGGGGTATCAGGGTTAATGGCAGTAATGCCGATGCTAACCTTGTTATCCATCAATTGCAGCACTTGCTGCGCCTTATCGCAGGCAAGCGGGTAATCCGCAAAGATCACCATGGCGAATTCGTCCCCGCCAAAACGGAACGCGAAATCCACATCCTCGCGGATAACGCTGCGCAAAATATGCGCCATTTTATTGAGGTAGGTATCGCCGAACTGATGACCGAATTCGTCATTGATTTCCTTGAAATGGTCGAGATCAAACAGCACCAGCGAGAGTGCTGCCTTCTTTTGTCGCATGGTGTGATGGAATGCCCGATCCAGCCTTTCATCGAAGGCGCGGCGGTTGAGCAGTCCGGTGAGCGGGTCGGTTTCGGCCTGGCGCATGGATTCGTGCAACTCGTTTTGACGTTTTTCCACGGCCTGATGAAGCGATTCTATTTCTTTCTCGGTGCGAGCGCGAACCTCATTGAGGTGGCGCACCATCTGGGCGTTGCGCTGCAACAGTATCTCCGGGTCGGTCAATGCAGTCGAGTTTTGCAGGAGCTGCTGCAATTGCGCGACATCTTTCTGGTGAGGCAAACGGGCGAAGTCCAAAATCCTGACAGATTTCTGCTCTCCCCATTGAGCCAGCAGGTGGCGGCCTTGCAGCACAAGACTGACCGGCAGGGGATGTCCTGTGGCCGCACCTGCGTCACGCAAACTTTTCATCAGGTCGAGCAAAACGATAGTGGAGGCAAAGACATCCCCCCCGAGTCTGCTCACGCTCTCAAAAATAAAGCCGATAAAATTTTGCAGATCCGGCTCAATCGCCAAATCTTGCTTCAATAGCTCTACGGGTTCCAAGATGCCTCGCTGTTTTTCTTTGGCGTTGGCTATTATGCGCCTTATTATTGCTCCTAACTTATTCATTTTTTACATACTGTTACAATACATATTATACCTATTGGCACTCTAGCCATAAGAGTGCTAATATTCCATTTAAGGAGGTCGTAACCATGAATCAAGCTTTGGCGTTACCCATGCCCTCGGCAGTGGGCAGCTTGGAAAGTTATATTCAGTCGGTGAACCAATTCCCCATGCTGACGCATGAGGAAGAGTTGGCGCTGTCCGCCCGTTTTCGCCGCGACAACGATTTGGAGGCGGCGCGTCAGCTCGTCGTATCGCATCTTCGCGTGGTAGTCAGTGTGGCGCGCGGTTACGCCGGTTACGGCTTGCCGCATGCGGACTTGATTCAAGAGGGCAACATTGGCCTGATGAAGGCTGTCAAGCATTTCGACCCGGAACGCGGGGTGCGTCTGGTGTCATTTGCGCTTCACTGGATACGCGCAGAAATGCACGAGTACATCCTGCGCAACTGGCGTCTGGTCAAGATTGCCACCACCAAGGCACAACGCAAAT